>CAMSCJ010000005.1 GCA_947056845.1 uncultured Mycoplasmatota bacterium
TAAGAGAATATGAATGCCCTAATTGTAAGAGTTATTTAGATAGAGATTATAATGCGGCTATAAATATAATGTTTGAGGGAATAAAGAAATATATGAAAGAAGTTATAATATAGACGAACAAATTCAAAAAGACTAAATAAAGAATAATAAATAAAAATTAAGTACGGTAGCGACTATCGGATTTTAAGTCTATGGAGCAGTTAGGTAACGAAGGCGATGAAGTAGAAAACTTTAGGTGCGAACTTAAAGATATTCAAAATTTATTTTGAATTTTGTTCTTTAACAAGGAATCTTATCTCTTTTGTTGTATGTTAATAGTAAGGAGGTGAGATAGTGTTAAAAAAATATCCATTTGTTAAACAAAGTGGCGTTAAGGATTGTGGTGTTTCATGTTTACAAATGATTATTAAATATTATCAGGGTTATATTAGTACTAGACAATTGCAAGAGATGACCAAAACAACCAAAAACGGAACAACAGCTTATCACTTGATTGAAGCTTCTAAGCAAATTGGTTTTGAAGCTAGTGGTGTTAAAGCAACTATTTCCGATATAAATAAACAAAATATGATTTTACCGTGTATTGCGTCTGTTACAATAGATAATATATATAATCATTATATAGTTATTTATAATATCAATTATAAAAGCAAGAAGTTAACAATAGCTGATCCAGCAAACAAAGTTAAAACTATATCTTTGGAAGAATTCGATAAAATATGGAATAATGTTTTTTTGTTTATGTATCCAATAAAGAAAATTCCCTTATATACAAAAGAACATAAACCCTTAAAAATACTTTTAGATATTTTAATGTTAAACAAAAAAATAATTATCAATATAATAATTATTTCCATTTTTTATACTGTTTTTTCTATTGCTGGTTCATATTATTTTAAGTTCATTGGTGATAGTTTTTATTTTACACAATCAAAAAGTTATTTATTTTTTCTATTCAATATATTTTTAGTGTTTACCTTTCTAAAACTTTTATCAGATTTTTTTCGAAATCAGTTACTAGCTTATTTAAACGAAAAAATAGAATTAATTTTAACTAACAATGTTTTTAAAAACATTATCTTACTTCCGTATAATTATTATCGTAATCATACAACAGGTGAGATAGCTTCTAGGATAAATGACTTAGAAAAAATTAGGGATATTATTAGTAAAATAATTGTTTTTATTTTTATTGATTTTCCTTTATCAGTCATTGCTTGTATTATTTTATATTTTATAAGTAAAGAATTGTTTTTTATTTCAATTATTGTATTCTTGCTTTATATACTAGTAACAACAATTTTTATTCCGATGTTTAAACATTATGTCGAATTAGTTCAAAGAAAAAAAGCTGATTATACATCTTATATGATTGAAGCTATTAATGGTTTTGAAGGTATTAAGGGCATAAATGGTGAGCATATTGTTATTAATAAGTTTGAGCAAAAATTTATTAGCTTTTTAAAGAAAATATTTAAATTTCAAGTTTTATATAATAAACAGAATTTTGTCACAGAAGCTATTAGTGATATAAGCCTTATAATAATTATATTTATTGGTAGTTTACTTATCTTAGAGCAAAAATTAACAATTGGGAATTTATTGGTATTTAATTCACTATTTTCTTATTTTTTATCTCCGCTTAAGAATACTTTACAGTTCAGCATACAAGTTAAGGAAGCTAAGGAGGCGATAAAAAGAATTTTAGAAATTATTGAGCCAAATGTTGATAATGGTTTTGTAAAAAAAGAGATAATAGGTAATATATCTTTCAAAAATCTTAGTTATAGTTATGATGATCGCAGTTTCGTTTTAAATAATGTAAATTTTTCCATTACTCCATCTGAAAAAATTATGATGATTGGATCTAGTGGTAGTGGCAAAAGCACCTTATTAAAATTACTATTGCGTTATTATAAACTAGAAAGAGATAAAATTATGATAGACAGCATTGATATTAATGATTATACTGAATCGTCAATAAGAGAAAATATTGTTTATATATCACAACACGAAACTTTATTTAATGATACACTTAAAAATAATATAGATTTGGAAAATAAATCAACAGCAGAGCAATTTTTAGAAATCGCACATTTGTGTTGTATAGATGAGATTGTCAAAAATAATAACCTTGGATTTAATATGCTAATAGAAGAAAATGGGTTTAATTTATCAGGTGGCGAAGCTCAACGAATTGTATTAGCTAGAAGTTTAATGCGAGATTTTAAAATTTTAATTATTGATGAGGGGCTTAACCAAGTAGATACTAATTTAGAAAGAAAGATATTAAAAAATATCATTAAACGATATTTCGATAAAACTATAATTGTTATTTCACATCGTTTGGAAAATATGGATTTATTTGATAGGATTATTGAATTTTCTAATCATAAAATTAAAAAGGATGTTTGTAAAAATGATGCCGATAAGTAAATATAAAGATACTTGTATTTTAAGACATGAACCTTCAAAAATTTATTCATTTACAGTTATCATCACAATTACGTTAGCTTTAGTTATAATTTTTGGTTTTTGTTTTAAATACACAAAATATAAACATTATATTGCTAATGTAACATTTAATGATGATGGTTTATATCTTTATACAACTGTGACTAAAGAATATTTTAATAAAATTGAACAAAATAAATTGATAATTGATAATCAAGAATATGCCTTTGAACTTATTGAATTTGAAAAAAATACTTATGATAATAATTATAATATTATTTTGAAAATTGTCAGCGATGAGATTTTACAAAATAAGCAATATGTTATTTTTAGTTTAAAACATGAAAATACGACCTTATTTAAAGAAATAAGAGAAAGAATAAAGGAGGATTAGAATTAGTGCAAAAATTAAATACTAATGAGTTAAAAGAAATCAATGGTGGTGGAATTGGTACATTATTCTTAATTGGAGGAGGTATCGTTTTTCTAATTGGGGTTATTGATGGATATGTAAGACCACTTGCATGTAATTATTAAGGAGGGACGAAAAATGATTCAATTACAAAAAATGGAGTTACTAAATATTAATGGTGGGAGCATCTCTGGTACTATGATAAATGCTTTCTCCAAAGCATTAAATTCTTTATTAGATTTAGGCAGAAGTTTAGGGACTGCTATTCGCCGTATTGTAACTGGAAACTTATGTTAAGCAAATTAAAAAGTAGTAAGCAGTTAAAAATATTAAATTTATTATTTTCTTTAGTAATTATTTGTATGTTTTGTTTGCCAATTTTGCAAATTTTAATTGAAATAATTTCTAAAGCCGGAAGAATAGTAGGAACTTATATTAGGTTAATTTGTTAATGAAAAGAGAAATTTTTCTCTTTTTTTAATAAGAAAGTGTACTTTAATTCAAATATAAACAAAGTTATCAATGATTAATATAAATAAAAAAGCAACAATACGGATACAACATAAAATACCTTTATAATTATTTTTGATTTTATATAAATTATTTACTAATAATATAGGTAATTTGATTGAGAAAAATAAATATGATATAATGAAAAAAAATTATCATTTAAATAAAAAGTTACAAAATTGTGAAAGGAATCAACCAATGAAAGCAAATATCTATGATTTTGATGGAACGATTTATGATGGTGACTCATCTGTAGATTTTTTTATATTTTGCTTCAAAAAGAAGAAAAGTATATGCCGATGTTTCCCTAAAATGTTTTGGTATTTAATATTATATGCTTTAAGCATTAAAACAAAAACAGAAATGAAAGAGGTATTTTTTTCATTTCTAAAATATTTTGATAAGACTGAAGAACTAGTTGATGAGTTTTGGGATAAAAATTATTATAAAATAAAAAAATGGTATCTAGAAAATAACAGTAAAAATGATATAATAATATCGGCTTCTCCTAATTTTTTATTAAGCAAAATCTGTAAAAAGATGAAAATTAAGGAATTAATTGCAACTGATGTTGATATAAAAACAGGAAAATTTAATACTTTAAATTGTTATGCTGATGAGAAGGTGAAAAGATTATTTATTAAATATCCTAATATAGAAATACAAGAAATGTATACTGACAGTACTTCAGATTTACCATTAATTAATTTGTCAGTAAGTGGATATATAGTAAAAAAAGATAAAATAATTAAATATGAAGCTTATAGGCCATCATTAATAAACAAAATTAAACATCTTTTTATAAAGCCTAAGTTTATAAGATTTTTAATGATAGGGATTATAAATATGATTATCTTAATATTATTTACTTTTTTGTTTTCTAATATTGATAAAAAATTATCTTTTGTAATAGGGTATATAACAAATTTATTTATTTCTTACATTTTGCATAGTTATCTAACATTTAATAATAAACTAAGTATTGATAAATTTATAAGTTTTTTTATAGCAAATATTCCCAATTTTGTTATTAACCTAGTATGCCTTTATATTTTTATAGATATATTTTACTTATATAAATTAGTTTCATATATTATAGCATTTATTATAGGTTTACCAATTACATACATACTTCTTAATACGTTTACATTTAAAAAAAGAGGGTGAATAATATGAAGAATTATATAAAATTAATGCGACCACAACACTATATAAAAAACTTTTTAATCTTTTTCCCTTTAATTTTTAGTGGTCAATTTTTTGATTTAAAAAAATTAGTCCCAACTTTATTTGCCTTTTTAGCTTTTAGTTTTTGTTCTTCAGTAGTTTATATTATAAATGATATTAAAGATAAGGAAAAGGATAAAATTCACGAAAAGAAAAAGAATAGACCAATTGCGTCTGAAATTATAAGTGTTAAAAGTGCAAGCATTCTCGCTATATTATTATTTATTCTTTCTATTTTCTTTCAATATTTAGCTGTTTATAAAATAATTCACATAAGTTTTATTTATTTGTTAATCTATTTAATTATAAATATCTTATATAGTTTTGGACTAAAAGATATACCACTTGTAGATATATTTATCTTATCGATGGGATTTTTAATAAGAGTGATATTTGGAGCAAGTATACTTAAAATAGAAGTATCAAATTGGTTATACTTAACTATTATGTCAGCAGCTTTTTATTTAGGTTTAGGTAAAAGACGAAATGAGATTAAGAAATCTGGAAATAAATCAAGAGAAGTTTTAAAATATTATAATGAAGCATTTTTGGATAAAAACATGTATATGTGTTTATCACTTTCAATAATGTTTTATTCTTTATGGACTGTAGATTCTAACAACATCGTAAAATTTGGTAATAAATTAGTACTAACAGTTCCTTTTGTAATTTTAATATTGATGAAATATAGTTTAAATATAGAAGGAGATTGTTTAGGTGATCCTGTTGATTTAGTATTAAATGATAAAGTATTAGCTATTTTAATTTTATTATATGGAATTATTGTAATGACAATAGTATATATATAAATTGAATTAATTTTTATCTTAATTATGTTGTATTGTTTGTTTTTTTATAAAAGACTACTGATTATTGTTTGCAGCAGTCTTATTTTTTTATTATTCAAGGAATAAATAACTTTATATTTTATTCTATAATTTCATATCCAACGATATCATTTATAAAATATTTTTTGTCTTTGAGTGTACCATATGGCACAACCGTATATTCACAATTTAAATCTTCAAAATTATAATATAATCCTGTAAGGAATTTATTAGCTGGCTCAATATAAATTTTTTTATTTTTTATTTCATTTCGAACAACAATAGCGTTTTTACTAACAATTAGTCCTTTATATAGATTAAAACCACATAATAGGGTATTTATTATTATTAATGACATTAAAGCATATCCCATTAAATTAATAATCTTTTTATTATCTTTTAGTAATAAATATAAAGCAATTAATGAAATAAAAAATATTTGTGGTGAGTATCTAGCCCACCAGCCATCACTAATAGTAGTCATAAATCCTAATATTATAATAGTTGGAATTCCTAACATTATTAAAAGATTATAATTTTTATTTTTTAAATTAATTAAAAAGAAAATTCCTATAACTATAATTGAAATTATAAATATACCGCTAAACCAAACACCAAAACCACCAATACGTGTGTCTTCACTAATTTGATCTAGCTCATATTTATTGATTGTAAAGGGAATTTTAAAATATGGTACTTGATTATTAAAGCGACCAATATTAGCTGTATAACTAAATAATGAAATAATACTTTTTTTTATAGCACTTTTGTTTTCAAAAGTGGCAGGCTCCAATTCTGTCATAATATCTATTTTATCTTCACCAATTAATGGATATAATGGATTTTTATAATCAAAAATGTTTTTAACGTAAGAATTACTACCAACAAATAAAACTCCTACTAAAACAATAGTTACAAATTTTAAGGTAAATTTTAAGAGTTGATTATATTCTTTGTTTTTTATTTTTATTACAAAATAGTAAATATAATATCCTAAACAAAATATCCCAGCATACATAAGCCCAGTATATTTAATATTAATTAATATAATTAAAAGACTACCAATTATAAAAAAATATTCTTTATTATTATTTTCTTTCGTTAATAAATACATATATATTATAGTTAAAAGCAAAATATAACCCATAAAACCATCCACATAAAGACTGAGTATTTGTTGCCAAATAATTGGGAAACAACCAACTGCTAATCCCATTATTAAAGATAATTTTTTTTGTTTACTATATTTATTAATTAAATATATCACAATTGTTATAGCAACAAATAGAAAAATAAGATTAAATGATTTTGCCGTTTCAATGTTATTAGTTAATTTATACACGTTAGCCCCATATATCCATGTGGCCTTTGGATATGGTTCAATAAATAAATAATGAATAGTTGATAAGTCAGTTTTTTCGCCAAAATCTTCTAAGGAACCATAAGTAGGATTCCAACCATTTTTTAGTAATCCAATAGCTTCCTTATGATAAGCATTGCCATCAAAAGATTTATCGTATATATTTCCACTTATGATAATTGAGATAAGAAAAACTATTATAGTAATTACGGAAGAAATTGCTATATTCTTAATTTTATCCTTTTTTATAAAGTATAATTCAACAATTGATAAAATAAAGGCAATAGGCATATTAAAGACAGTTATAGATATTTTAATTAAATATAGACATACCGTAATTATTAATAAATTGGCAAATGTTAAAATAAATAATAACGCACTATTATATAAAGTAGTAAGTGATTTTTTGAACATATATAATCCCCCATATCCTATATATCATTCTAAACTTAAAATATATATAAAGTCAATAGTGTTTATTTCTATATAAAAATAAATTTATTTAGGTAAAAAGTTTATTTTAAGATAATAGATTTAAAAATACTTAAAAAATGTGGTGAACGATTATTGAAATGAAAAATAAGACAACAAAGTATAAAGATTGCATTATATTTATATCTCCAAACAGGAAAAACATTAACTAATTTTTACTAAAAATTAAAAAAGTAATAAAATAATTTTAGTCAAACATTGTATTAAATTGATTGTATATTTGCAATTTTTTAATCTTTAATGAAAAAAATGTTGAAAAATAAACACTTAAATGATATAATAACACTAGTTTTAGAAGGGAGGGATACTAAATGACAAAAGTTGTTGTCCATGATGGAAAAGTTGATGACGCAATTCGTGTTTTAAAACAAAGAAATGCAAAAAGTGGCCTCCAAAAAGAAATTAGAGAAAGACAAGAAGGATTTCTAAAACCAGGAGTTAAAAGAAGAAAAGCAAGAGAAGAAGCAATTAAAAATAGCCGTAAAAATAATAGAAGGAATAGAGAATATAATAGAGCCGCATAATGTGGCTTTTTTATCTAAAGAAAGGAAATAAAGATGAAAAATAAAATATTAGAAGATTTAAAATTAGCAATGAAAGCACAAGATAAAGAAAAATTATCGGTTGTTAGAATGGTAAAAGGCGCTATTCAGATGGAAGAATTAAATAAAAAGCGTGAATTAAATGATGATGAAGTTATAGCTATTATTTCTAAACAAATAAAATCTAGAAAAGAAGCAATTGTAGAATTTGAAAAGGCTAATCGAAATGATTTAATTGATCAAAATCAAAAAGAAATTGAAATTTTAAATACTTATATGCCAGAACAATTAAGTGATGAAGAAGTTAATAAAGTTATTGATGAGGCATTTGCTAAAATTAATCCTACTTCAGAACGTGATATGGGTAAAATCATTGGTTCAATTTCACCAATTTTAAAAGGCAAAACTGATATGGGTAGTGTCAGTAAAATTGTTAAAGAAAAGTTAAGCAATTTATAAATTATAATTATGTAAATAAAAATCTTTTTATGCTAAAAAGTTATAAAAAGATTTTTTTATATATTGACAAGTGTATAAAAAACACTTATAATAAAATTGTGATGATAGATGCAAGTAAATAAGAGTTATTATAAGAAACAAGGTATACATGCTATAACGGCTATTTTTACAGTCGAAAGAGGAGTACCTAAAGTTTTATTAATTAAAAGAAAGAATGAACCCTTTATGGGTGAATGGTGCCTAACAGGTGGAGCTATCAGAAATGATGAAGACTTACTTGATGGTGCTAAACGAGAAATTTTTGAAAAATCAGGAATTAAAGATATTAATATTTATGAGTTCAAAACTTTCGGTAAAGTTAATCGTTCACCGGTTATGCGCATGGTCGCAGTAGGGTATATAGGCGTTATTGATTGCAATCGAGTAAACATTTTAAAAGAGACAACTAAAACATCTAATGCCGATTGGTTTAGAATAGATAAAATTCCTTCACTTGCTTATGATCACGAAGAAATACTTGCTAGTGCGATTGATTTTTTAAAACAGAAAATAGTCGAATCTAATATTTTATCATCATTATTTCCTAATAATTTTACAATGCCAGAATTACAAAAAGTTTATGAGGCAATTTTAGGGAAAGAATTTGACCGTAGAAATTTTAGAAAAAAAATTCTTAGTTTAAATATTGTTGAAGATACAAATTTAACAATGAAATTTGAAGGCAAAAAACCAGCCAAATTATATAAATTTAAAGATAATATTGAAAATAAAAGTGTATTTTAATGATACATTTTTCTAATTAAAATACAAGTATAATATTTACACTTTAATAAACTGTTATTACAAATTTTTAAAGATAATAGAAAGGGCAAAAGTATATGGCAATAAAAATTGATTCAAATATAGTTATAGCAAATTTTTTTATTTCTTCTAAAAGTTATTATTTAACAAGTGATAAAATATATAAATATATGAATATATTTGATAATAAATTAAAAATAAATAAAAGTGAATATTTTACTAGTGATATAAATATTCAAGGTTTAATTGATGAATTTGGTTTTATTTTTAAACAGGATGATAATGGAATATTCGTAATTCCCAATTATAAAGATAAAAAATATATTTTAGAAAGATATTTTAGGTTAGGACTTCCAAGAAAAATTGTCATGTTATTTGATGAAACTATAAAAGAATTATTACAACTAAAAAATTATTCTAAAACAAAAATGTTAATAAAAAACTAATAGTAATAAGGAGTTTAATAATGGCAAAATTATATTTTAGATATGGAGCAATGAATGCAGGAAAAAGTACAGTTCTTTTACAAGTAGCACACAATTATAAAGAAAAAAATATGAAATGTCCAATTATAAAGCCAAAGATTGATACCAAAGGCGATAATAAAGTTGTATCACGAATAGGAATTTCATCACCTGTAGATTTATTACTAGATTCTAATGAAAGTTTATTTAGTGATTCGAATTTAAAAGTTTTAAAAGATTCAATTTGTATTTTAGTTGATGAGGCCCAATTTTTATCTAAGAATCAAGTCGATGAATTATGGACTATTACTAAATATTTTGATATACCTATTATTTGTTATGGTCTTAGGACGGATTTTAAAAGTAATTTTTTTACAGGTAGTAAAAGGTTGATGGAAGTAGCTGATGAACTTGAGGAATTAGTAACAATTTGTTCTTGTGGTAAAAAATCACGATTTAATGCTAGAATTGTTAATAATAATTATATTACTGATGGTGAATCAATTGCCATTGATGATAATGATTCTATTAGATATGAACCGTTATGTGGTAATTGTTATTTACAAAAAGTTTTAAAAAAGTTTTAGGAGGAATTTTTATGTCACTAAAAAAAATAGTTTTAACTGGTGGTCCTTGTGCTGGTAAATCGACAGCGATTAATTCAATTAAAAATTATTTTGAAAAACTTGGATTTAACGTAATTATAATTAATGAAAGTGCAACTGAATTAATTAATAGTGGTGTAAAACCTTTTGGTGAAAATAAAATAGATTCTTTTGAATTTCAAAAAATTATTTTTGATTATCAGTTAATGAAAGAGAAAATTATTGGTAATAGTGTATTTGATAACCAGAAAGATACGATTGTTATTCATGACAGAGGAATTATGGATAATAAGGCTTATTTAGAAGAACAAGATTTTAATCGTCTTTTGCGTGAAAAGAGGGTGCAAGAAATATTTTTGTTAGAAAGATATGATGGTGTTATTCATCTTGTAACGGCAGCAAATGGAGCAGAACAGTTTTATACATTATCTAACAATAATGCTAGAACGGAAACAATTGATGAGGCAAGAGAGTTGGATTTAAAAACACAATTAGCTTGGCTTGGGCATGATTATTTAAACATTGTCACTAATAGTAATGATTTTAATTATAAAATAGAGCAAACATTAAAAATAATTGAAAATATGCTTAAAAAGAAAAAATTAAAACAACAAAAAAAGTTTTTATTAGATTATAAATATATGAGTAGTTTATTAAACGACTATCCAAATAAAGCCTTCTATATAGAACAACAATATCTACCAACTGAAGATAATTTATATAGAGTTCGTAAAAAAACTTTTAATAATTGTAGTTATTATACGATGGCTTTAGAAGAATTAATTGGTACAAGCCAAAAAATAATTTTAGAAAATCATAGGATTGATGAAAAAAATTATTGCGATTTTATTTTAGATAATTTTGATAATATGTATGAAATAAAAAAGAAAAGAATTTTCTTCCTTTATCAAAATCAGTATTTCAAGGTAGATAGATTTGAAAGTGGTGTGTGTTTGATGGAAATCGATCCACTATCGTTAAATGAATTACCAAGCAGTATACCAATTATTGAGGATGTAACTAATAAAGACACTTACTATAATTTTATGTTATCAAAAAAATTACGTAATCCTTTTTAAAATAATTAGCAAGAAAAGAGGAACTTTATATGAATGTTCAAAATATTACTAATGATAAAAAAGCACTTATCGAAATTTATAGATTATTTTATGGTTCAAACCCAAATTTTACTGATAAAAATATAAATATTCAAATCCAAGCAATGATGGTGATATTATTCTATTTTGGACTACCATTTGGAAACGATTATGGATTCCATTTTTTACATAGTAAAATGATGCCCATTTCGTTTTCATTACAAGATGATATTGAAAGTTTATTTTTGCTAGGAACAGTTAATGATACTAAATTTATTAAACTTTTAGAATGTGAGATAAGAAGAATTGAAACTGTAAGAAATTTTCTTTTTCAGGATGTTGTAGTTGATAGTACAATTGATGAATTAATAATTAGTATTAGTAAAATTATTTACACTAAAGAATATTGTCTTCCATCAAAATCAGGAATATTAGAAATCGCGGATTTTCTAAAATGTCCTATAGAAGAGGTCGCATCAGGGTTACAACTAGTTAAAAAAATTGAAAATCAATTTGGTGCAATGTTTAAGAATAATTAGAAATAAAAATAATCAAATTAAAATCTTTTTAATTAATTAAAAATCGTAAATCTAATTTATGATTTTTTTGGTTGTTTAAAAATTAAATTTAATATTATAAAACTGTAACAATTATTGAAATAATCATTAAATAAGAGTATAATTTAGGCTAGTTATAGGAGGAATATATGTTAAAGGTAGATAAGATTACAAAATATTATGATGATTTTAAAGCGGTTGACAACTTATCATTTACCGTTAAACCAGGTGAAATATTTGGTCTTCTTGGTGTAAATGGAGCCGGAAAAACAACAACTTTTAGAATGATTATGGGACTTTTAGAGCCAACAAGTGGGAATGTTACATTAGATGGTAAAAAAATTGACTATAGTGTTACTGACCAAATTGGTTTCTTAACTGAAGAAAGAAGTTTATTAACAAAAATGACAGTTAAGGAACAATGTTTATTTTATGGAACATTAAAAGGAATGGCTGAAAGTGATATTTTAGCTAAATTGGATACTTTACTTGAAAGATTTGGAATTAGTGAATATAAAGATAAAAAAATAAAAGAATTATCAAAGGGAAATCAACAAAAAATTCAGTTTATAACAGCACTTATTAATGATCCTAAATTACTTATTTTAGATGAACCATTTTCTGGATTGGATCCTATTAATATTGAATTATTTAAAGAAATGATTCTAGAAATGGCTTCTCGTGGTAGCATGATTATTTTCTCATCACATCAAATGAACCATGTTGAATTATTTTGTAAAAAAATTGTTGTAATGTTAAGAGGAAAAGCCGTAATTGATGGCTACATTAGTGATATTAAAGAACAGTATCGTAAGAAAAATATTTTAATTAAGGGTGATATTTCTAAAGATGCTTTAGAAAAAATTGATGGTGTTTTAGAAGTTACTGAGAAATCTGACGAATTTGAAGTTAAAATTGAAAGTATTGATAGTGTAGATAAAGTATTTAAAGTTGTAAGTAAAAATAAAAATATTACTAAATTTGTCGTTGAGGAACCTTCATTAAATGAAATTTTTGTATCGAAAGTAGGTGAAGCTTATGAGAAGTAAACTAAATTATTTAATAGGTGCTAGTTTAAAAAGAAAAGTAAAAACCAAATGGTTTTTAGTTGCTAATATCATAATTGCTTTGGTTGTTGTTGGCATTATTAATATCGATAGTATTATTACTTTTTTTGGTGGCGATTTTGATGATGCCCAAAAAGTATATGTAATTGATGATACTAATCGTGCTTATGATATTTTAGAAGAACAATTGAATGCTTCTAGTTTGCAAATTGTTGATTCGGATGAATCGGCTTTTGAAGTAACAAAATACGAAGATGATATTGATAAAGTTAATGATTTAATAGAAGAAGATAATGATATTATTGTTATTCACTTAAAAGAATTAGAAGAAAAGGGTTTGAGTGCTAAAATTATTAGTCAAAGTTTTATTGATACAATGGATTATCAATTAATAACTAATGCTTTAACAAATACTAAAGTGAGCTTAAATATCTTAGATTCTAATATATCAATTGAAGATTTTAATAAAATTTATGATCCAATCGAAATTGAACGAGAAATTTTAAATGAAAATGAAAAATCAGAAGACGAAAATACGAATATGATTATGACAACGGTCTTCCCAGTTATCATTTTACCATTCTTCATGTTGTCAATTTTCTTAGTTCAAATGATTGGTGCTGAAGTTAATGATGAAAAAACAACTAGAGGTATGGAAATTATCATTTCGAATGTCTCTCCAAAGACACACTTTTTCTCGAAAGTTATTGCTGGTAATTTATTTGTATTAATCCAAGGTGTTTTACTAGTAGCTTATGCTGTTGTTGGTTTTGTTATAAGAAATATGGTTGGTGGTAATTCTATTGTTAATGGACTAGGTTCAGAAGTAGGAGATATCTTAAATCAGATTATGAGTTCTAATCTTGGTAGTCAACTAATATACATAATACCTATGATATTAGTATTAATGATTTTAACTTTTATTGCTTATTCACTTTTAGCTGGTGTTTTAGCTTCCATGACAACAAATACGGAAGATTTTCAACAATTACAAACACCTATTATGATTATTTCCTTAGTTGGTTATTATTTAGCTATGATGGCATCGGTTTTTGATGGAGCATTGTTTATCAAAATATTTGCTTTTGTACCATTTATTTCAGCTATTTTAGCGCCATCACTATTAATTCTAGGACAAATTGGTATTATTGAAACAATTATTTCAATTCTTATTATGGTAGCAACTAATTATTTATTAATTAAATATGGTATGCGCATTTATAAAGTTGGGATTTTAAACTATTCTTCAAAAGGTTTATGGAAGAAAATGTTTAAAGCGGCTAGAAAGAGTGAGTAAAATGAAACAAAAATTAATTTTAGGATTATTTCTTACCACATTACTTTTAACAAGCTGTGGTAAAAGTTATGAACAAGATTTAGATGTTGGAGAATTATGCCATTGTAATAAAATTGATAATTGCGAGTGTGTTGGAATGTATCAAAGCGTTGATTATGAACAAGCTAAAAATTTAATTTACAATGGGAATACTTTCTTAGTTGATGTTAGAAGTGAGGCCGAATATAACGGTGGTCATATTGAAGGCGCTATTTCTGTTCCATTAGAAAAAATTGACGATATTAAGCTTGCCAAAAATCTTAATTTAATCGTTTATTGCAGAAGTGGTAGTCGTAGTAAAAGTGCTGCTTTAAAACTTTTAGAACTAGGCTATGTTAATGTTTATGATTTAGGTAGTATGGATAATTGGAGGTAATTTAGTATGGAAATAAAAACAAAATATATGTCTAGAAGTTCTTGGTCTAGAGTAACTTCTAGAGAATATTCAGTCATAGATATCGAAGATAATAATTTAAAGGGTAAAGCAGGACTATTATATATGAAAGAGGTAAGAGAGCCCTTAACAAAGGTTTATGATAATAGTCAAATTATTATAGCAAATAATGGATATTATTGGTTACAAATTGGATTAGAAAATAAAAATTATTGGATTACAGCTATGTATGATAATAATAAGAAATTGATTCAATATTATATCGATATTACTAAGGAAAATCATGTTAATAATGATAATCCATGTTTTGAGGATTTATTTATTGATATAGTTATTTTGCCGAATGACCAAAAATTTTGTTTAGATATGAATGAATTAAAACAAGCATTTGATGAAAGGGTCATTACACAAGATGAATACAATTTAGCTATCAATCAAGCTGATTATATTTCAACTTCAATTTTAAGTAATAAAGAAGAGTTTGATAATTTTTGTCTTAAATATTTTAATCTTTGTAAAAATAAATTTAACTCTGATTGTAAAGATAATTCATGTGAAGCGGAGCATATTAAGAAAAAGAGTATATAATAATTAAAAATTTTTATATGATATTTAAGGTATTGAGAACCTAATTTTTGGAAATAAATGTCTAATTATTACGAAAAAGTAATCAAAAGAAATAATTTTTGTAGTATAATTATAAAAGGTGGTTATATGAAAAAGATTATTTTTTTTATTGGTTTATTTATATTAATAATTAGTATTTCTATAGGTGTTATTATTTTAAAAAGAACTAAGAAAGCTGATCCAGAGGAGCTAAGAAATTTTGATGTCGATTTAACAAACGTAAGCAAGGTTATGTTTGTAGCCCATCCAGATGATGATATGATTTGGGGTGGAGCGCATTTAATTAATGATGATTATTTAGTTGTTTGTATTACTTGTGGTTCTAGAGCTGATAGAGTAGAAGAGTTTAAAAATGTTATGACTGCAACTAAAGACAAATATATTATGCTTGATTATCCTGATAAAACTAATGGTGAAAGAGATAATTGGGATACTGTCTATGATGATATTACAAAAGATGTAGAAAAAATATTAGCTATGAAGGATTGGGAGTTGATTGTAACCCACAACGAAAATGGTGAGTATGGTCATATTCATCATAAGATGACCCATAGTATTGTTACTGGTGTTTATGAAAATAATTATTTAGACAAAGATAATTTATATTTTTTTGGCAAGTATTATAAAAAAGAAAATCTTGATAAAGTAAAAGATAAATTACCAGAAATATCTGAAGAAAACTACAATAAGAAAAATGATATTATTTATAAGTATTATACAAGTCAAAAATCTGTAGCTGATGGATTAAGTCACATGTTTAAATATGAAAATTGGGATAAATATCATAGTGAGGTATAGAATGAATAAGAAGTTTACTAAAAAAGATTATTTAAATATAACTATTTTAACATTATTTGTAATCGTACTTGTTTTAATTTTAACAAGAGGAAAATATATATATGGTTCAACTACAGATTGGAAAGATCAACATTATATCTTAGCTGAATATTTTAGAAATCTATTTTATCATACTGGTGAATTAATTCCTGAATTTGCTTTAAATATTGGAAGCGGACAAAATATTTTTAATTTTGCTTATTATGGATTATTAAACCCAATTATTTTAATTTCTTATTTATTACCATTTATTGATATGATGCATTATGTTATTATATCAAGCATTTTAATTGTTATTATAAGTATGATTTTATTTTATAAATGGCTTAAAAATAATCAGATGAGTACAAATATCTGCTTTTTAACATCATTTATTTTTGTTGCTTCTTCACCATTACTTTTTCATAGTCATAGGCATATTATGTTTATGAATTATATGCCTTTTTTATTATTGGGTTTGATTGGAATTGATAAATACTTTAAGGACAAGAAGTTTTTCTTAATTACAATATCTACAACTCTTATGATTTTTACTAGCTATTATTATAGTGTGTCAGGTATAGTGGTTTTAGGTATTTATTTCATTTATAAATATTTATCATCAAATAAGAAATTTAATTTGAAAGACTTTTGTTTAAATTTAGTTAAGTTTATTTATTTTATTATATTAGGTATTTTAATTGCGGCAGTTTTATTATTACCCGTTTTTTCAACTATCTTAACTGGAAGAAATGCTACAACTAGGTCGTTAAATATTTTATCTCTAATTATTCCTAAGTTTGATATTGGATATATATTATATAATAGTTATGGTATAGGATTAACTAGTATTGCTATCATTTCCCTTATTAATATATTATTCTTTAAAGATAAAGCTAAAAGATTTTTGGGTTGTTGCTTAAGCTTAATTTTTTGTATTCCATTATGTCTATACTTATTAAATGGAACTTTATATATAAATGCTAAAGTATTAATTCCTTTTTTACCGTTAATGTGCTATATAATAAGTATTAATATAAAGAAAATATTGGAACGTGAAATACCATTAAAAAAAACAATTATATCTATTATTATTCTAACTATTATTAGCTATTTTATGAATTCCAAAGATGTTTTCTGCTTATTTATCGTAGATAATTTAATTATTATGACTAGTATTATAATTTATACTTATAAAAATAAAAAGGTTTTATTTTATATTCCATTAATTATTGTTAGCTTTTTAAGTTGTATAATTTGTAATCTTGATGATACTTTATATTTAAAAGAAGCATATAACCAAGAATTTAATAAAAATATAGATCATGATATAGATTATCTAATTGAAAATGATCAAAACTTTTATCGAATTAATAATAATTTGAGTCCATTATCCACAAGTAATAAAGTTTATAATAATCATCATTATCAAACTAGTCTTTATTCTTCAACTTATAATGGTCACTATAATAATTTTTATGTTAATATTTTTGAAAACGAAATACCTTACCGTAATTCGGTTATTAATGGTTCAACAAATAATCTTTTATATCAGATGTATATAGGAGAAAAATATATTATAACAAGAAATGCTCCTAATTTAGGTTATAAATTGATTAAAGATACAAAAGATTATCAAATCTATGAAAACACAAATGTCTTACCAATCGGTTATGCTAGTGATAAATTATTAAACTACGATTCTTATAAAAAATTAAGCTATCCATATAATATTGAATCATTACTAAATTTTATAGTGGTTAATAGTGAAAGTACAAGTGACTATGTATCAAATATTAAGACTTATGATCTTTCGCAATTAGAAACAAAATTTTATGATTTAGAATTTACAAAAGATGAGGGGGCTTATCATTTTGAATTAGAACGAAATAAAACTTTTAATATTCCTTTAAATAATAAATTAAACAATAAAATATTAATTATTTCTTTTGATATGAAATTATCACAACGTTGTTCTAGAGGCGATACTTATATTACAATTAATGGTATTAAAAATAAATTGACTTGTAAAAGTTGGAAATATCATAATAATAATTATACATTTAATTATGTGTTATCAACACCTAATATCGATGAGCTAAATATTGAATTTAGCAAGGGCGAATTTATTGTTGATAATATTAGAGCATATACTTTAGACTATGATATGATCAAAGATTTAAAAGATAGTGTTCAACCATTAAATATCGATTATGAAAAAACTAAGGGTAATAAAATTATTGGAGACATTAATGTGGAGAATGATGGCTATTTAATTTTAAAAATCCCTTATGATAAAGGCTTTGAAATTTATATTGATGGTTATAAAAATGAATTAGAAAATGTTAATGATGGATTTATTGGAACGAAAATAAAAAAAGGTGAACACAATATTGAAATTATTTATCACACACCATTTTTATTACTTGGTAAAATTATTTCCTTAATAGGTATAATATTATTTATAATTTCCTTAATAATTAATAAACATTTTAATTCAATAAAAATAGCCTTTTTGAATAATAAATTAGTACAATTTGGGATAAAAATGTATAAGAAATATGAAGAAATTATTAATTATCTATTTATGGGTGGCTGTACAACAATTGTTAGTATTGGAACTTACGCAATTTGTACTAGTTTATTTAATATACATTATCAAGTAAGTAATGTTATATCTTGGTTTTTTGCTGTAGCTTTCGCTTTTATCACAAATAAATTATTTGTTTTTAAAGTTAAAAATAATGATAAATTATTTTATGAGATATATCAATTTGTAAAATTTAGGATTTTATCGTTACTTATTGATATGGCTTGCATGTATATTTTAGTTGATTTGTTTTCTATAAATGATATAATCTCTAAAATATTAGTACAATTTATAGTTGTCGCTTTAAATTATATTTTTAGTAAACTATTTATCTTTAAAAAGAAAAGTGACTAGTATTAATACTTTAAATGTTTTAATTTATAATTTAAAAATCAAATTGTGATAAAATATCACGTATATTTAGAAGATAGTTATAAAATGTATGACAATAAACCTGTAGAGGTCATAAACAAATTTGAAAAATGTTAGATAAAAAATATATATTGAATTAATATCTAAATTAACTAATTTAATTATAGAACAAATAGAATCTTTAAGTTAATCTTAGGGATTTTTTAAATTTTAGTTAGAAACAAACTAAATTTGGTTAAATAGGATACAATTTCTATTTATTTCATGTATAATATAAATAGAAAAAGGTGATTATATGTTTATAGATGAGGTAACAGTTGAATTAATGGCTGGTGATGGTGGAAATGGTTGTATGGCCTTTAGAAGGGAAAAATATATTGAAATGGGTGGACCATTTGGTGGAAATGGCGGACGAGGATCAAATATTATTTTTAAAGTTGATGAAGGCTTGAATACTCTTTTAGATTTACGATATAGACGTGTTATTAAAGGCAAAAAGGGGGAGAATGGTCTTGGTAAAGGTAAAAATGGTTCTGGTGCTGATGATATTATTGTCAAGGTACCAATTGGTACAATTATAACAGATTATGAGACTAATTTAGTTATTGCCGATTTAACGAAAAAAGATGAGGAAGTAATAGTAGCCTATGGTGGTCGAGGTGGGCGAGGAAATATAGCGCTTGCTACTAGATCTAACCCAGCTCCTAGTTACTGTGAAAATGGTGAACCTGGTGAGGTAAGAAAAATTAAAGTTGAATTAAAATTATTAGCTGACGTTGGTCTTGTTGGTTTACCTAGTGTTGGGAAATCAACATTTATAAGTAAAATATCAGCAGCCAAACCCAAAATTGCCGCTTATCATTTTACAACAATTACACCTAATTTAGGAGTAGTTAGAGCTAGTGGTAATCGTTCATTTGTTGTTGCTGATCTACCCGGTTTAATTGAAGGTGCATCTTTAGGAGAAGGATTAGGCGATAAATTTTTACGCCATATTGAAAGAACGCGTGTTATTGCGCATATTGTTGATATGAGTGCTTATGAGGGTAGAAATCCCTATGAAGATTATTTAATTATAAATAAGGAACTAGAAAATTTTAATCCTAAATTATTGACTAAACCCCAAATTATTTTAGCTAATAAAATGGACATGCCAACATCTATAGAAAATTTAAAAAATTTTAAAGAGAAATTACCTAATGTAGATATCTATCCTATTTCTGGTATGACAGGTGATGGTATTAACATAGTTGTTGATAAACTAGCGGATATGTTAGATATGATAAAAAGAGAACCACTTTATGAGGAAGAAAAATTTGAAAGCCATATTTTGTATAAATTTGAGCGTGAACAACCATTCACAATTACTCATGTTAATAATGAATGGGTAATTAGAGGAAAAGAAATTGAAAAAATTTTACGTATGACAAAATTTCAAACTGACGAATCGGTTATGCGCTTTGCTAATAAATTAAGAAAATTAGGAATTGATGATAAATTGCGAGAACTAGGCGCTAATGATGGCGATACTATTAGAATTCTTGATTTTGAATTTGAATATAAATTATAGTATATATTTCTATGTTTAGTTAATTATAATAAAAAACTAACAATAGTGTAGAAAGAAGGAATAATATGAATTATACCAATTATAATATGGGACCATTTAATCTACATGTTATAAAAAATGATCATTTTAAAACTGTAAAAGTTAAAGTTAATTTTAAAAGTAAATTAGTTAAGGATGAGATTACTATAAGAAATCTCTTAAGATTAATTTTAATTAATGGAACTAAAAAGTATCCTAGTGAGCGCTTACTAAGTATTGAAAGTGAGAACCTATATGATCTAGGATATAGTTCCGTAGGTATTATATCCGGAAATTTTTCGATTTTATCATTTGAGCTAAGCTTCTTAAATCCTAAATATACTGATGATGTTAGTCTTAATGACTATATTGATTTTTTGTGTGAAATCTTATTTAATCCTAATATTCATGGCAAAAAATTTGATACAGAAAGTTTTGATTTAGTAAAGGAAAAACTAAAAAATACTATTGAATCAGAAGTAGAAAATCCAAGAAAATATGCTTTAAATCGTCTTTTAGAAGAAATGGATAAAAAAGCAAATTATTCATTTAAACCAGATGGTTATCTTTCAGATTTAGAAAAAATTACAGAACATGACTTATATAAAGCGTATGAAAAAATGTTAAATAGAGATATTGTAGATATTTTTGTAATTGGGGATGTTCAAGCTAGTGATATTAAAAATATATTTAATCAAAAATTTTTGATAAATACTATTAAAAAACCAGTTGATACTCATTTTATTGAACATAAAAAATTTCGTGTTAGACCAAAAACTATTAAAGAAAAAAGAGATATTAGTCAAAGTAAACTATATATAGGATTTAAATGTGATAATTTGAGTCTATTTGAAAAACAATATGTTTCAAATATTTATTCATTTATTTTAGGTGGTGGACCAGACTCAAAATTATTTAAATCCGTTAGAGAAAAAAATAGTTTGTGTTATTATGTTTCTTCTTCATTTAAAAGTGTAAGCAATCTGCTGATTATTACATCTGGTATTGATAAAAACGATTACCGAAAAGCCGTTAATTTAATAAAAAAAGAAGTTAAGAATATGTCAAATGGCGATTTTGATGATAATGACATCAAAAAAGCCGTTATTACTTACATAAATAGTTTAGAAGCATCCCTAGATTCCCCATCATCAATTATTAGTAGTTATGTTAGTAATGAATATTTAGGTTTTGACTTAATGGATGAGCGAATTAAAAAAATCGAAACTGTAACTAAAGATATGATTATAAATTTTTCTAAAAAAATTCATTTAGATACAATCTTTTTATTAGAAGGAGGCGATATGAATGAAACAGAAGAAATTTAGTGGTATAAATTTAGAAGTTTTTAGCGAAACTTTAGATAATGGCTTAAAAATATATGTCGTTCCTATGAATGATAAACATAATATCCATGCAACTTTTTCGACAAATTTTGGTTCTATTATAAATGAATTTATTCCAATTGGTGAAAATAAGATGGCACGTGTTCCAGATGGAGTTGCTCATTTTTTAGAACACAAATTATTTGAACAAAAGGATGGTATTGATCCGTTTACTTTTTTTAGTGACAATGGAGCGGATGCTAATGCTAATACAACATATTTTAAAACAACATATTTATTTTCTGGATTAAAAAGTTTTAAAGAAAATTTAAATTATTTACTTAATTATGTTCAAGAACCGTACTTTACTGATGAAAATGTCGAAAAGGAAAAGGGTATCATCGATCAGGAGAGAAGTATGTATCAAGACGATCCTATTTGGCGTATGTATGAAGGAAGTCTTTATAATTTAATTAACAATCATCCTATTAAATATCCAATTATCGGTACTAAAAAAAGTATTTATGATATTACTAAAGAAGATTTATATAAATGTTATAATACTTTTTATCATCCAAGTAATATGTTTGTTGTAGTTACAGGAAATGTTGATCCAATTGAAACTATCAATATTATTAAAGAAAATCAAGCACAAAAGAAATTTCCTGCTAAACCCAAAATTGAGGTCAAAAAATATAAAGAGGATAGAAATGTAGCGGTTAAAAAACAGGAAATTGAAATGGATATTAATATTTCGAAGGTTGCTTTATCTTATAAAATATGTATTGATAATTTAAAAAATTATAGCCTATATGAAATATATAATTATATTTTATATTATTTTAATATTAAGATTGGTCAAACCTCATTAATTGCTGAACAGTTAAAGAAAGATAATTTAATATATGATGATTTTGGCTTTGAAATAAACGATATTGAAAATTATTTATTAATAAATATTTTTGCTGAGACTCATGATCCAAATAAAGTGGTTAATATTCTAAAAAAAGAAGTTAATAATAAATTGATTATAGAAGAAGAATTTGAAAGAAAAAAGAAATGCTCTATTAGCTTACTTTTAGCTTCTGGTGATAACTTATATCGCATTAATAATAAAATTATGGATAATATTATAAAGTATGATGATATTATATATGATGATTATGAGCGAATTAAAAATCTTAATTATAAAGATTTGAATAATATTATTGATAATATATCATTTGATGAATATTCTATTTTTATAATTAATCCCAAGAAAAAGGATGCACAATAATCCTTTTTTTGTATAGATTCCATCAAATTAAATATAATTAATTGATAAATTAATGAATAATATATATTACATGTTTTAATTAAATACTTGATTTTATAGTATTTTTATGATAAATTAATATAAGTCGAGGAGGAATAATCGTGGAGATATTATTAATTACTGTATCAATTTTACTTATTGCCATTGCCCTTTTGCAAAGTGGTAAATCAGAAGGTGCTTCCAATGTAATTTCTGGTGGTAATGACAATTTGTTTGCTAATAGAAAAGAACGTGGTGGGGAATTATTTATAACTAGGTTTACAGCTATTTTAGGCGTTGCCTTCTTCGTAATCTGTATCATTATGGGAAAATAGTTTGTTACACATATATTTGTATTATTGCAGTTAATGACTAACATTAACTATTATAAAAAAGAAAATCTAACTGGATTTTCTTTTTATTATATTAATCACTATTAATACAATTAATGATAAAGTTGAAATAATTGCTCCCAATTTTAGATGTGGTATTTTATAAATTATTTTGATATTATGTGTACCACTATTTATATCAAATCCTAAAAAGCTATTAGCTAATTTGAAGGTTTCAACTTCCTTTTCATCTATATAAACTTTCAAACCTGGATCAAAACTTAGTGAAGTAAAGACTGTTTTATCACTTTCAACTTCCATAATTCCCTCAATAAAATCACTACCGAAGTTTGTAATTTGTAAGGCATTATTATTTGTAGCGTGATAGAACTGTTCAAACTTTTCACTATCCATTTGATAGGCTAAAATAATTACATTATTAATATCAGACTCAAGATAAAATTCTAACTCAACTTTTTGATTTTGCTCAAAATATCCAGCATCTACAACATAGGGTTCATTAGTTGTTATGGAATATGATTTATTATTAAATATAAAACTACTTAAATCATAGTTATAAAGATATAGATAAACATTACTATTTTTAAGAGTATTAACATTTATGATAACACTATTAGTTCCTTCACTATTTAAATTAGTAACAAAATCCCCTAATAAATGATAATTGTTTTGATTATCATCAATAGAAAGCGGTAATTTAATTAACACATCATCAATTCCTGCTGCCTTTTGGACAAAGTCTTGCTGATTTAAAAAGGGACTAAAATTATTATTGTTCCAATTTTTAATATCCATTTCAACAGCAAAAGCAAGTGGTAAAAAATATTTATTTTTATAAATTTCATAATAATTAATCGTATCAATTTGTTCATAAAAGCGATTTTGATTTTCTAAACCGACTAAATATTTGATTGACATTATACTATTATAGATAGGTGTATTTTGCTTATAGTAATAACTATTTACATTATTACCAGGTAAGCCCAACTCTTTTTGATTTTTAGCCATTTGTTCATAAGCAACTGACGAGAAAGCTGATATACCATTATAGTTATACCAAGCACCATCATTTAAAGTTTGATTAAAGCTTTTTCCAATTCTATAAAAACTATTATCACGTTCTTTAATACTTTGGATAGCCGAAGTTACAGATACATAATTGTCCATAAAGGTATTTTTATTATGATTTATTGACCAATTTTCATTGATATTTAAAATTATATCAATAAAGATTATAAAAAGGAGTATATATTTTGTAATATCATTATGATTAAATTTATATGTTATAAACATTGTAAGCATTACTAAAAGAATTAACATATTTACTTCAAAGGAAAAATTGGATAAAAACTTAATATGTTCTAAATAAAATAAAGATATACTTATCAATCCAAAAATAATTAAAGCATATTTAATTTTTAAATGATTAATTTTATTTAGTGAATAGAAGGCAATAATATTGATAATAAAAACATAAATAAAGGAATAGCGAAATGGTAAATCATTTGGTGTATGAAAACCATGCCAAATAAAGTCAAGGGGAACATATAGAAAACTAAAAAACATAAATAATATAAAAATTGAAGCCATTATTTTATGTTTTAATTTAATACCACTATTGAAATAAAAAGCTATTAATAAAATGAAAATAGCAATACCACTAGATATATTAGGGATGTAATAATCTCGCGAAGAAAAAACAATTGACTCAGTTAAAGAAAAATGGTTAGCAAGAAAATATAAAGGGTTGAAATTAAAAGTTTTATAAAATGTAAAACTGTCTCCAGTTGCTGATATGGTATTTAAAGAACTTACGTAAGGTAGTAACATAAAACTGGCTAGGCCCCCAGCAATAAGTGAACTAAGGGCAAATAGTAATATTTTTTTTAATAATTCTTTTCTAGAAATATCATTTTTAAAAATAATATAAACAATAAAAAATAGACAAGAGAAGATACAAATCATATAAGTAATAAAATAGTTAGCTAAGATACTTAAAAATAATGATAATATATAAAGATTAATTTTATCTTCATCAATTAGTTTTTTAATACCTAATATAACTAATGGCAAGAAAACTAAACTGTCTAACCACATTATATTCCAGTAGAAGGCTACAAAATAACTAGAGAAGGCATAGGCTAGTCCAAATATAGTGGTTCCAATAGAATTTTTATTAAAAAATTTATTTAGAAAATAAGTCATAATTGAGCTAGCTATAATTATTTTTAAAGCAATGATAATAGAAAAAGCTGTAACAATATTTTCGCGATTAAATAAGAACATTATAATATTAAAAGGACTAGATAAATAATTATAAAAATTTCTAAAAAAAGGTAATCCTAATCCCGTATTAAAGGAATAAATTAAACTATCCCCTGATATAACTTTATCATATAATTCTGCAAGTAATGGTCCATATTGATGATAAAAATCTACTGTTAATAAAGTATTTTTACCAATTGGAATAATACTTTTTAAAGCATAAATAATTAAAAATAAAAAAATAGAAATACCAAATGTTAACCATACATACTTATTGTTTTTTAAACTTTCTTTAATTTTCTTTTTTAAATTATTCATAAGCACTACCTACCTTAACTTTAATTTTATATTAATATTTTTTTATTGTAAAGAATAATATGCTAGTTTTTTAATTTGCTTGCTAAAATAGGTGAAGTATATTATAATATTAAATAAATTTTGATTAATATATATTAGAAATACTATGGTGGTGATATATGCCTAAAATAAATAAAAGATCTTATCATATAGTAAAAAATCGAGATTTAGAAGATACTATTTGGAATTTTATAAAAAGACAGCAATATGAAAGTATTACCTTTGCTACTGATGTAGATAAAATTAAAATGCTTCATCATTCTGAGAATCTTAAATATGTTATTGTCCCAAGTACCGTTGACACGATAGATAAAAGTTGTTTTTTCGGTTGTAGTAACATTGAAGAAGTTATTTTAAATGAGGGAATACGGATACTTGATGGCTACGTTTTTTCAGAGTGTAAGAACTTAAAAAATATTATTATTCCTAAAAGCGTTCGCTCGATAGGGATGTGCTGTTTTTCCGATTGTAGTAATCTTGAAGAAGTAATATTACAAGATGGATTAGGATATATAGGTACCTTTAGTTTTAAGAACTGTATCAATTTAAAAAAAATAGATATTCCTAGTAGTGTTAAGGAAATTAAAATGAGTTGCTTTAAGGATTGTTTAAATTTAGAAAGAATTGTTTTACCAATTAATATGGAATATATAAACCCAAATGTTTTTGACGGTTGTAATAATATAAAATATGTTAATTATCGATCTTTAAATGTTAAATTTTTAAAGGAAATAGAGGAAAGATTAAAAAATGAAAAGAGAACAAAAATAAATAAACGATTAAATAAAGAGATAATGGAAAAACTATTTTATTTTGGCAAATGTAAATTATTTGGAATTGATTATAAACAAGAATATGAAGAATTTATTGAATACTATATAAATACTTATAGCGTTCCTAATAAAGATATAGTATCTTTAGATAAAGGTAGTTACTTAAAAAAGCAAGATAATAAGGAAACTAAGTTGATACCTTGGTATTATCAATGTATACCTGGTTTTGTCATTTTAGAAGATGAAAGCTCTGTTTCTAATAAAACAATAAAACCAATAGATAGAATAGGAAAAGGCATAAAAAATAATTTACTGCCAAATGTAATAGAGGCTGAAAATTATGTATTTGATAAAAATGGTAACTTGTGGTTAAAAGGTAAAAATGGTTTAGAAGATGATATAATGCCCAAAGCTTTTGTTAAAGAGTTTATTCAAAAAAATGCAAAATAGTTTAATAGATAATGAATTTTATCTATTTTTTTGATACAATAAATATAGGTGATTAAAATTGTTGTATTCTTCAATAGATAATAAAAAAATTAAAGAAATAAAAAAATTAAATATCAAAAAGTATCGAGATAAAACTAATTTATTTTTAGTTGAAGGTGAACATCTTGTAATGGAAGCTTATAAAACTGGTCATTTAAAAGAATTAATATTAGAAGAAGATACTAATTTTTCGTTAGATGTTGAAACAAATTATGTGACAACTAATGTTTTAAAATATATAACTAATTTAGATACGCCACAAAATATCTTAGGTATTTGTACTAAAGATAAAAATTTAAAAATAATAGGTGATCGTTTACTTATTTTAGATGATATTCAAGATCCTGGGAATTTAGGAACAATTGTGCGAAGTGCCGTAGCTTTTAATATTGATACAATTATTCTAAGTAAAAATACGGTTGATTTATACAACTCTAAAGTTATTAGAGCCTCGCAAGGATTACTTTTTCATATTAATATTGTTACTGATGATTTAGAATTTATTGTTCCCAAATTAAAAAAAGAGGGATACAAAATTATTGGAACAAAAGTAACTGATGGAAAAAGTTTAAAAAGTATTGAAAAAACGAAAAAATTTGCTATAATAATGGGCAATGAAGGTAGTGGGGTATCTAGTAGCATGCTATCACTTTGTGATGAATATCTTTATATAGACATGAATAAAAATTGTGAGAGTTTAAATGTTGGTGTAGCTACAAGTATTATTCTTTATGAATTAGATAAGTAGGTGATATAATGAATTATATTTATGTTGGTGAGATTGTTAATACACATGGTATAAAAGGGGAAGTTAGACTAGTATCTAATTTTGAAAGAAAAGATTTAGTTTTTAAAAATGGGTTTAATATTTATATTGGTAATAATAAAGAAAAGATGATAATAAATACTTATCGTGTTCATAAAAATTTTGATATGTTAACATTTATTGGTTTAAATGATATAAATGATGTTATTATATATAAAGGTGAAAAGGTATATATTTTAAGAGAAGATTTAAAAGAAGAAGTTCATCTTAAAAATGATTTAATAGATTTTAATGTTATTTATAATGAAAAAAATATTGGAAGAGTTACAGGTTTTTTTAATAATAGTGCTTACGATATTATGACTATAAAGGGTTCTTTAAAAGATAATTTTGTTCCATATTTAGATAAGTTTATTGAGAATATTGATTATGATAAAAAGAATATTTATATTATTAATATGGAAGGTTTAATTGATGAAGATTGATATATTGACTCTTTTTCCTAATATGTTTGATGGTTTTTTATCAGAGTCAATTATCAAAAGAGCAATTGAGCAAACTAAAGTTGAAATTAATATTCATGATATTAGAAAATATTCTAAAGATCCTCATAAAAAGGTTGACGATTATTCTTATGGTGGCGGAGCTGGTATGGTTTTAATGCCACAACCTATTTTTGACGCCGTTGAAGATTTAAGAAAAAGTAATTCGTTTGTTATTTTAGTGACACCGCAAGGTATTCCATATAAGCAATCAATTGCCTATGATTTAAAGGAAAAGGAACATATAATTATTATATGTGGTCATTATGAAGGATTCGATGAACGAATCAGAACTTTAGCTGATGTTGAAATTAGTATTGGCGATTACATTTTGACAGGTGGAGAATTAGCAAGTATGGTTATTAGCGATAGTGTTATTCGTCTTATTGATGGCGTAATTACTCGTGAATCTTACGAAAATGATTCATTCACAAACAATTTATTAGATTATCCTGTTTATACGAAACCAAGTGATTTTAGAGGTATGAAAGTTCCTGATATTTTATTAAGCGGTCATCATGAAAATATTAATGCTTGGAGATTAGAACAGCAAATAAAGAAAACTAGTGAAAAACGTCCCGATTTATTAGAAAAGAGTTGAGTTTATGAAAAGTGAACAATTTGTATTAATTAAATCTCATAAGACTAAGGATATTTATATCGATTATAAAAATATGGCTGGCTTTAAAGTAAAACCTAAGAACGGTAAAAGATATGGTGGCGTTGAAGTAAATGAAATGCTTATTATTAAACCAGATTTTATCGATTTAATTTTAAAAAGGAAAATTGGAAAAAAATTAGAGGGTTATATTAATTATCTAATAGAAGTAATTGATGATGATGGCGATGGTACAGATGGTGCTAAATTGGCGCAAACTTTAAACGATATTGATCGCTATCGTACAACTATTAATAACACTTATAGAAAATATTTAGATGAAAAATATTTAGATATATTATTACGTAAATTGAAAATGGTTGAAGTAAAGTTAAATGAAAAAATGCAAATATTTTATGAACGAATGCAAAGACAAATTGAAGAAAAAATTAGACAAGAACAAATGAATTATAATTATAGTGAAGAAGAAAAAACAAGTAGAAGAAGTAGATAAAAATTATTGTTTTAAAATTATAGAAAAAATGTATATTTTTATTGTCAAATTGTTTATTTTATGATAAAATTACTTATGTTGTGATCCGCTGATATTTAAGTTTCGTCATGATCATATATTTATAGAGGAGAGTGAAATCGTGAATTTAGTTGAAAAAATAACTAAAAAGCAAATTCGTACAGATTTACCTAATTTTCAAGTAGGAGATACTATTAGAGTAGATTTAAAAATTGTGGAAGGAAATACACATAGAATTCAAGCATTTGAAGGAATTGTTATGTCTATTCAAGGATCTGGAATTTCTAAAAACTTTATCGTTAGAAAAATATCTGGTGGTATTGGTGTCGAAAGAACTATTCCATTTAATTCACCAACTATTGATAAAATTGTCGTAGTAAGAAAAGGTAAAGTTAGACAAGCAAAATTAGGTTATTTAAGAAATTTGAAAAAACAAGCTAAAATTAAGGAAAGAAATTAATAGGACATTTTTGTCTTATTTTTCGTAATTGGGGTAAAAAAATATGGATGAACAAATAAATAATAATATGGAAAGTCAGCATAAACAAGGTAAATTCATGGTTTTTATGAAAGAATTTTTCATTTATTTTCTAATTATTATAACTGTTATTTTAATTAGAACGTTTTTAGTAACGCCAATTAGAGTAGATGGTGATTCTATGAATGATACTTTAACAAATGGCGAAATTTTATTATTAAAAAAATATGATAAATCGTATGAGCGTTTTGAAGTAGTAGTTTTTAATTATAAAAATGAAAAATTAATTAAAAGAATTATTGGGGTACCTGGTGATCATATTGCTTATAAAGATAATAAATTGTATATTAATAATAAATACATAGAAGAACCTATGATAGATAAAAAAACTTATGATTTTGATTTAAATCAATTAGGTTTTGATATAATTCCAGAACATTATTACTTTGTTATGGGGGATAATCGAACTAATTCCAAAGATAGTAGAATGATTGGTCTAATTAGTGAAAAAGATATATTAGGAACAACAAACTTTATACTTTTTCCTTTTAACAAGTTAGGAAGTATTAATAAATAATGAAGCAATCAAAAAACATTTCTGAACGAATTAAACTTTATCATATTAATTTACTTAGAAATAAAAATAAATTGCAAAAAAATTCAAAAAAATTAGACAAAAAATCTAATAACTATGTTAAGAAACAGTCTAAATTAAAAATATTTTTTAAATTTGTTATTGGGTTTATTGCTGGTTTTTTTGAATATCTAGTTATGAAGAGCAATAGAAAAAATTCGAATCAGTTGGTGGAGTCCTTAACTACTCAAGAAAAAAATTCAACTGATAAAGATAAAGTTACCAATAATATACAAGAGAAATTAGATAAAAATAGCATTGAACCAATAATTACTTTAGAACCGGTAAAAATTGATAATAATATAATAGAAAAAGTTAATGAGACTAATCGAAAAACTGAAGAAAATAATAAAACTCTAACTAAAAAGCTTGACAATTACAAAAGCGATTTTATTATGATTGAAAATAATGAACTAGAACATACAAAAAATCAATTAATACTTATTGAGGAACAAATCATTTATGCAGATAATTATGAAGAATTAGATATGGCTAAGAATAAAGTATTACAAACTAAAAAGGAATTACAATTAAAAAAAAGTAATAATTTAATAGCTGTTAAAAATCTAGAAGAAGATAAACAACAAGTAACCCAAAATACTGCAAATGATATTATTAAGGATACATACGTTGAAATAAAATCAAATGAACTACCACAAGAAGAATCAAATAACAATTTAATAAGCAATGAAGAAAATGTATTAGAACCAATAAAATATAATCAACAATTAAATGAAAAAAACCAAACATTAATTACTCAAAATATCACAAAGACAGAGCAAAGTATTATTGATAGTAATAAAGAAATTGATAAATTGATAGAACGTTGTGATGAAGATTTAACTTTAGTAGAGGATAAGAAGGAATATATTGATTTACAAGAAAAATATGAAGAACAACTAAATAGTGTAGAAGCTAATTCCCAAGATTTTAAATTAACTAAAAAAGATTTAAAACACATAAAAAATAATGTTAAAGATATATTAGCTCAACAACAAAGTAATTTTAATCAATTAAATAGATATATGAATATGCCACATGATAGTCAAATGTTTATAGCTAAAGTTAGTAATTTTTTTAGAAGTACAGCAAAATTATCTTTTAGTTTTGTTCCATTTTTTGTTTTTCCAAATAAATTGTTTGGATTAACAACAAGTGCGATTATGTTTAATAATTCTTTAAAAAGCTATCGAATGCAACCGAATACTAATTATATAAATCAAAATATTAAAATGATGGTTAATAATAATGAATTATGTTTAAGAGTTGGAATAAATGCCTCAGAAGATGCTTTGAGTGAAATTGATAATATTAAGTATTATTTAAATAATGTACCTAACGAGGTTAAAGACACTTTAGAATATCGTAAATATTTAGTTGATGTTTATTCAACTGAAAAAATAATCAAAAAACAAATAGAAACTTTGCAGAAAATGTCGAAAAATTATCAAGATATTAAAGTAAAAGTAAAAAGAAGAGATTATTAATATAAGAAGATTAAATTTGGAGGGTTTAAAAAAGCAATATCTTTATTAGGAACGCGTTTAAAATTAGAAGATACAGGGGAATAGTGAGAAAAATATGGAAAAGATGAATATAATATGGAATTACACCAATAAAATAGTAAATGGCTTATTAAAAATTAATCGTGCAAAAGAAGTAGTTGATTTATTAGAACTTCCAATATCTATCGAAGAGGAAATAAAAAAAGAATCGATTGCCAAAAGAGTTCATTATTCTACTAAAATAGAGGGAAATAACTTAAACCTGAACGAAGTAAAAGAAATACTAGAAAATAATAAAGAATCTCATGAAAGAAATGTTTTAGAGGTTAGGAATTATTATAATGCTTTAATGTATTTAAATAAGGAAGCAGAAAATAATAATACCATAACAGAAGATTTAATCTTTAAAGTACATAATTTAGTTTCAGGCAAACATTTAACATACAAAAATAGTTATAGGAAAGATCAGAATGTCGTAGCAGATTCTGTAACGGGAACAATTGTATATATGCCACCAGAAGCTAAAGATGTTGAAAGTTTAATTAGGCAAATGATTAAAGAGTTTCATTCTAAAGATTCGAATGATATTCCTATTCCAATAAAAGCAGGTATTTTTGCTTATGAATTTGTTACAATACATCCATTTTGGGATGGAAATGGTCGTTGTTCGAGATTGCTTGCTACTTACATTTTAAAAGCTTACAATTATGATTTAAAAGGATTTTATGTGGTGGAAGAATTTTACGATAAAAATATAGATGAGTATTATAATTCATTACAAATGGGATTACACCATAACTTCTACTTTGGAAGAAATGAGGTAGATATTACAGAGTGGCTAGAACATTTTATATCTACTATGGCTAATACTTTTGAAGCAGTAGAAAATAGAGTAAAAGAAATTTATAAAAATAGTAAAGAAGAAATAAATATCATAGATACTTTAGACAAAAGAGAAAGATGGGTAGCAAATTACATTATTAATAATAATAAAATTAAGGCTAAAGGTATTGCTGATCATTTTAAAATCAATTTAGATACTGCTAACAATTGGATTAAAAAGTGGATTGAAAAAGGATTTTTAATTAGATATGATGATAAACAGATAAGAAATATCGATTATGTTTTAACAGAAAAATATTTTAAAAATTTAAAATAAGCCAAAAATAAGCCGATTTAATAGTAGAAATAATAAAATGGGTGTATAAAATTTTTGAGGTGAAAATATATGAAAAATGAACAAATAAAAGCAATAGAAAAAATTTTATTAAGCGACGATATTTTAAAATCAATAAATGATAATATAAATATTTTATTTAAGTATATTCCAGAAATTAAATTTATGATAGGTTTTGCTCATAATCATCCTCATCATCATTTAGATGTTTGGAATCATACTTTATATGCCTTAAGTTTATCACAATGTGATTTTGATATTAGATTAACTTTATTATTACACGATATTGGTAAACCATTTTCCTATCAAGATGGGGAGGTTAGGCATTTTAAAGGACATCCAAAAGTTTCTTCTTATATTTCAAGGTTAATTTTAAATCGTCTTGGTTTTGAATTTCAATATATTAATAAAATTTGTTATTTAGTTGAAAATCATGATAATCCAATTACCGATAAAGATATTGTAGATGATTATAATTTACAAATAAAAAGATTTGAAGTCCAACGATGTGATTGTTTAGCGCATCATCCTGATAAATTAGAGAAAAGAAAAAGTTATTTAGATAAAACAAGGATGTTATTAAAGATTTGATTAATAAATTAGATTATTCTTTATTTGTATAATTAAAGAATAAAAAGATTGAAAATATATCGATTTAGAAGGTGATTTAGATGCGATTAACTAGGAGGTTTATTTTAAAATCATTTGATAATATTCCTTTAAGTAATCCAATTAGATATGAAAGGTATTATATAGATGATACCGTTAGAATTCAAAAAAAAGGTAATTGTTATGAAAAAGAAATTTTAAATGAAGAAAATATCTTAATTCAAAAAATTGCTATTACTAAGGAAGAATTTTTGGAATTAAAAGAGAGTGCCTATTCAAAAATTATAAGAGATAGCTATTTATATTTAAAAGATAAAAGTGTTTCCATAAAAAAATATTATGGTGATTATGAAGGATTAAATCGAATTGAAGTAAAATTTTTGACAATCGATGAAATGAATTCATATATAAAAGAAATATGGATGGGTAATGAAATTACATCTAGCCCTTTAGCGTTTGATAAAGATTTAAGTAAACTTAATAGAAAAGAATTTTTACAAGAATTAAGAAAATATTTATAAGAAAAGAGGACTTTATGGACTATATTATAAGAAGACGAGAAAAAAGTGATTGCAAAGAAATAGCGCATGTCATAACTATGGCTTGGAACGAAACTTATAAAGGAATAGTACCGGATGATTTTTTAAATAATCTATATAAAAATGAAGAAGAACGAGCTATAAGTTTGCTTAATGATTTTGAAGAAAATGATAATCATCAATTTGTTTTAGTAGTTAATCATAAAATTATCGGTTTTATTAATGTTGGTGGATCAGAAGATAAAGATTATTTAGATTATGGTGAGATATATGCCTTATATATTATAAGTGATTATAAGGGTAATGGATACGGTAGAAGCCTTGTAAAGATAGGTATGGATGAATTAAAAAATATGGGCTTTAATAAAATCGTAGTTGGTTGTTTAGATGGAAATAAATCAAATGAGTTTTATAAACATATTGGTGGTAAGTTTGCTAAAACTAGGATATTTGAAAAGTTAAATTTATTAGAGAATGTTTATATATTTGATAAAATATAAATATACTTAGTAACAAATTTAAATTAATTTAAAAAAAGATAAGGAGTAACTATTATGGATGAATGCTTAGTATTATTTTCTAGCGGGAAAGATTCATTACTAAGTACCATATTATTAATTGAGCAAGGGTACAAAGTTAAATTGGTTCATTATGATAATATGTGTTCTATAGGGTGTAGTAATGTTAAAATTGGTTATAATCGACTAGTAAAAAAATATGGTAGTGATAAGGTTGATTATATTGGTATAAAAAATATTAGTTATTTTTTTAGAAAATTTATTAGTGAAATGTATAGTATGCCTATTGATAAAATAAAAGAAAAATATGGTAATATTTCTATATCAGAATTAAATTGCTTATCATGCAGATTATCTATGTATATAGCATCGATTATTATTTGTAAGCAAATGAATATAAAATATGTTGCAGATGGTGCTAGAAATAGCCAATTATTTGCGATTGAACAGGATGAAATGCTTACTTTATTTAAAGAATTATTTAAGAAATATGATATAGAATTATTACTTCCTGTTAAAAATATAACTGATGATTTTGATGAAAAAAATCAGCTTATTTTAAGAGGCATTATTCCTAAAGTAAATGAAGCACAATGCTTATTAGGAATGCCTATTAAAAGTGGCGTTGTAGATAAAGAATCCCTTAAAACTTGCATTAATATTTATGAGAAAACATTTAAAAAGATGGCGAAAGAAATGATTGAAAATTTTTCTAATATTGAACTAGGTGAAAAGTTTATATGATGGATAATAGAAGTAAAAGGTTTATTTTTGTTCCTTTTTGTTTAATGGCTCAAGCTTACCAAGCTCAAGGAATCGTAAAATATGATTGGAAAGGAACAATCAAACCTATAATGCAATTATTAATAGATAATGAGATAAATATTATTCAAATGCCTTGTGCTGAAAGTTTATATAATGATAACCTAATAAGGGAACCTAAAGGATTATCAAAATATGATACATTAGAATTTAATAATCATTGTGATTATTTAGCGGAAATTGGTTTCAAGCAAATAAAAAATATAATAGATGCAGGATATGAAGTAATGGCTATATTAGGCATAGAACATTCACCATCTTGTTGTATTAATTATATATATACTAATAAAGGTATGGAAAAAAGAAAAGGTTTATTTATTGATAAATTATTTAATAAATTACAAAAGGAAAATATAAAAATCCCTATGATTGGTATTAATAGAAAGTATATAAAAAAATCATTAGATGAGTTAAGTAAAATTATTTGTAAATAACGATATTTTAGATGCTATCATTGAAGAAGAAAAGAAGGGTAATATCATTTTATATAGATATCCTAGTAGTCCAGCTGATGTTCCGCTTGATAGCTTAGATTTAATCAAAAAATATATTGAAATAGAAATAGAAATAGTATTAACAAAAGATATATAAATAATGTTAGTAAAGGAGATTAATATAGTGGGAATTATTATATGTGGTGGCATAGTAGAAAAAGATGGTAAATTTTTATTAGTACAAGAAGCCAAAAAAATGGTTAAGGGCAAGTGGAATCTTCCTGCTGGTAGATTAGAGAATAATGAGACATTGTTTGATGGAGCTAAAAGAGAAATATTTGAAGAATGTGGATGTAGAGTAGAACTAACTGGTGTCTTACAAATAGGAAATAAGATGCTTGAAAATGATTCATTGATAAGTGTTATATTTGCTACTAAATTATTAGATGATAATATAATATTTAATAAAAAAGAAATATTAGATGTTAAATGGTTTACCTATGAAGAAATTCTTAATATGAAAGATTACTTAAGGTCTTATGGTTTAGTAGTTGGCGCTATTACAAATTATATAAATAATAGAATTTCTAATATTGATATTGTGAAAATAATTTAATGATTAATCACTATTTATATGAATTTGAAAACATAATTGGAGATATTAAAATGAAAAAATTAAAAATAGCAACTCTTAATGGGAATGGATATGAACTTGGTTGGCAATTTTCACAATTATTTGATAATGTAGATAATGATTTTTCATATTTTAGAAATTTACTTGAAGATAAAAATATCAGAGAAAATTTAGATAAAGTAAAGGAAAAAATAAAAGTTAGATATCCAAGTTATTTAGAGGAAATGTATGCAAGAGCTGATGGTTTTAATGTAAATAGGGATGTTTATTTATTAAATATTTGTTTTGAAATATATGAGTCAAAAGAAGCTTGTACTGATATTATCGTTAAAGTCGATGACGAATGTATGTTATTAGGACATAATGAGGATATATCTGAAAATCTTGATCAGATAGCTTTAGTCAAATATAATTGTCATAATGGTTATTTTTGTGAGTTATCATTATACAATTGTCCACAAGGTACGACATTTGGTTGGAATAGTTATGGAATTATTTATAGTGTAAATAGTATATCTTTAAAAGAAGTAAATGAACTGGGCATTCCTGTTTGGTTTATCTTAAGAGATATTGTTGAATGTAAAAGTATTGAAGAAGTAATTGATAAGATTAATATAGCAGATTGCGCTTCATCATTTAGTTTAAATATTATTGATTCTCATAAAAATAAAGCATATTCTATTGAGAAAGTTTTAGATAAATTAGATGTTTTAGAAATAAAAGATAAATATATTCATACCAATCATATAATACATCCTAATATGAAATCAAAAATTTGTGAAATATATAATTCATCATTAATTAGAATTGATACTGGGACTAAGTTGCTTAATAATCTAGATATAAAAAATATTAATTTAGACAATATAAGAAAAATTTTACAATTTAATGATAGTGATACTGCCTATGTATATCAGAACACCGATATAGATGATAGTTTGACAGTTGCTACATTTTTATTTAATAGTTATACAAAAGAAATACAAATATATAGTTATTATGATGGAACTATAGTTAAAGATATTTTATAGTTAAGAATTTTAAAAGATTACTATTAGTATTTAAAGTTATCTAGTTTAAAATTAGTTAAAAATAAATGATAATAATATTAATTTATAGGAGGTAATTCCATGGCAAAATTATTTTTTATTAGACATGGACAAACAGAAGCAAATGTTGCTGGTATTTTAACTGGTACGTTAGAAACTAATTTGACAAAAAAGGGAATTGAAGATGCGAAAAAATTATCATTGCCTTTAACAGATAAATTTGATTTCTATTATTGTGCACTGTTAAAAAGAACCCATCAGACTTTAATTGCAATAAAGGGTAATGTAGAATTTATTGTTGATGAAAGGTTAACAGAGGTTTTCTCTGGATACTGGCAAGGAAAATTTAAATATGAATTACCAAAAGATGAATATGAGTTATATAAAAAAGGCTTACTAAATCCTCCTGGAGGAGAAGAATTACAAGATGTTGATAAAAGAATAAATTCTTTTTTAAATGATATGTTTAGTAAATATAAAAAAGATGATAAAATTTTAATAGTAACGCATAATGCTTTTATAAGAAATCTTAAAAGACTATTTATTGATAGTGATAAAGTTGTAGAACCTAAAAATTTAGAAGTTTTTATTGTTAATGATGATATGTACAATCAAATTATAAAAAAGTAATAATCAAAAATTATTTAATAAATTAAAATATTTATAAAAATGTATTTAAATAAAGGGGTGTGTGTATATGCAAAAGATAGATGTATCAAAAGTTATTTTAGGGACAGGAAGCTATAATAATGTTAAAGGTGGTAATACCGTTTCAGTAACTTGTGATGGTGGTAATGCGTGGGGGTATTATGGGCCTTCTTATAAAAAATTGGCTCCTAGGTTAGTAACATATATACCATATTCCGAAAAATATGAATATCTTTTAGAACTAAAAAAAGATGCTTCAAAATTAAAAGAGTACATTCAGCTTAGAAAGCAAATAGAAGATGAATATATTGCTAGTTATTATGAAATACGATTAAAAGATTTAAATATAGAAGAGTTATTTTATACATTAGAAAGTAAATTTAATGATACTATAATTTTATTATGTCATGAGCCTATTGATGAATTTTGTCATAGAAGATTGATAGCTGATTATATTGAAATTAAAACTGGTATATATATTCCTGAAGTACAAGTAGATACAGATGGCATTGTTACAAAATTGAACCCAATTAGATATAAAAATAGATTAAGGAAAGTTATATGAAAAAAAGTGAAATAGATAAATAAATTAATTAAATATAAAAAAATAACTTTAGAAGGAGTCAAGATTATATGAATAAAATTGTAGTAACTTATAATAACGCTGATTTAGATTGTGTTGCTAGTGCATACGCATATACTGAATATTTAAATAAGACGGGAATTATGGCAACATACTATATTAGTGGTATGGTTCAAGATGAAGTAAATATTGTGTGCCAATTGTTTAATATTTTACTAAATAATAAAATAGATAAAATTCAAGATGAGGATATAATAGTTGTTGATACAAATACTTTATCCTCTGTTGATTATGTGAAACCTAAAAATATCGTGGAATTTATTGATCATCATCCAAATTCCGGTGATATTAAATATTGTGAAAATGCGACCTTAAGATTATATGATGTAGGTGCTGTTTGTACTATAATTGCTGAAATGTTTAAAGAAAATAAACTTGTTATATCTAGGGAAGCGGCCATTTTGTTATATTATGGTATAATTTCTAATACGATTAATTTAAAAGCCAAAACAACAACAGAAAAGGATATTTCAATATTATCATGGTTAAAGAAAAATTGTTTAGCTATTGATGAATCATTAATTACTAAGATTTTTGAAGAAAAAAGTAAAATTAATATTAAATATTTAAGAAGATTCATGGAAGTAGAGGAAAAATTTATAGTTAATAATGATGAAATGATAATTGGCCAATTAGAAATAACAAATGCCATAGACTTTTTAAATAAATACAGAAATAATATTGATAAAATTATTTTTGATGTATATGATGAATATAAAGTAAAATATGTTTTTTTAAATATTATTGATATATTAAAAGGTTATCATTTGTTATACACGCCTGATAAAAAATGTATTTCTTTTTTGGAAGAAAAATTAGATGTTGTATTTAATGATGATATTTATAAAGAAGATGAAATAGTATTAAGAAAAGAAATTAAAAAAATTTTAAAAAATTTAATGTCAAATAAAAAATAAGTTAAGTAAATTGATTAATTTTTCATCATGGGAAATACTTATAAGTATTTTTATGAGTAACTAATTAATATATATATTATATAAGCAAAAGAACTGTATATAATATAAATAGGTGACATTATGAATAAATATGAGTGGGATTTTAGTAAATATTATGGAAATATTCAAAAGTGTTATGAGGAATTACATGCTATAGAGAAGAAATTAAAAGATTATGACTTTTATAAAAATCATCTTTTAGATTCTGCACAAAATTTATATGACGGAATTAAGTTGGATTTGGATATAACACAACAACTTGATAATTTAAAATTTTACATTAATCGTAAATATGATGTGGATATAACTAATGGCGATGTAAAAAAATTAAAAGATGCAATTGCCTTTTTAGAAAATAGAAAAATGGAGCAAACAGCTTTTATTTATCATGAATTATCTATATTAAAATTAACAGATTTAGAAAATTATATAAAAGATAATCAGAAATTGGAAAAACTACGTTTATATTTAAAAAGAATTATAAAAAATAATTCTCATATTGTTGACTTGAAGGATAAAGATTTGGAAAAAGAGTTAAACTATTTTTTAGATTTATTTGTTACAAATGCAAACTTATTAAGGAATAAGCAAATCGATTTTGGCAGTATTGAGTTTGAAGGCGAAAATATTGAAATATCAAATCATAATTATAAAAAATATATGAGTAATCCTTGCCGTGAATTAAGAAAAAAGTATTTCGAAAGATTTTATAAGAAGTATGCAGAGTTTAGTGAATTATTTGGCATTAATTTAAAGGAAAATATTCGAATTAATACTAAATTATCTATACTAAAAAAATATAATAATCCTATAGAATATTATTTATCTAAAGAAGAAATTGATTATCAAATATATGACAATTTAATTGAATCTACTAATGAAAACTTAGATATTTTACATGAATATTATAGACTGCGAAAGGAAATTTTAAATTATAATCATCTACATATTTATGATTTATATATTCCATTAGTAACAGAGTATATCAAATCATATTCTATTGAAGAAGCTAGAGTAATTGTTTTATCTTCACTAAGTATATTAGGAGAAGATTATATTAAAATAATAGAGGAAGCGTTTGATAAAAATTGGATTGATTGTTTCCCTAAAAAAAATAAGGTATCTGGCGCTTATGGTGGAGGCGTTTATGGGCAACATCCTTATGTTTTATTAAATTATAATGAAAGTATTTGGGATGTGAAAACATTAATTCATGAATTGGGACACGCGGCCAATGCTTATTTGTCATTTGGAAATCAGGATTATCCGTATGCGTATTATTCTACATTTGTCGAGGAAATTCCTTCTATAGTAAATGAATTTATTTTATATAATTATTTAAAAACGAATAGTAAATCATCAAAAGAAAAGCTTTTTTATGCTAGTATGGAAATAGAGATTTTTATAGAAAAATATTTTCGAGCAACTATGCAAGCTGAGTATGAAAAAAAGATATATGATTTAGTTTTAACTAATCAATTTATTGATTATAATATATTAAATGAATTGTATTATGATTTACAAAAAAAATATTATGGGAAATCTGTTTTTGTAGATAAAGAAATATCTACTGAATGGGAACGCATTCTACAATATTTTGAATATCCTTTATATACTTATCAATATGCTACATCTGTATGTTCAGCATTTTATATTTCTAAAAAGTTAATTAGTGGAGATTTATCATATAGAGACAAGTATTTAAATTTTTTGGCTTTGGGAAATAGCACCTCACCAGTGGAGGCTTTAAAATTAGTAGAATTTGATTTAAATGATAAGAATATGTTTGTTCAAATCATTGAAGAATTTAAAAAGATGTTAAATGAATTTATTGAGAATATTAAAAATGATTTTTAATATTTTTTTTGTATACATAAATAGTTAAATAAAATATGTTTTATTTTAAGTGTGTATAGTGAACTATTAAGATAAAATGTTCAGTAAATATCTAAAAAAATAATATAATATGTTATAATATATAGTAGGATATTTTAATTTTAGAAATGAAATTTTTATGCGCTCTTTTGGTTTAAAGATATTTATAAGTATTTATAGGAGATGTATATAATATGACAATATTATATTTGATTAGGCATTCATTGAAAAATAGAAGTTATGGAATTTGTGATACAAATGATTCTTTTCAAATAAGAAATGAAAAGATGGTTTTGAGTTGTGAAGGAGAAAAATTGGCGTTAAAATTATCAAAGCATAAGGAATTACAAAATATTGATGAAGTTTGGACAAGCAATTATGTAAGAGCTATAGAAACAGCTAAATATATATGTGCTAATAACAATAAAAACCTAAATATATCTTCATCATTTGATGAAAGATATTATGGTATGTGGAATAATGCTGTGGATAAAGAAGCATTTTGGATTAACCAATTTTTAGAACCTAATTTAAAAAATTTAAACGGAGAATCACAAAAAGATGTTCAATTGAGAGTTGATCAAAAAATAAAAGAAATTTTAAATAACCAGAAAAATAAAAAAATTGCCATTATATGTCATAATGCTTGTATATTATTTTATTTATTAAAATATTGTGAATTAATAAAAGCTGAGATTAATAAAAAGTTAACAATAAAATTTAAAGATAAAATTTTGATTGAAAATAATATTATGAAATCTCCATCAATAATGAAATTAGAATTTGATAATGATAAGTTAATTGATATTTCATATATAGAAATAGAATAAATAAAAAGTAAGTTATTACATTATCTTTTTACATTGGTCAAAAATTTTAGATAATGATAATATTAAGTTTTATTATGATTATGTTGAAAATAGTGTTTTATCATATAATAAAATAATAAATAATCAAGAATTAGTGGAATTGCTAAAATCGCAGATAGAAAAAACGAGAAAATTTATTAATGCTGGTAAATATATGGATATGGATATTAAAGATAAGTAGGCAAAAGTTGTTGTAATAATTCGGGAAAATAAAGAATTGAAAAGTTTATATTTTTACTGATAAACTGGTTGTTCAAAATTTAATAAAATTATCTATATAAATAGATAATAATTAAATGAAAAAATAAGACATTATAAAGATGGTGATTAAAAATGGAAAAACTTTTTTTAGAGACTCCTACAATAGATAGAAAACAAGATGCACTAGATTATTTAGAAGAGAATATTAAATATAATTCAGATTTAAATGGCACCGGAAATATGGATAGGTGTTTAAATGAACTAATAAATAGATGTCCTTCTAAAACTTATTTTGTAGTAAGAGAAAATGATGAAAAAATAGTTGGGATGATAAACATTAGGTATAACATATCAAGTGAAAAATTAAAAAGTTGGGCCTCTCATATTGGCTATGGCATTAGACCCACTGAAAGGCAAAAGGGATATGATAAAACAGCATTATTTTTAGGCTTATTAGAAGAACAAAGACTTGGTGAAAAAAGAGTATTATTAGTTTGTGATATTGATAATATTGGCTCAAATAAAACAATTTTAGCATTAGGAGGAGAACTAGAAAAAACAGAATTATATAAATTTGATAATACAATGACCAATTACTATTGGATAAATGTTGATGATGCAATTGAAAAGTATTATGAACAATATAAATGTTATATAAAAAATGTTTCTAAAAAATAGCGAGTTAACTTATGCAATAAAAAATAGTAAAAAAGTGTTTCCATTTGTTTAGATAAATTTAGGTATTATAATAAATGAATTACTCATAATTTTACACGTTTAAATAAAATTAGTGAAATAGAGGTGGAATAATGATTGAATTTAATAAAATTAAATATGAAAGAATAGATTTTGATAAAACTAAATTAGTTTTAGAAGAATTAATTAAACAATTAAAAGAAGAGAATAATTATAAAGCATATTTATCTATAGTCAAAGAAATAAATAATATTCAAAATCATATTGAAGAAATGTTTGATTATGCAGATATAAGAAATATGCGCAATTTAAATGATTCTTACTATAAAGAGGAAATAGAATACTGGAATTCATTCAAACCTAAATTTGATTTATTATTTCTACCTTTTTATGATGAAATGAATAATTCTAAATTTAAAGATTTATTATTAAAGAGTATACCTAATAATTTTTTTAAATTAATTGAATATCAAATAAAAATAACATCAGATAAAAATATCGAATTATTAAAAAGAGAGAACGAGTTAAAAACACAATATAGGAATTTAAATAAGACTAAAATATTATATGATGGAGAAGAAAGGACTATAGGATATATTAGCGGTTTTTTCAGTAATAAAAAGAGGGTTATTAGAAAAAACGCTCACGATACAATAAATGATTTTTATTATGAACATAAAGAGGAATATACTAGTATATTGTATGAACTTATAAGTATAAGAAATAAAATTGCTAAAAATTTAGGGTTTAATAATTATGTTGAATATAGTTTAATTAAACTGAAAAGGTTTGGATATGATTATAGTAATATAAGTGAATTTAGAACAAATATTATTGAATATGTAGTTCCTTTATGTATGAAAATAAGTGAATGGCAAAAAGAAGAATTAGAGTTAACAAATTTAGAATACTTTGATACTGTATTCTTTGAAGAAATGCCTAAATTAAAAGTATATGGAAATGACTTATTAAATGAACTAAAAAAATCTTTTAAAGAAGTAGATGCTGATTTATCAAACTTATTTAATAATATGTTAGATAATAATTATATTGATTTGATTCAAAGAGATAATAAAGTAAATTTTTCTATTACAAACTATTTAACAGAAACGGGTTTACCAGTAGTAACAGGTAATTATAAAAATTCCTATTTAGATGTCTCAACAACTACACATGAGATGGGACATTCTTATCAAAAATATTGTGCTTCATTAAAGGATAGAGAATATGTTGTATCTCCATTATTAAAATATCCAACAATGGAGATAGCCGAAATGTTTTCTTATAGTATGGAATTGATAATGATGAAGCATATTAATCATTTATTTACAGAAGATGATTATAAAAAATATTGTTTTATGAAAATATATACTTTAATAGTAAATTTACCATATATATGCTTGGTTGATGAATTTCAGCAAATAATTTATTCTAAAGAAAATTTAAAAATGGAAGATATTACAAGGATTTGGCTAGAATTGGTTGATAAGTATCATTTAGAAAAAGACAATAGTGGACATATTAATCTAGATAATGGTGGATATTTTTATAGGCAATCGCATATTTATTTAGACCCATTCTATTATATCGATTATGCGTTGTCTTATTTTGGGGCTTTTGCTATATGGAGTAATTGTGAAAGTGATATAGAACTATTTAAAAAAATAGGTAAAGTAGCATCCTATTATACATTTAGTGATTTGATAGATAAATATAATATGCCAAACCCCTTTATTAAGGATACAGTAAAAAATATTGTTATAAAATTAGAAAAAGAGTTAATCAGTAAAAAAATATTAAGAAAGTGAAAATAATAAAGAAACGTTAAAATTTGGTAAATATAAACAAAATGTTTAAAATAAGTTTTCAAATTTTTAGAAAAGGTAGGTAATGATTAATAATATGAAAAATATTATAATTACATCATGCGGTATTATAAAAGAAGATTTTAAAAATAGTTTTTATAAAATTATAAATAAGGATGAACTTAAATATAAAAAAGTTTTATATATTACAACTGCAGTAGATGGCGAAGATGATGGCGATAAATCATGGATGGCTAGAGAATATAAAACAATTTTAGATTTAGGGATTAATGAAAGCAATATTACTGAATATAAAATTGGTGACAACGATATAGATATTAATAACTTTGATATTATTTATATGATGGGTGGGAATACATTTTATTTACTTGATATGATTAGAAAATATAATTTTGATGATAGTATTAGAAACTTTATTAGTAAAGGAAAAATATATATTGGATCTAGTGCTGGAAGTGAAATATTAGGAAGCTCGATTGAACCAGCTTTACCATACGATGAGAACAAAGTAAATATGTATGATTTTTCTGGGCTTAAATTAGTAAATGGATTAATAATACCACATTCAAATAAGAAAGAAGAATTTATAAATAACTTAAAAAATAATTCAAGTGAAGAATTATACTTATTATATGATGGTGATGGTATAATTATTTAAGGAATTTTAGATAACTTAATAATCAACAAAATTGTGAAAACATCAACTGTGGTATCGGGATTTAAAGACAACTTTTAACAAAGCTTTATAATTAAAGGGATTAAGTTAGAAAAGTTTTTACACATTTCATCAAAAATTGAAAGGGAAGATGATTATGAATATATATTTAACTTCTTATGGAATTGATACAAGATATAAAGATTATATGAATTCTTATGATGATATTATTCAACTGCTTAAAAATAAAAGAGTAGCAATTATTCCAAATGCAAAATTAATAACAGAGGATAGAACTACTTCTATTGTTGCAAATGAAGAATTAACTAAAAATGGGATTACCTCTAAAATAATAGATCTAGATATAGACAATTTAAATATAAATAAATATGATGCTTTATACCTAAGTGGTGGTGAACCTAAAAATTTAATGGATTCAATTATTAATTCAAATAATTATGATTCTATAAGCAAATTTATTAATAATGGCGGTATAGTAATTGGACAATCAGCTGGTGCTATGATTTTTAATAAAGAGTATTTAGATACTACTACGGGAGAGTTATTAACTATGAGTAACGGATATGATTACTGTGATAAAATTATTGTTCCTCATTATAATAATTTGCCAAAAGAATTATTATATAAAATACCTGATAATGTTTTACAAATAAATGATAATGAAAAATTATTAAAATTAGATATATAAGGTTGTGATTTATATGAAAAAAGAATTGAATAAAAGTACAGAAAAAAGTTGTTCATCTGTGGGGATAAACTTGTTGATTACGATTTATTTAACCCTCTCATAAATACTTTATTTATAAGTATTTCTACGATTTAACATCTTACATATTTTAATCACACATTGGTTAAAAGTAGCTAAAAATGATAAAATATTATTGAAATTGAATAATTTTGGGGTAAGAATTATCAAGGTGATTACACTGTTTAACCCCTGGTAGTAAAATATAAAAAGAACAGGAGATGATTGAAATGAATAATTTAAGAAATCAGCAGCAGGATATAGTATTTTATAGTGACGAAGATGAAACATTTAATGTTGAAGTGCTTGTAAAAAATGAAGATGTTTGGCTAAATTCTGAATCGATTGCTAAACTCTTTAAAGTTGGAAGACCTGCTATTACTAAACAGATTAATAACATTTACGATGATCAAGAATTAGAAGAAAATAGCACATGTTCTATTTTGGAACATATGGGGAATAATGGTAATCAGAAGTATAAAACAAAATATTATAATTTAGATATGATCATTTCTTTAGGCTTTAGGGTAAATTCTAAAACTGCTATAAAATTCAGAACTTGGGCTAACAAATTGTTAAAAGATTATATTATTAAAGGATATAATTTAAACGAAGATAGATTTTTAAAAACAAATAAAAGTGATTTAGAATATTTTGATGAATTACTTGAAAAAATAAAATTAATCAGAACAAGTGAAAGAATGTTTTATCAAAAAATTACAGATATATTTGCGGAGTGTAGTATAGATATGTAAAAGATAGTGAAGTAGCAAATACTTTTTATAAAACTATCCAAAATAAATTTCACTATGCTATAACCCATCAAACTGCAGCAGAAATTATATATAATAGAGCAGATTCAAATAAAGAATATATGGGACTTACAAATTGGAAAAATTAACCAAATGGAAAAATATTAAAAAGTGATGTAAGCATTGCTAAAAATTATTTAGATAAAGAAGAACTAGATGAATTAAATGATTTATAGTTAATATGTATTTAGATACCGCTGAAAACAGGGCAAAAAGACATATACCAATGAAAATGGAAGATTGGATTAAATCTGTAGAAGATATATTTAAAATAAATTTCTATGATAATTTAACTAATAAAGGTACTATAAGTCATAAAGAGGCAGTAGATAAAGCCGAAAATGAATATGAAAAATATAAAGTTATACAAGATAAAAATTATGTATCTGATTTTGATAAATTACTATTGGATACTGAAAAAATAAAAAGTGGTGGTATGAATGAATAAACATAATATCGAAGAAATTAAAGAAAAACTAGATAGATGCAAAAATATGAAATTAGAAGATGTAACTTTAGATGAAGTAGATGAAATAAGTTCTATAAAAATAGATAGAAGAAAACCAAGTGGGGAGAGAATATTAGATTTTTTAACAAAAGTTAAAAATCCATATATATTTAAAGTAAATGGAAAGTTAGTTAGAATGAGATTTTCAGAAGATACCGATTTAACAGCAGATGATTGTTTAACTAGAGTATTGGAAAATTTGTATAGATAGTATTAATATAGGATGGTGATAAAATGATAAGAATGCTTACAAGTGATTTTAAAAATTATGAAAAAAGAGATGGTGTAAAAATAACTCAACCAATGAATAATGAGAATGGGATAGTAGACCAATTAAAGGATACTTTAAAGAAAAAGAAAAAGGTAGTATATATTTCTTCTGATATTAATAGTACACCAGATTCAGTTGCAGAATATGCTAGAATATTTTTTGATAGTATGAAAATGGTTGATATCTTATTTGAACAATATTATATATTAGATGGAACAAAAGTTGATAAAGCAAAAGAATATATTGAAAATGCTGATTTAGTTTTCTTATGTGGTGGAGATACTTATAATCAACATTTATTGTTTGAAAAAATGAGATTAAAAGAAATATTATCTACTTATTCTGGTATTGTAATGGGACAAAGTGCGGGTGCTATAAATATGGCTGAACATTGTTTTAATAGTCCAGAAGAATTGGAAGAATTAGAACCAGTATTTTTTGATGGACTAGGTTTAACAAATATAAATGTTGAACCACATTTTGTGTATGACAGTTCTAATTTTGATGCAAAGGAAATATATCAAAGAAATGCAATAATTAATGAATCTTTTAAAAGACCAATATATGGACAATGTAATGGTAGTCATATATTTATAGATGAAGATGATATTGCAACAATATATGGTGAAACCTACTTGATAATAAATGGTAATATTGAGAAAATTTGTGAAAATAATCAAAATTTATTGATTAAAAATGGAATTAGTAAGCATATTTAATTACCAAAGTTAAATTAAGTATCAAACAAATAAAGTGTTTGCCATATGTCTTGGTGGTTTATATAAAAACTTGATTACAATTTAATTAACCCATCAATTTTTAGGCAAAACTATAAAAAAATAAGATATTTATATAAAATTATGCAAAAAGGGAGTGCAACAAATGAAAAATCGACAAAATTCGACAAATAATATCAACTGAGGTATCGGGATTAAAGACAACCACTAACAAACCCTTATAAATAAATGATTTGCTCAAAAAAAGTTTTTACACATTTTACGAAAATTAATGAAAAAGAGGTGACAAAATGAATGATTTAAAAGAACAAAATGATCTATTAATTTATAAAAATAAAGATGGAGATGTAGTAGTTGATGCAATATATAAAGATGAGACCTTATGGTTAACACAAAAGGCTATGTCAAAAGTTTTTGATTGTAGTGTTGATAATATTTCCTTACATTTAAAAAATATTTTTAAAGATAAAGAATTAGATGAATGTTCAGTTGCCGAGGAATCCTCGATAACTGCTTCTGACGGAAAAAAATATAAAACTAAGATGTATAATTTAGATGCAATTATTGCAGTTGGATATAGAATTAATTCTAAAAAAGCAACTGAATTTAGAATATGGGCAACAAAAATATTAAAAGAGTATATGACTAAAGGATTTACATTAAATGATGAAAGATTTATTAAGGGTAATAAATATGACATGAAATATTTTGATGAATTACTTGAAAGAATAAAAACAATTCGGGTAAGTGAAAGAATGTCTTATCAAAAGATAACAGATTTATTTATTGCCACAGCAACAGATTATAATCCTAAATCAGAAGAAGCTTATACTTTTTTTAAGATTGTTCAAAACAAACTCCATTTTGCCATTTCAGGACATACAGCAGCTGAACTCATATATAGTCGAGTAGATTCAAATAAAAAAAATATGGGCCTCACAAATTGGAAAAATTCACCTGATGGGTTAATATATAAATATGATGTATCTATTGCTAAAAATTATTTAAATGAGGAAGAATTAAATAAGTTAAATGATTTAACGAATATGTTTTTAGTTTTTGCAGAAGATGAAGCGAAAGAAAGACGTGTTATGACGATGCAAGATTGGATTGATGCAACAGATGATTTGTTGAAATTTAGAAGAAAAAGCATTTTAAAACATAGCGGAAATATAAGTCACAGAGAAGCAGTAGAGAAAGCTGAAAATGAATATGAAAAATATAGAATAATTCAAGATCAGAAATATATTTCTTCTATGGATGAATTTTATAATAAATATTTAGAAGAAAGTGAAAAAGGAGAATAAAAATGAAATTTGAACAGATTGTAAAAAATATTACTGGCATAAGTTGTCCTATATTTGGAATTTCATGGAATCCACCAAAAACTGAAATTCAAAGCGCGAAAGAAATTATCATTTATTTAGAAGCTCGTAGAGTATTGTATATTCCTAGTGAAATGGAAGTTCCAGAACATTGTATTATGTCTGTGATAGAAATTAAAAACTTTCTTACAAATCAAATGATGAATATTAATCAAAATTCTGAGTTGTATAAATATGTTAGTGCAATGCGAAAATCTTGTAATAAGTTTTTGTGTAAATGTGATTTGAAGAGACAAGATGTGATTGATTTTGGAGGAAGTTGGGGGCACTGGGCTAGTTGGTATTTTGCTGCTGCATTAGGGGAAATGAGAGGCGTATTTGGTGTTATGGTTTTACAAATAGCCAGTTGTTATGGATTAAATGTTGAAGATGATTTAGCTTCAATAATGCCAAATTATGAAAAAGACTTGGAGTGTGAAGTAAATGAATGATAATAATCGACAAAATTCGACAATCAACTGGTTGATTACGATTTATTGCAACCCCTAAGCAAATCCTTATAAATAAAGGAAATTATCAATTTTAGATCTTGCATATTTTCATAATAGAAGAGAAAAAAACAATCAAATTAACAAAAATATAGCAAATTTAATGAATTTTATTATAGGAATTAGAAAGGTGATTACGACATTGTAACTCCTTTTATAAAACCAAAAAGAAGGTGATAATATTGAAAAATAAAAATGAAATAATAGTAAATAATGCTAATGAGCCCGTGGATGTTGAAAATATTTATCAGGATATACGAAATAAAATTATAACTGCTAGAGAAAAAATGTTTAAACATATTGATACCACAATGACGGAAGTATATTGGTATGTTGGTAAGATAACTTATGAATTATCTGAAAATAGTACAAAAGCAAGTTATGGAAAAAAGATAATAGATGTTTTATCTTCTAAATTAACTAATGAATTCGGAAGCGGTTTTTCATCTGTTAGTATAAGAAGAATGCGTAGATTTTATGAAATGTATCCAATTTGGTCGACAGTGTCGACCGAATTGTCTTGGGCACATTTTCAAGAATTAATTAAAATTGATAGAAAAGAAGAAAGAGATTTTTATGAAAGCGAGTCAATTAAGTCTAACTGGGGCTGCAGAGAACTACGTAGACAAATAAATACTAAATTATATGATAGATATTTAATTTCACCAGATAAAAAAATAATTTTAGATGAATCAAAAAAAGGATTAATTGAGCGCCAACCAGAAGAACTCTTAAAATCTCCATATATTTTTGAGTTTGCAGGATTAAAAGAAAATAAAAATTATTTAGAAACAGATTTAGAAAGGGCATTGCTATCTCATTTAACAGAATTTTTACTAGAACTTGGGAGAGGCTTTTCTTTTGTCGCAAGTCAACAACGAATAAAAATAGGCTCTGAATATTATTATCCTGATTTGATATTTTATAATCGTTTGGCCAAATGTTTTATAATAATAGATTTGAAGATAGGTAAACTTACTCATCAAGATATTGGTCAAATGCAGATGTATGTAAATTATTATAAAAAGACACAAATGATAGATGGTGAAAATGAACCTATTGGAATACTATTATGTGCTGATAAAGACGATGCAGTAGTGGAAATGACTTTAGGAGATAATGTAAGGAATGTATATGCTTCAAAATATTTAACATATTTGCCAACAAAAGAGGAATTAATTAAGATAATTAAAGACGAAAAAGAACTTTATGAATTAGCAAAAGAAGATATTGATAATAATAAGTAAATATAATAATCAAAAATTGCACATTTAACATTCATTATATTTGAATATATAATTAGTTTGGGGTGTGATTTAATGAATAAATATAATATCGAAGAAATAAAAGAGAAGTTAGATAGATGTAAGAATATGAACTTAGAAGATGTAACTTTAGATGATGTAGATGAAATAAGTTCTATCAAAATAGATAGAAGAAAACCGAGTAATGAGAGAATATTAGATTTTCTAGCAAAAGTTAAAAATCCATATATCTTTAAAGTTAATGGTAAATTAGTTAGGATTAGGTTTTCAGAAGACACGAATTTAACAGCAGATGATTGTTTAACTAGAGTATTAGAAAATTTATATAGATGATTTTAAGTGAGGAAATTATATGATAAAAATAAAAGTAGACAATGATAAGGAATTAAAAAAAGAAATAGATATTAGATTAACTAAATTTAACAGAAAAGAGTGTGAATGGCTAAAAAATAAATCTAATTTAGTTGAAGATGAGTATGAAGAGATAGAATATAATTTTTTAGTGTTTGATGAGGATAAATTGGTAGGAGGTTCCATTGGATTCATTAAATATAATTGGTACTTTTTAGATATGTTATATATTGATGAAGAATATAGAAGAAGAAATATTGGAACTAATTTAATAAATGAACTTGAAAATTTTGCCAAAAAAGAAAATCTAACAGGAATAAGAACTGATACATGGGATTTTCAAGCAAAAGAGTTTTATGAAAAAATGGGTTTTAATTTATTTGGAGAAATAAAAGATTGCCCACTAGGAACAATAAATTACTTTTTTGAAAAGAAATTATAAAATGTTTAAAAAGGAAGTGAAGTAAATGAATAATGATAATCGACAAAATTCGACAAATAATATCAACTGGTTGATTACGATTTATTGCAACCCCTAGCAAATCCTTATAAATAAAGGAATTTAGCGAAATTAGATCTTGCATATATTTGATAAAAAAGAGCAAAAATTACTAAAAAATCATAAAATCATAGTAAATTTAATGAATTTTATTATAGGAATTTAAAAGGTGATTACGACATTTAAACCCCTTAATAAAAAAGAGAGATGGTGTGAATTTGAATAATAAATTAGAGACGATATCAAATCTATTTGAAGATATGGAAATAAGAAGTATATGTGATAGTGATAAGGAAGAATACTTTTTTAGTGTGGTTGATGTTATTGTTGCTTTAACTAAATCAGATAGACCACGTAAATATTGGAATGATTTAAAGAAAAATTAGAAAATGAGGGAAGTGAGTTGTCCGAAAGAATCGGACAACTGAAATTAAAATCAAAAGATGGTAAATTTTATAATCAAGATGTGCTTGATACAAAAGGAATTTTAAGACTTATAGAATCGGTACCAAGTCCAAAAGCTGAGCCTTTTAAATTATGGTTAGCAAATCTTGGTAGTGAAAGAATAGATGAAGTATTTGATCCTGAAATTGCCATTAATCGTGCAGTAAATTATTATCGTAATAAAGGATATTCTAATGAATGGATTAAGGCTAGATTAACAGGAATTGTAGATAGATTTAAACTTACGGACATTTGGAAAGAAGGTGGAATAGAAAAACCAGTTGAGTATGCACTATTAACAAATGAGATTTATAAAAGTTGGTCTAATATGAAAGCTTCTGAATACAAAGCATATAAAGGCTTAAGAAAAGAATCTTTAAGAGATAATATGACAGATATCAAGGTTCTTTTAACAGATTTAGGTGAAATTGCTACTCGTGATATAGCAAGAAGCGAACATCCTAAAGGATTGAAAGAAAACTTGAAAGTAGCAAAAAAGGTGGAGAGGTTGCAAAAGATGCTAGAAAGTCTTATGAAAAGGCAACAAATAAATCTGCAATATCTAAAGACAATGCACTCAATTATCAATATGCCCACGAACAACAAAAAATAGAAAGTAAAGTTAATGAGTAAATTCACACATTTAACATTAATTACGTTTTAATTTATAATTAATTCGGAGTGTGATTTTATGGCTAAATATAATATTGAAGAATTAGCAGAGAAATTAGAACGTTGTAAAAATGTAAATTTTGATGATGTAAAATTGGAAGATGTAGATGAATTAACTTCTATAAAAATAGATAGAAGAAAACCTAGCAACGAAAGAATATTAGATTTTTTGATACCGATAAAACTGCAGAAGATTGTTTAACTAGAGTTTTAGAAAATCTATATCGATAAAAAAGAGGTATAATATAAGTAATTTATTTATGGAGGATAGAATGAGTAAATATGTAAGAGTTATGGATGGAGAAAAATCTAATGCTGGTGGTTTCAAGTATAAATTGGATAAAGTAAATATAGCAGATTTGTGGAATCCCAATACAATGGAACCTGATAAAATGGGTGGATTTAATTTTGGAACCGAAGATAAAATTTTAAGATGGTTACATAGAGGAGATACAATTTATGATGTAGATATTCCAGAAGATGCCGAAGTGATTTTGTGTGATGAAAGTAAAGGCATTTATAGATCAAATAAAATCATAGTATCAAACCCTAAAAAAATAACAGATGATTTAGTAATGTATTTATACAAAAAAACGACATTATCAAATAAAATATTAGCGGATTGCTTAGTAACGCTAATTTGGAAAGATAGAATTAAAATAAGTAAATATATTATAAACGATAGAGTTAATAAAAATAATGTTGATGAATTTTATACGGAATTTATGAATTATTCTTCTAAGAATAATTTTGAGAATGATGAATTAAAATCAAAATATAAAGAGTTAGAAGATATACTATTAAAAATAAAAATGAATTAGTAATATTTTATTTAGTAAAAAACAGAGGAGTGATTATATAGACAATCGACAAAATTCGACAAATATAAATTGGTTGATTACGATTTATTTAACCCCTCTAGCAACCCCCCCCCTTATAAATAAAGGAATTGAGCGATTTTAGATCTTGCATATTTTCATTAAAAAATAACGAAAATCACTAAAAAATATAAAATCACAGCAATTTTAGTTAAATTTATTGTATGAATTAGAAAGGTGATTACGACGTTTAACCCATTAATAAAAATAAGAAAGAAGGTGTTATATTTTGAACAATAAACTAGAAACTATTTCAAATTTATTTGAAGGGAATGAAATAAGAAGTATTTGGGATGCTGAAAATGAAGACTATTATTTTAGTGTGATAGATGTTATTGCCACTTTAACAGAAAGTAAAAATCCAAATGATTATTGGTATAGATTAAAAACAAGAATGTCTGCGGAAGAAAAAAGTGAACTATCGACAAAATGTCGACAATTGAAATTGAAATCTAAGGATGGTAAATTCCGAGAAACGGATACATTGGATACAAAAGGAATTTTAAGATTAATTGAGTCTGTTCCTAGTCCAAAAGCAGAGCCTTTCAAATTGTGGTTAGCATCTTTAGGAAGTGAGAGAATTGATGAAGTATTTGATCCTGAAATAGCAGTCAATAGAGCAATAGATTATTATCGAAAAAAGGGATATAGTGATAAATGGATTTCAGAGAGATTAAATGGGATTTTAAATAGAAAAAAATTAACAGATACTTGGAAAGAAAATGGAATTAATGGAAATTATGAATATGCTATGCTAACAAATGAAATATATAAAGGATGGTCAGGCATGAAAGCAAGTGAATACAAAGCCTATAAAGGTTTAAGAAAAGAATCTTTAAGAGATAATATGACAGATATTGAAATTGCTTTGACTAATATTGGTGAAATTGCTGCTCGTGATATTGCTACCTCTGAACGCCCACAAGGTTTAAAAGAAAATATGAATGTAGCCAAACGTGGAGGAAAAGTTGCAAATGATGCAAGACTTTCTTATGAACAGGAAACAAAAAAATCTGCAATCTCTAATCAAAATGCACTAGGTTATCAATATATAGATGAACAACAAAAAATAGAAAGCGATGTCTATGATGGAATATAAAGTTGGTTCATATATAAGACTTTCTAGAAATGAGAGTTATAGTAATTCTGATAGTATAGATAATCAAATAAAACTGACTGATTTTTATTGTGAAGAAAATAAGTTAGAAGTAATTGATAAATATATTGATAATGGCTATAGTGGAACAACCTTTGATAGGCCTGCTTTTAAACAACTTTTAAAAGATATTGATGATGAATATGATAGTTTAAAACATAGTAACATTATGGAAAGGTTAGATGTTCCATTAAAAAATATGATGTATGATCACATTGCATATGAAACATCTAATAAAATAAAAAAGTCACTAAGAATAAGTAAAGAAAATGGAAGTTTTGTTGGTTCTTCAGTAATATATGGTTATAGAAAAGATCCAAACGATTCTCATAAACTAGTTATAGATAATGAAGCTGCGAATGTTGTTAAAGAAATATTTAATATGTATTTGCTTGGTATGACTAAATCTAAAATTGCAGATGAATTAAATAAAAGAGGAATATTAACTCCAGCATTATATAAAAAATTAATGGTTTGGGTTATACAAAAACTAAAAAAGATAATAAATGGAATTATGAAATAATAAACAGAATACTTAAAGATGAAAACTATACAGGTACTTTAGTTCAGGGAAAACGAAGAAACGAAAGTTATATTTCTCATAAGGAGGTTAAAAATTCAGAGGCAGATTGGATTAAGTATGAAAACCATCATGAACCAATTATTGATAAAGAAAAGTTAAAAATCCAAAGAAGAAAAAGTAATAAAAATGATATTTTAGATGGATATTTATTTTGTGCTGATTGTGGAGCTCCCATGACACTAGTAAAAGGGAAAAATAAAGAATATTATTATTGTCGAAATAGTTTAAATAAAAAGATATGTACTAAGCATAGTATTAGAAAAGATTATTTATATGCTGAATTATTAAGATTAATTAATTTAAAGAAATTAAAAAAAGGTAAAATAAAAGAAATAGATCGAGAATTTCTCGCTAACTTAGTAAATAGTATTATTGTTTACGAGAATAACAAAGTAAATTTGATTTTAAAGCATGAAAGTGATTTTATTCAAAATGAAGGGTGATGCAATATGAGATTAAATTATTATTATAATTTTAAAAATACAATAAGATTCTTTATTGATATAGAAAATTTAGATTTTTCTAAAATTCAACAAGATAAATCATCATGGGTAGAACCTTTTAAATTTAGATTAAGAAAGGATGAAAAATCTTTTAGAACACTACAAATACCAAATATTTATAACTTTAAACTAGCCTATGATTATTACAGTAATAGTATTTCCCAATTTGGATATGATTTTGAAAATTTTGAATCTTTAGATTTACACAAAAGAATGAGAATTTCATATGAGTTAGGGGAATTCAAAGAAAATAGTTATGATGAGTGGCAACTAATAGATTATAATCAATTAATTGATTATGATTTACTTATAAGATGTGATATAAAATCTTTTTATGATAATATTTATACACATTATATTTTTAATGATGTTACAAGTGATTTGCATATTGATAAACCATTATCTCATATGAATCATGGGCGTACTGGTGGAATAATAATGGGAAATTACATTTCTTTATTTGTTGCTGAATTATTATCTAAAAAAATTAGTTCTAGATTTGAAAAGAGAATTAATGAGTTAGGTCTTGATTGTAATTTTTCATATTTTTCTGATGATTTTTATATTTTTACTTCTAAGGATAACAAGGATAAGGTGATAAAGTTATTTGACGAAGTATTAGAAGAATTTGGTCTGGAAAAAAACGAAGATAAACTTGAAGTATTTGATTATTTAAAATATACAAATGAAGATGTTATTGAAAAATATTGGAAAATAATAACAAGAGAATGTAAGAATCAGCAATATAAACAGGGAATAGAGATTGCTAAAGGTGTACGTAAGTACAATAATAATTTGTTTTTTACTAACCAACTAATATATAGATTAAATAAACTTGGAGATTATAGAAAAAAAAGAGTATTTATTGTTAATTTTTTCAAAAGTGCCTTTTTTAGAACTATAGATTTTAGGAGTACATACTTTAATGAGTATAATTATCACCAACTATTATATTTGATTAAAGAATTTCCAGAAATTTCCTTGTATATTGACAATATTTTGGATTCTTTCGATGAGTTTAAAAGTTTGGATTTTATAAATAAGATTATAAATTTTTATGATAGAAGTTTATCTTCAAATTACCACGATGAACAGTTATATCTTTACTATTTGTTATATAAGCTTGGTGTAACAGAAAAAGTAAAAAATGATGAAATGAATAAAAAAGTTTTAGATAGTAAGAATTATATTTTAATTTCTTATTACATAGCTAATAGTATGTTTAACATAGACGAAATAAATACTATCAAAGGTTATTATGATGAGTCTTATTGGTTAGTATATTATTACTTAATATTAAATGATCAAGCACTGTTTAGTGATTTAGAAAATTCGGTTAATCAATATTTAATACCTAATTCTGCAACAACTGCTGATGTAAAAAATGCATATAAAGATTTTTACATGGATAATTTAATTGCTAAAAATGAGATCCTTGTTCCCTTAGGGAATGTCATTAATAATTTAGAAGATTATTTTAATGAAAAATATAAGAAAGAAGACACAGACAAAGAAGCAGAAATAGTAGAAACAGAAGAAGTAGTAGAAGCATCAGAAGAAATAGAAGTAGTAGAAGAATTAGAAAATGAACACGTATGATATAATTAAATAGTAAAAGGAAGTGATTTTAATGAGTGAAAATCAAGACAAGGTGTTTAGTAAAACGAGTATCAATTGGTTGATTACGATTTATTTAACCCCTCTATCAAACCCTTATAAATAAAGGATTTCTTCGATTTTAGATCTTGCATATTTTTAATAAAAAAGCCCCAAAATCAATAAAAATTGATAAAAACATAGTAATTTTAATGATATTTATAGTAGGAATTAGAAAGGTGATTACGACATTTAACCCCTACTAATTTTTGAATATAATTCAATTAAAATAATTTGCACACTTCTATTTTAATACAATTTATATTATACTATATTTATTAGATAAGTTGGTGATTTTTTATGAAAAAAATTAAATTAAAATTAGACCAAGCAGAATTTGGACTAATAATAAATGGATTAGTAGAATTTAAAAATAAGTTAATAAGAGAAAAGGAAGATACTGACCTTATTGATGACTTATTGTTAAAACTATTAAAAGATAAAAATAAATAATTAAATAACATACTTTGAACTGATTATAATGGTCAGTTCTTTTTTTATGCCCATACATAGTCATCTTGTTTATATAAGGTGGCTAGAGTTTAAAAGAAAGGAGGAAATGTTTATGTCGCAATGCAAAGTAATTGCAGTGGCAAATCAAAAAGGTGGAGTGGGCAAGACCACCACAACTTTTAGTCTAGGTGTTGCTTTAGCAAAGGAAGGCAAAAAGGTATTGTTAGTAGATACAGACCCACAGGGTAGTCTAACTTTATATATGGGTTGGCGAGATCAAGATAAGTTGCCAATAACAGTAGCAGACTTATTAGAGCAGTCAGCAGAGGGTAGAAATATTGAAGTAGAAGAATCAATACTTCATCATAACGAAAATGTTTCTTTGATACCATCTAATTTAAGACTGTCAGTATTAGAGCCAGTTTTGTATAGTGCTATGAGTAGAGAATATTTACTAAAGAATTGTCTGGAAAAAGTAAAGGATAACTATGACTATATTCTTATAGACTGTCCACCATCACTAGGAACTTTAACAGTTAATGCTTTAGCAAGTGCAGATAGTGTTATAATCCCAATGCAAAGTCAGTATTTATCAGCAGTTGGAATGACCGAGTTATTAAAGTCTGTTAATAAAGCAAGAACTAAATTAAATCCACAATTAAAAATAGATGGTGTATTACTAACTTTAGTAGATAAAAGAACTAATCTATCAAGAGAAATGAAAGTACAATTACAAGAGAACTATGGTAGAGTTATAAAAATTTACGATACACAAATACCTTTAGCAATAAAAACAGCAGAATCAACTTCTACTGGACAAAGTATTTTTGATTATGACAAAAATGGAAAAGTGGCAGAAGCATATTCTTCATTTGCAAAGGAGGTGCTTGAAAGTGGCAAAGAGCGAAATAAAAATGCCTCTACCAAAGTTAGATGATTTATTTACAACAGAACAAGAAAGGCAAGAAGCCAATTTAGAGAAAGTTGTAGATATTTCAATAGCAGATATTCAAGACTTTCCCAACCACCCATTTAAGGTAATTGTAAATGAAGAATTAAATGATATGGCAGACAGTATCAAAAAAGATGGTGTCCAAGAACCTGCATTAGTTAGACCACTTGCAAATGGAAAATATCAAATGATTTCTGGACATAGAAGAAAAAAGGCTAGTGAAATAGCCAATAAAGAAACTATGCCCTGTCTTGTTCGAGATTTAACGGATGAACAAGCAGCAATTATAATGGTAGATAGTAACTTACAACAAAGACAAAAAATACTATATAGTGAAAAAGCATTTGCCTATAAAATGAAATTAGAAGCAATGACTCATCAAGGTAAAAGAAATGATTTAACTTCTGACCAAGTTGGGGAGAAGTTGACATCAGTAGAAAAGTTATCTGCAAAAAGTCCAGATAGTAAATCACAAATACAAAGATATATAAGACTTACAGAATTAACAGATAAATTGCTTGATATGGTAGATAATGAAGAAATTGCATTTAGTCCGGCAGTAGAACTTTCGTATCTTACTGAAGAAGAACAAAAATGGCTTTTAAATAGTATGAGTTGTAATGTTGCTACACCAACTTTATCTCAAGCCCAAGAAATGAAAAGATTAAGTCAAAGTGGGAAGTTAGATGAAGATAAGATTGAAGAAATTATGAGCCGTGAAAAACCTAATCAAGTTGAAAAACTAAAATTAGATTTTAAAGATTTACAACCTAAAATGCCTAAAGGTATGTCGATTACTAATTATGCAGACCATATTTTTAAAGCATTGGACTTTTACAATAGGTATCTTGAAAAACAAAGACAACAGGGTGCTAGATAGTGGGAGTTATTATTCCATTATTCCCCTTCCTACAACCTACCCCTAGTATTTATATACTAACTGTTATTACTAACTGAAAAAAAATATATATTAGAAATTTACACAAATGCAAAAGAAAATACTTTAGTTTATACTAACATCAACAAATCAAGAAAGGGATGAATTTGTATGAAAAAATTATTGATTTTAATTAGCATTTTAATTTCTATGACAGGAGGTACAGTTTTCTATTTGCAAGACAAACAAGAAAAGCCAAAACCAGAACAGGTTAATGTTAGTGAGAAAATCACAGAAGAAAAAGTGGCAGAAGAATCTAAAGGCGAAGAAAACAAAGTAGCAGAAAGTGAAACAATACCAGAAGAAAAGGTTGATGAAGTAAAAGAAAACAAAAAAGAAGTTAAGTCAGATTCTAAACCAGAAAACAAGAATATTTCTTCGGCTAGTAAAAATGAAGTGAAACAAGAGAAAAAACAAAATAATTCTGTTTCAAATGAAGTTCCAAAGGAAACTCCGAAAGAAACACCAAAACCAAAAGAAAATAACAATACTACTCCTAGTCAAAAGCCAAGTAATCAACCACAAAACGGTGGAGCAACTACAAAGTTTTATGAATCAATAACTGGTGGTAAAAAAGAGTTTGCTTCTGATAGTGAAGCGACTGCTCGTGGTAATGAAATTAAGAGCAAAGAACTGGATTATGTTTTAGATTATAACGAACAACACCCAGAAGCACCGATAAAACCAGATATAAATTATTTTAGGGTGTATCCATCTGTGATAGATGAAAACGGTAAAACTTGGTATTATTTGCATTTCTTTTGTGCGAGTGGAGAGGGAAATGACGCAAAATTAAAAAGTATGTATTAGTGGCTCTATAAAAGAGTCATTTTTTATGCCCTAATTTTAGGAGCAAGAAAGGAGAAAAACAAAAATGAAAAAAGTATGTATGTGCCTAGCCTTAACGCTAGGTCTTTTAGTTGGCTTTACTGTTAATGCTCAAGCAGTAAGTGCAGCAACTTTAACAAAAACAAAATCGGGCTATTATTATGACCGAGCAAGAGCAGATGGAACTGACCATCATTCTTGGTATTTTATGCAATATGAAATGGATGGCGAAGTATCATATTGTATCGAGCCAAATATTCCAGAGGGAACTACTTATAATCCCGGAAGTTGGGAAGCAACTGGACTTCCAAATGAAATTAAAGAAAGATTATTGTTAATTGGTTACTACGGATATACTTATCCCGGACACCAAACATTACAATATCGTGCTGCTACACAAGGAATGATATGGGATATTATCATTGGTCACGGAGCAAACACAACTTTCTCAACAGAAAGATGGGGAGCAGGTACTAACTTTGATGTGTCAGCAGAAAAAGCAGAAATCAATAGACTAATTGAACACCATTATGATAGACCAAGTTTTGATGGTGGTGTATATAAAGCACAAGTAGGAGAAACAATTACACTAACAGATACTAACAATGTATTAGGAAATTATAGTGTAAGTGTAAGTGGTGCTGAATATAGTGTTAATGGAAATACACTAACAATTAAACCTACAAAAAGTGGAAAAATTGATTTAACTTTAACAAAAAATATGCCTTATGCTAGTGGCTATAAGTTATTTGTTGGTAATGAAATTCAAAATATGTTCGTTCCGGGAACAACTGATCCAGTTATGGCAAGAGTTAGAGTAAATAGTTATACAACACCAGTAGAGGGCTATAAACAAGATAACGAAACTGGAACTGCACAGGGACAAGCAACTTTAAAGGGTGCTGAATACGGTATATACGAAACTGCAACAGGAAGATTAGTAACAACTGTTGTTACAGATGAAAACGGTTACTTTAAAAGTGACGCAGTATTATCTTGGAATGACTACTATTTACAAGAAATCAAACCAAGCGAGGGTTACGAATTAGATAAAACTCGTTATAATGTAGATGTAAAAGGAAAAGAATCTGCAAGAGTAGATGTTGTAGAAAAAGTAATTAAAAACTATATTTCTATCTTAAAACAATATGAATATGTTGAGGGAGAAACAAAATTCTTAAATGCAGAAAAAGGTATTACTTTTGAAATCTACTTCCCAAATGGAAATAAATTTGATGAAATCACAACTGATAAAAACGGTTATGCTTCTCTTAATTTGCCATACGGTGTATGGAAGTTCCATCAAGTAAATACAACAACAGGCTTTGAAAAAATTTACGATTTTTATGTAACTGTTAGTGAAACAAGTGAAAAAGAGCAATATTATAATATTCTAAATAACTCTTTGACTGCTTATTTACAAGTAAGAAAAGTAGATGAAGAAACTGGAAAGACTATCGCTATTGCAGATACAACTTTCAAGATTTTTAATGAAGATACTAAACAATATGTATCACAGTTTGTAGGTGGTAAAGTAATTAGTGAATTTAAAACTGATGAAAATGGTATTTTAGTAACACCTTTAAAATTAGTTGCAGGAAATTACAAACTAATTGAAGTGTCTGCTCCGAATGGCTACTTAAAAGACAAAAATGGCTTGAAATTCACTATTGGAAATGATACACACTATAACTACACAACTTATGGAGCATTTATCACAGTAACTTATAAAAATACTCCTATTAAAGGACAATTAGAGATTTATAAAGTTGGTGAAGATTTAGTTATCAAAGATGGCGAATATGTTTATGCCAAGAAAAAACTAAGTGGAGTAACTTTTGAAATCTATGCTGAAGAAGATATTAAGTCCTCTGATGGAAACCATTTATATTACAATAAAGGCGACAAAGTAGATACTATCGTTACAGATGAAAACGGCTATGCTAAAACAAAGAAACTTCCACTAGGAAAATATTATCTAATTGAAGTAAAAACACAAGATGATTATATTCTTGATGGAAATAAACACTATTTCACATTAAAACAAGTTGATGATGAAACTCCAGTTGTTTATGAATCATATAGTGCTTTAAATTATCTTAAAAAGGCTACTATCGAATTTACAAAAACTGATCTAGTAAATGGAGATGTTATAGCAAACACTATCATTGAAATCTATACAGATAAAGATGAACTGATCTTTACTGGAAAAACTGATAAAGATGGTAAAATCGTTATTGATGATTTAAAAGTTGGAAAATACTATATTTTAGAAAAAGAGCCAAGTACAGGCTATGTAATTACAGATGAAAAAGTTTATTTTGAATTGAAAGAAAACGGAGAAATCGTTAAGGCTGAAATGAAAAATAAACCAGTAACAGGAACTCTTGAATTTACAAAAACTGATGTATCAACAGGAGAGCCACTTCCAAATACACTTATCGAAATCTACAATGATAAAGATGAGTTAATCTTTAGTGGAAGAACAGACGAAAACGGTAAAATCACTATTCCAGAAATTCGTTATGGAAAATACTATATTTTAGAGAAAGAAGCACCAGAGGGCTACACACTTAATCCAGAAAGAATGTATTTTGAAATTCTTGAAGATGGAGGAGTTGTAAAAGCAACAATGACTGATGAAAAAGTAATCGTTGAAGTACCTAGTACAGGAATTACTGATTCACATTTTATTGAAATCGCAGGAGCATTACTTACTCTAGGTGGAATAGGAGTGATCGTTTATGTTAAAAAGAAAAAATCAAATCAAGAATAAGAAAGGTAGTAAGAGTCAACTAATTATAGTTGGCTCTTTACTTATCATTTTAGGAATTGGAGTAATCGGTGGGAAGTATTTATATAATTATTTCCAAACAAGAAATGAAGAACAGTTAATTGATACTTTTTTTGAAGAACAAAAAGAAATAACTGAAGATACTACTCCAGAAGTACCAGAAGAAAAAGAGATAAGTGAAACACCGAAACCTACTAACACCAAAATAAATTATTTTGCAGTAATTAAAATACCAAAAATAGGGTTAGAAAAAGGATTAGCAAGTAAAGGTAGTTATTATAACAATGTTAATAGAAATATACTTGTTCTTAATGAATCCGATATGCCAGATAAGGACAAAGGAAATGTTATTCTAGCAGGACACTCTGGAAGTGGAAGAACTGCTTATTTTAAAAATCTTCATAAACTCGAAAGAGATGATGAAGTAAGTATTTTCTATAATGGTAACGAGTACAAATACAAAGTCGTTAATCAATATGACATTGAAAAAACTGGAACTGCTAATATTGTTAGAAATGCCGAAAAAAGTACACTAACTTTAATTACTTGCAGACACAATACAAATAAGCAAATTATTTATATCTGTGAATTAGTAGAGAAAGTTTAGGAGGGATTTACTTGGAAACAAAATATAATTTAAGTCAAATAACAAAGACTTTAGAAAAACTATTTGAAGCCGGATTCAATACAGATAAGAAAATCCTCGCTTTAAAACTAGAAGATTTAATGAAAATACCAAATCTTCAAAATAACGAAACTATGATTATTATTGAATTTAAAAATGCCGTTAAAAATAAGAAAATCATTGAATTTTTAAGTGGCTATAAAGAGAAAGGAAAAGATGAAAAATGAAAACATTTAAAGTAGAAGCAAATATAAATGGTAGTATGATCTTTGAAGTAAAAGCCAAAAATCAAATTGAAGCACAAAGGCAAGTAGATGATTTACTTGCAGATACTTCTGTAAAAGAAGCAATATCTAAATATAAAGATAGTTTGACTTTTGAAACTACTATAAAAGAGCAAAAAGAAAGAGAAAGATAGGAGGGTAATATTATGCCATATCAAAGAAGAATACCACCAGTTAAGGTGGATTTAAATATAGAAAAATTTAATTATCTAGTTGAAATGCTAACTAGATATACCACTACTGATAATGAAAGAATTAAGGAACTTGCTACTAAACTGAAAGAAAAATTGTTGAGATACAGTATTCCACGAACTACTGAAGAACAAGAGGATTTTGTTGATGTTCGATTCTACCCAAATGAAGCGTCTGAAATTATTTATATGTTAGTTGCTAACGCAGAAGAAATACAAGTTGATACTAACTATTATGAAGTTCTTTTAAAGGTTAGAGATAAGCAAAAAGAAGCAAATCAAAATAATGATTAAAGTAAGAAAAATAAAAGAAAGATAAGGAGGTGAAATCGTGGCAAATAAATTAAGAAATATAACAGAACTTTATTCTGATACTTTAAAAGATATTAGTACGAATCAAAGTGAGTGGTTATCATTTTTAGAGTGTGCTGCAATGAATTATAAATACTCTTTCTCCGATCAAGTTCTTATATATGCACAAAAGCCTTATGCTAGTGCTTGTGCCGAAATAGAAACTTGGAATAAGTCATTAAAAAGATGGGTAAACAAAGGAGCAACAGGAATTGCACTTCTTGCAGAAAACAATGGTAACACCTATTTAAGATATGTTTTTGATGTAAGTGATACAAATAGTAAGCACGGTAAAAATATTGTGTTATGGTCTGTTACAAAACCTTATGAAGAATATGTTATTGAAGCCCTAGAAAATAGATATGGCGAATTAGAAGATAACTCTAATATAGCGAGTGCTATTATATCTAGTGCTAAAAATATGGTAGAAGATAACTTGCCAGATTATTTATCTAATTTAATGTATTTTAAAGAGAATAGTTTTTTGGAAGAACTTGATGAGTTAAATATAAAAACTATTTATAAAAAGGTATTAGAAAATAGTGTTGCTTATGTTATGCTGAAGCGTTGTGGAATAAATCCTAATGATTATTTTGATAAAGAAGATTTTAGTGATTTATTAAACTTCAATACTTATGACACAATAACAAGACTAGGTATGGCAACAAGTGATATTGCTGAATCTGGACTTCGTGAAATATATAGCACAATAAAAAATGTGCGAACAAGTGAAATTGATAAAATTCACACATTTGATAATAATATACAAAACAATTATGATATAGATGATGGCAGGAATATTGCCGAGAGGAGTGATTTAGATGAAAGAAATAAGTTACAAAATGGTGGGCGATTATCAAATACCAGACCTAGTACCACCACAAGAAGAACAAGTAAATGGGAAATACGCATTGATGAGATTAAGCCACTTGAAGAAGAACGACAAGCCTTTATACACGAGCCTACTAATGCAAGGCAAACTATCACAACACTTGATGGAAATTCAAACGACAGCCGAAACGAGAGTGGAACAAATGATGGAAGAAATGGCGAAACAGGAGAATATAACCGAAGAATTGAAAGCCAAAGACCAGATGAAGTGGATAGGCTCAATGAACAACTTGAAAGCGAGAGTAGAGGAAATAGTAACGAGAGAACTAATTTACAACTAGGATTTTATGATGATAGCGACCAAGCACATTATATTGTTACAGATGAAAAAATCAATCAAATACTAGCCCAAGCCGAATTAAAAATATCTAAAAGTGAAATAAAAAGATATTTTGAAAATGAGCAAGACAGAACAAAACGAGCAGACTTTATTAAAAGTGCTTTTGATAATGTTTATACAGGTATTCTAATAAATGAAAAAATGTATGGATATAAAGCATTTGATAATGGTCTGCTTTTTTGGAAAGATAATTTTTTATCAACCGATACTAAAATATTAGTTAGTTGGGAAGATTTAACGGATCATTATGATTCAATGATACTTTTACACCAATTAAATTATAGAATGAAAAGACTTCCATCTGAAAAAGAACAATTATCTTTATTAGATGAAGAAAAAGACTTGCCAGAATTAGAATTTTCGCAAGAGTTTATAGATAAATATTTTCAAACAAAACATACTGAAACAAAGTATGCTATATATAGACAATTTCAAAGTAGTTTATCTACTACTGAAAATATAAACTTTCTTAAAAATCTATATGGTACAGGTGGAGCAAGTCATACTGTTAGAGGCTCTGGTATAGGTGTAGAATATGATTCCAAAGGTATCACTTTATATCGTGGCTATTTTGATGGAAGAAAAGAAACACTATTAAAATGGAACTATGTAGAAAAAAGAATAAAGGAACTAATCAAAATAGATAGATACCTTAATCCTAAAGAATTACAAGAATATCCTAATTGGCTAGAAAAAGAAACAGAGCGTATAGAAAAAATAGAACAAGAAAAAGAACATGATGAAGTAATAGAAACAACTGAAGATGTTGGTTATGATTATAGATACAAAATAGGCGACCAAGTATATATTGGTGCAGATAAATTTGAAATAATTTCAATAGATAATGATATTGTTAGATTATATGATTATCAATACCCATTATTTAATCAAGAATTTTCTTTTGATGAATTTGATAGAAAAGTAAGAGAAAATCCGTGTAATGACCATTTAAAGGTAGAGATTACTCCTACCGAAGTAATAACAAAGCCTAATGAATATGGTGAGTTTAATGATGAAGTTGATTTAGTAGAGCATATTTTATCACTTTATGATATGAGTGATATTAAAGTAAATTTTGATTCTAATGAGAATATCGTTATTTATTCTGATGATATTGATTTAGAGGGATTAGAAGTTTATGATTTCCTTTTAAATGAGTTATTTGATTATAACGAAGATGGCACAGTAGATTTAGTTGATAATCACGATATAGAAAGATTAAAAGAATATCGTAAGAAATATGAAACAAAAGTCGCAGATCAAGAAAAATTAGAGAGCGATTTAATTGGCAAAAATATAACTATTGGCGATAGAGAGTACACCATTGATAGTATCAATAATGATGTAGTATCGCTTAAAGATGTTACTTTCCAAAATGGTGTAGGTTTTCCTATCTTCCGTGATGAAGAATTAAGTAAAGTATTATCTATACTTGCTGAAAAAGAAATTGAACAGAAAAAGGAAACGATTATACCTAATATTGCTAAAAAGCGAAGAAAACGAGTTACTACTTTTGATATACACCCAGAAATTAAAAATGAAGATAGAAATAACTTCCATATTACAGATGATTTACTAGGTGTTGGTAGTGATCGAGAGAAATTTAATCGTAATTTAGCAGCAATTAAAGTATTAAAACAATGCGAAGAAGAAAATCGTTTTGCTACTCTAGAAGAACAACAAATATTATCACAGTATATTGGTTGGGGTGGCTTATCACAAGCATTTGAAGAAAATAATAGTTCTTGGGCAGACGAACATTTAAAACTTAAAAATGTTCTTGATGAAGAAGAATATAGGTCTGCAATGAGTTCTACAAGAACTTCTTTCTATACTCCTCCAGTAGTTATTCGTACAATGTATAAAGCACTTGAAAGTATGGGAATGAAAGATGGTAATATACTAGAGCCTAGTTGTGGAGTTGGTAATTTTCTAGGAATGATTCCAGATACTTTAAAAGACTGTAAGTTATATGGAATAGAAGTTGATAGTATCTCTGGTAGAATTGCTAGGCAACTATATCAAAAGTCATCTATCGCAGTACAGGGTTATGAAAGTACAGAACTTCCAGATTCTTTCTTTGATGGTGCTATTGGTAATGTTCCGTTTGATACGAATAAATTATTAGACAAAAGGTATGATAAGTATAATTTCCTTATTCACGATTATTTCTTTGCGAAAACTCTTGATAAGGTTAGACCAAATGGAATTATTGCATTTATAACAAGTAAAGGGACTTTAGATAAGGAAAATCCAAGTGTTAGGAAGTATATAGCACAAAGAGCCGACCTACTAGGAGCAATAAGACTTCCGAATAATACCTTTAAAGATAACGCAGGTACAAAGGTTACTTCTGATATTATCTTCTTACAAAAGCGAGATTCAATAACAGATATAGAGCCAGACTGGGTATATCTTGATACTGATGAAAATGGTATCAAAATGAATAAATATTTTGTAGATAACCCAGATATGATATGTGGTAATATGAAAATGGAATCTACTAGATTTGGTATGGATTCAACTTGTGAAGCAAGAGAAGATATATCACTAGAAGAACAACTTAACAATGCTATTTCTAATATACACGCCGAAATAAAAGAATATGAGATAGATGATATAGGAGAAGATGAGGAAGATTTATCTATTCCTGCTGATTATAATGTTAAGAACTTCTCATACACTATAGTAGATGATAAAGTCTATTATCGTGAAAATAGTAGAATGTATCCACAAGAATTGCCACTTACTACTGAAAATCGTATAAGAGGCTTAATAGAAATAAGAGAATGCGTAAGAACTTTATTAGAATTACAAACAGAGGACTTCCCAGAAGAAGATATAAAACAAGAGCAAGTAAAATTAAATAAACTATATGATAGTTTTACTAAAAAATATGGTCTTATCAATAGCAGAGCGAATACCTCTGCTTTTTCTAATGACAACAGTTTTTATCTATTATGTTCTTTAGAGATACTAGATGAAAATAAAGAATTGCTTAAAAAAGCAGATATGTTTACTAAAAGAACAATTCTTCCTCATAAGGAGATAACAAGTGTTGATTCTGCAAATGAAGCCTTAATTGTTTCTATCTCTGAAAAGGCTAGAGTTGATTTAGAGTTTATGCAAAAATTATGTGGGCTTGATATGGATAAAATGCTTTCGGATTTAGAGGGTGTTATATTCAATGTTCCAGAATATGGAGAGCCAAATAAATGGGTAACTGCTGATGAGTACCTATCTGGCAATATTCGTGAGAAATTGAAGATAGCCAAAGAGTTTGCTGAAGATGATCCTAGATTCAATATCAATGTAAAATGTCTTGAAGAAGTAATGCCAAAAGATTTAGAGCCACAAGAGATAAGCGTTAGACTTGGTGCTACTTGGCTTCCTCCAGATGTTATAGATGACTTTATAACTTATCTTTTATCACCATCTTGGAATATTAGAGATAGTATAAAAGTGCATTTTATGGAGAGTACAGCCCAATGGAATATTGAGGGTAAAAACTATGATAGAGGTAGTGTAAAAGCAAACTCCACTTATGGTACAGGAAGAATCAATGCTTATAAGATTATAGAAGAAACACTTAATTTAAAAGATGTTAGAATATATGATTATAATACTGATGAAAATGGCAGAAAAGTACCAGAGTTAAATAAGAAAGAAACTGCTATTGCACAAGCAAAACAAGAGCAAATAAAAACTGCTTTTGATGAGTGGATATGGAATGATGTCGATCGTAGAGATAGATTAAGTAAAATCTATAATGAAAAATTTAATTCTAATCGACCTCGTGAGTATGATGGCTCTCATATCAATTTTCACGGTATGAATCCAGAAATAACTTTAAGACCACACCAAGTAAATGCCATAGCAAGAATCCTTTATGGCAATACTAACACTTTATTAGCCCACGAAGTAGGAGCAGGTAAAACTTTTGAAATGGTCGCTGCTGCTATGGAATCAAAAAGATTAGGACTATGTAATAAGTCAATGTTTGTAGTACCTAATCATATCGTAGAGCAGTTTAGTTCGGAATTTCTACAACTTTATCCAAGTGCTAACATTCTCGTTACTACAAAGAAAGACTTTGAAACGGCTAACCGTAAAAAGTTTTGTTCTCGTATAGCGACTGGAGATTATGACGCAGTTATTATCTCTCATAGTCAATTTGAGAAGATACCAATGTCTGTTGAAAGACAAAGGATTATATTACAAAATCAAATAGATGATATAACTATGGGAGTTCAAGACTTAAAAGAGCATAACGGAGAAAACTTTACTATCAAACAATTAGTAAGGTTACAAAAAAGTCTTGAAACTAAACTGGCTAAATTAAATGATACTAGCCGAAAAGATGATGTTGTTACTTTTGAAGAACTTGGAGTAGATAGAATATTCGTAGATGAAGCACACTACTACAAAAACCTTTTCCTTTATACTAAAATGCGAAATGTTGGTGGTATAGCCCAAACAGAAGCACAAAAATCTAGTGACCTATTTATGAAGTGTAGATATTTAGATGAATTAACTGGAGGTAGAGGAGTTGTTTTTGCAACTGGAACTCCAGTAAGCAATTCAATGGTAGAACTTTATACTATGCAAAGATATTTACAGTACGCAGAGTTAGAGAAAAGAAACCTACAACAATTCGACGCTTGGGCTTCTACTTTTGGCGAAACTGTAACGGCTATTGAACTTGCTCCAGAGGGAACAGGTTACAGAGCCAAAACGAGATTCGCCAAGTTCTATAATCTGCCAGAATTGATGGCAATGTTTAAGGAAGTCGCAGATATTCAAACGGCAGATATGCTTAATCTACCAGTACCAGAGGCACACTATGAAACGATAGTAGCAAAGCCTACTGAAATACAAAAGGAAATGGTAAAGGAGCTATCAAATAGAGCAGAAAGTGTAAGAAATAGAGAAGTTGACCCATCAACAGACAATATGCTAAAAATTACAAATGATGGAAGAAAACTTGCACTCGACCAAAGGTTAATCAATGATATGCTTCCAGATGATCCAGAAAGCAAAGTATCTTTATGTGCTAATAATATTTATAGAATATGGCAAGAGCATAAAGAAGAACATCTAACACAATTAGTTTTCTGCGATTTATCTACACCAAACGAAGATAAATTCAATGTGTATGATGAGTTAAAAAGAAAATTACAAGAGTTAGGTGTTCCAGAAGATGAAGTAGAGTTTATTCATAATGCTAATACAGATATACAAAAGAAAACTCTATTTTCCCAAGTAAGAAGTGGAATAAAAAGAATTCTTTTAGGTAGCACTTCAAAAATGGGTGCCGGTACGAATTGCCAAGACAAACTAATTGCTATTCATAACCTAGACTGTCCGTGGCGACCTGCTGATCTTACACAAAGAATTGGTAGAATATTAAGACAGGGTAACAAAAATAAAGAAGTATATATTTATAACTATGTAACAGAGGGAACTTTTGACGCATATCTTTATCAATTAGTAGAGAACAAACAACGATTTATTTCACAAATAATGACTTCTAAAACTCCAGTAAGATTTGCTGAAGATATAGATGAGGCTGCACTTAATTATGCACAGATTAAGGCACTTGCTGCTGGTAATCCACTTATTATGGAAAAGACAGAATTAGATACGCAAGTTGCAAAATTAAAACTATTAAAACAAAATCATTTGAGCCAAATTTATGCAATGGAAGATAAGGTAGTAAAGTATTATCCTAGTGAAATAAAAAGGTTGGAATCACGAATAGAGGGCTATAAAAAAGATATAGAACTAGCCGAAAAAAATACTCCAAGTAGTGATGAAAAATTCCAAAGTATGACCTTAAAAGGCATTACTTATACTGATAAGAAAGAAGCAGGAGATAAGATACTAGAACTTTGTAAAAACATTGATAAAACAGAAAAACAAGAGATAGGAAGTTATAGAGGTTTTAAGATGGAACTAAATTATGAGTATGGTAGTTTTCACATATATTTGAAAAATGAATTATCACATTCTGTTATTCTTGGTAATGATAATTTAGGTAATATTACTCGTATAAATAATGAATTAGATGGTATGTCATTCGATTTGCAAAGAGAAGAAACGGAACTAGAAAACACTAAAGTTCAATTTGAAAATGCAAAAGAGGAATGTAAAAGACCATTTAAACAAGAGCAAGAATTAAAAGAAAAATCAAAACGATTAGATGAAGTAAATGTCTTACTTAATATGAATGAGAAAGATAAAGAAGTTATTGATTTTGATGATAATATCGAAGTAGAAAGTCAAAGGTGCAATAAAGACTATGAAAGATAATTTACACATTCGTAATTAAAAACTTCCTATTGTAAAATTGCAATAGGAGGTGCGAAAGGTGGAAAAATTTGATGAATCATTTATCAAAGACTATTGTGAGGACAATTTTGCAGAATATCTTTCTGATATATTAGTGTGTTTACGAAAGAGTAACCCTGAATATAATTTACTCTTGAAAAAACAAAGTAATATAATGAATCAAAATGATAGGCTAGCAGATGTATTTGAAAATCATTGCTTGTTTGCTTTATCTAAAAATGAAGTAAAAACATTGAAAAAATATTTGTCACTAAAGGATGATAGCCGACAAATTGAAGAACAAGAAATATTCTTACAAGGTATGAGGGAATGCTATTTCTTATTTAAAAAATTGGATTTACTAAAGTAATTATTGAAAAAAGACAGGTAGTTAGGAGGAGCAAGTAGTGGATTTCAATAAAATGTTTGACCAAGAGTGTGAAGAAAATTACTGGGATATTGTTAATTTTGTAACATCTTATCTTATGAGAACTAATGTAGAATATAAAAAATCTGCATATAGATGTTCTGATATTATAGATGAATACCCTAATCTAAAAATAGTATTAGAAGATAATACTCCAGTAGAATTATCGAAAGAAGAAGTGACTGGCTTAATAGAATATTTAACAAGTTCTTCTGATAGAAACACACTAGAAAAGAAACAACTTATTTGTGCAGGTTGTAGAAGCACTTATTTTCTATTAAAGAAAATTGGATTACTAAAAGAAAATAATGAGAGCGATTAAGTTAATCTTGATCGCTTTTTTCATCTTGTCAAATGTATAAAAAATAAATTTGCACATTGGTTTTCTAATTCCATTATCCTTTATAATGTGTGCCAGAAAGGACGCATTGTGAATGAATAAAGAAGATTCAGAGTTGATGACTAATTTAGCAAAGAATGTGGCGATATATAGAACGAAAGCACATTTAACTGCTAAAAAGTTATCACGAATGGTAGGTAAGCCTCCAGACTTTATTGATAAATTAGAACGGCTGAAATTGAAACGAGTACCTGCTTTGTATGTTATTATAGCAATAAGTATGGTATTAGATGTTGGATTAAATGATTTAACAAAAAGAGATTATATCAAGAGTTTATTAGAGGAGGATTAGTGGAAAGAGAAGATAAAACGCTTCGTGATATTGTTATTTCAAATATTAAATATTATCGAGAACAAGCGAAGATGAGCCAAGAAGATTTATCATTAAAACTTGGCAGAAAAAAAGACTTTATCGAAAAACTAGAAGATAAAGGAATGTATAAAAGATTTGTAACTATTGTGTTACTTGATGACATAGCAAAGATTCTTAAAGTTCCAACTGCTAGATTTTTTGATAAAACATTATAAGCAAAGAGCAATTTTAGTAATAAAACTAGGGTTGCTCTTTTTTCATTTTAAGAAGAAAGGTAGGTTAGATTATGAATAATGAAATGAAAATAAGAGAAGAAGTTTATAACAAAATGGAGCAAGAATATAATAATTTTATTGAAAAAGTAAAATTAAAAACCCCAGAAGAAATCATACAAAGTTCTTATGAAAAAGTATGTAAAGAAGAAATACTAGGTGACTTCTATCCAGAATATGAGCATTATGATATTCAAAAAATAAAGGCTTTAAATAAATGTGAAGAACCTTTAGATGAAATATATCAAGAGTGGTTAAAAGATGATGGAGGTCTTCATCAAGCAATGGAAGATAGTATTTATGATACTTTAGCAACTCTAGAAAAAGAACAAAAAGAAAAGAATAAATCACGAGAAAGGTAGGTAATATTATGGCATATTATCCTCCAGAAGTGATACAAAAAGCAAAGCAAATGGATTTATTAACTTATCTAAAAAACTATGAGCCAGATGAGTTAGTTCATTTTAGCAGAGATACTTATACAACTAGAACACACGATAGTTTAAAAATTTCAAATGGTATGTGGTACTGGTTTTCACAAAGTAAAGGTGGCAAAAGTGCATTAGATTATTTAATGATAGTAAGAGATTATACCTTTTTACAAGCCGTAGAAACTATTGTAGGAAGTGTTGTAGCAGCACCACCTAAAATATATAAAACAGTCAAAAAAGTGATACCAGATAGACTAATGTTGCCAAAGAAAGCACCTAATAATGATAAAGTAAAATCTTATCTTATTAGTAGGGGAATTGATGAGGCTATCATACAAGAATGTATAGATAACGATTTAATTTATCAGCAATTTCCTAATAATAATGTTGTGTTTGTAGGTTATGATCCAAATAAAATAGCAAGATATGCAATGTTTAGAGGAACGAATGAAAGTAATTTTAAAGGCGAAGTAAATGGAAGTCATAAGGCATTTTCTTTTCAGTTAGAAGCAATAGAAAGTAATGATAGAGTACACTTATTTGAGAGTGCTATTGATTTACTTTCTTATGCAACTTTAATGAAATTAGAAGATAAAGAATGGTATAATGAATCACTACTTTCACTTGCAGGAGTTTACAAACCGGCTACAAATATTGAAGATAGTAAGTTGCCACTTGCTTTAAATTATTACTTGAATCAACACCCAAATGTTAAAAGAATCTACTTGCATTTAGACAATGATCGAGCAGGTAGAGAATCAACTGAAGCAATAAAATATTTATTAAAAGACAGGTACGAAATCATTGATAATCCAGTTCCGATAGGTAAGGATGTCAATGATTTTTTATGTACCAAATTAGGAATTAAAAATAAAAATACGAAAGAAAGAGAGAGATAAAATATGAGATTTAATTATTATTTATTGGGGGAAATTTTGAGAGAAAGAAGAATAGAATTAGGACTTTCTAAAAATAAATTAGCCCAGTATGTTGGAATTAGTCAGCCAGAAGTTACAAGAATTGAAAATGGAACTAGAACAGTTCCTAATATAATTACACTTATTTATATGTGTGAAGTTTTAGGCTTGAATTTTATAAATCTTTTAAAAATTACAGGCTATGTTGATAGAAAAAATTTAATTATGAAAGGAAATTTTGATATGAAAAAGTACAAAGTTAATGCTAAAAAAGATAAGGAAATAGAGTTCATTGTTTATGCAGATGATGAAGAAAAAGCAATAAAAATTGTTGAAGAAGTGCTTGAAGATTTAGATTTATCAGATGAAGAATTAGAAAAAATTTCTAAAATTATTATTGATGTTGAAGAACAAGAACTCGAAGAAAAACAAGAAGAAATAGAAGAAAAAAGTGATAAAAGTATATGTGAAACTTGCGAATATTTTTGTCCAAATTGTGGCAGATGTACTTTAGAACACTAGATTCATACTAGGACACTATGTCCTAGCCAGCACTGAAAACCTACTCCCGTAAGTTTTCGCTTGTGGGGAAATCCCCAAACCCCTTATGTAGAATAAAGAAAATAAAACGATTAAAAGATTAGTGCAAAGTTGTACTAATCTTTTTATGACTTTAGAAAGGAAAAATTGAAGATGAAAGAATTATTATTTTTTATATTAGGTATGATAGTTGGTGGTCTTGCAATGACTACTCTAATGTGTTGTTTACAAATCAATAGAATAAATGAAATGGAAGCAAGATGTATGCAGTTGGAAAAAGAAAAGTCGGAGGTGCAAGATGAGAACTAGAAGTATCAAAAAACAAGTATGGCTTAACAGAGAAGAAGCAACACTTCTAAAAAAGAAAGCCAAGAAAGTTGGACTTAATGAATCAGAACTATTAAGAAATTTAATTGTAGGATTTGAGCCTAGAGAAAAACCGGATGAAAGATTTTATGAAGCATTAAATCAAATGAGAGCCATAGGTAATAATCTTAATCAAATTGCAAGAAAAGCAAACTCACTTAATTTAGTTGATTACCCTTTATATCAAAAAGAAGCAGATAAGTGGAATCAATTTATGTTGAAGATTAAAAAAGAATTTTTACTTCCAAAAGAAAAAGAGCAAATATGGATAAGAAAGTAAAAGTTGTCTATAACAAATTAGAAAACTTATCATTTTATGATAAAGGGTATATTGATTTAAGTGAATCAAAAATCAAAAAGAAAAATGATTTAGTTAATGTATGTAATATCTTCAGAGATCCACGATATGAAACATTTAGAATTTTTTATATGAAGAATGACAAAATTATAGGTCAAGAAGCAATTACAAGTAAAATTCCAAATGCAGTAGTAGTTTTCTCTCGTGGGAAAGATACACCAAATAATCCTATTAGAAGTTTTGAAAAAATGAATAATAGAATTAAAAGACTTGGAGCAGATGGCTATTATCTAGCACATAATCATATTTCTGATTCGGCTGTTCCATCTATGGAAGATATGGATATTACTCGTGAATTTGCTGCTAATGTTGACGGCTTTTTAGGTCACATTGTTTTGGGTAATTCTAATAGATACTCGATTATAGAAGAAGATTCAAAAGGTAGAATTTTAATGCCTAAAGAAAAAACATTAGAAGATTCTATAATAAATGAAGTTAAAGACAAATTAAAAGAAAATTCATTATATGATGTTAGAATCTCTAATCGAGATGAATTAGTAGCAATATTAAAACAAATACAAAATGAAAAGGAATACTCAACGGCAATACTAACTGACTGTAAATGTAATATAAGAATGGTACTCGATATTCCAAATAAAATGTTTAATTGTAGATGATTTTATAATGTGTTCCCAAGATTTATTTGATAAAGAAAAAACTCAAAAACTACGACAAAGTAAAGACGCCAGATAAATAAAATAGTGAAAGGAGAGCAAAATGAATAAAGAATATTTTAAAGATAACAATGATCCAGAATTTCTATATCAAATGTTAGGCAGGCTTGAATCGGACTGTAAATATTTTTTAGGCAATGGCAATGGATATGAAAAACATTTATGGGCTTCCACAGTTGATAATCAAATATCAGCAATGAAAGAAATCTATAACAAACTTAAAGAAAAGCCAGAGTGGTTAAGTTTAGAACAAATAAACAATTATGAAAAAGAAATGAAAACAAAATTAAATGAAAAAACTCTAAATCTTACTGAAAAAAATTATAAAAAAGATTCTTATGAAAGATAGATTATTTTCTTGTTAAATGATATAATTATCTCACAGATAAATAGTAATTTATCGAGGTGCTAAGAATATGAAAAAAATATATGATATAAGACAAATTATTGTGTCTTTTACAGCATTCATGTTTCTTGCTTGGGCTTTTTTTAAAAATGGACTTTGGGGAAAAATAATCATAATTCCATTTTTGATATGTTCATTTGCTATGATGATGGAAAAAATATTTTTATTATTTAATAAAATAAAAATATCTAATATCTTTAAATATGTATTTCACATAAGTTTTTTTGTCTATGTATTTGGCTTTTTATCATATATGATTTATTATTCTATTACAAATAAAAGCTATTCAATACTAATAGTTGTATCAGTATTTATACCATTTGTTATTCATTTTTTTAAAAAGTCATTTTTTAATAAGAAAGACAAACTCTAAAGCAGGTTTTAAAAAAATTTGCTTTTTTTCAAAATTTTGGAACTTTTTTCAAAAAAATAGGGATTATTATATTGTAGGTGATAAATATGACTAGTCAAATAAACCTATATAAATTTAATGAAATATATGATAAGACACATTTAGATTTGCTCAAATATGTAATCATCAAATGTCATAACATTAATGATGCAAATGATATTATGCAAGAAACATATTTAGAATTTTGGAACATAATAAACAAAAAGGAATTATCAGATATTAATATTAAAAGTTATCTTATAGGTATTGCAAATAATAAAATCAAAAAACATTATACATTACTTCAAAAATTCAAAACAATTTCGTTATTTGGAATAAACGATAAAGACCGAGAATTGATTGAATCTTTAGAAGATGGTATGAATATAAATGAAATTATTATTCAAAAAGATAATTGGAATACAATTTGGAAATTTATAAAAAGTAAAAAAAATCAAGATATTCCCAAGGTATTTTATTTATACTATAAGTTAGAACTAAGCATCAAAGAAATTTCTAAAGAGTTACAAAGAAGTGAATCATATATAAAGCATTTAATTTATAGAACACTCCAAGAATTACAAAATAATTTTGGAAATGGGGGTAAGTAAATGACAAATAAAGAAAAATTAAAACGAGCAATAGAACAAGATATAAACCCTAAAGATTATTATAAAGAAATAATCAAAAAAATAGAGAAAGAGGATAAAATGAAAAAAGAAAAGAATTTATTGAAATGGTCTTTTGTACCAATTTGTTTAGTAGCAATTATAAGTGGTGTATTGTTGATTAATGATCACAATAAGCAACTAAAATCTGATATTTATAAGCCAAATATAGAAACAAAAGATAATATTAACTTATATATTAATGACATAAGTAAAATGACTCAAGGGATGCTAAGACTTGATGCCGATATTAAAACAACAAGTATTGATAGTTTTCCATATTTTAAGGAAATAGCAGACATAAAAATACCAAGTGATTTTAGTGAACAAGAATCTTATGAAATATATATTAAACCTGATAGAGATAGTAAAGATTATAATATATTACAAAGTTATGAAATCAATTATTCAAACGAGAAAAATGATAGAAATATTAGAATTTCATTCTCTAAAGAAAATAAACCTATTAGAGATTATCAATTTTCAGAAGAAGGAAGTAGAATGTCTAATATAAATGATCTTGAGTTAAAAATTTTTAAATATAACGAACTATATTTTACAGAGTTTAATTATAAAGGTATCAACTTTGATATTGAAACTTCTAAAATAACTGAACAAGAATTAACTGATTTATTATTATCTATAATTAAGTAAATTTCAATTTAGGAGTTGTGATTATATATGAATAAAGAAGTATTATTATCTAATATAGATAAAGTTCATACTACAAAAATGGGTATTGATAGAATTAAGAAAAATCTAAAATTAGATACAAATGATGTAGTTGAATATTGTAAAAATAAAGTTATAGATAAGAATTGTAATATATATAAACAAGGCAAAAACTGGTATTGTGAAATTGATAATATAAAGATAACTATTAACTCATATAGTTATACAATTATTACAGCACATATTACTCACTAAATTACAATATGGAAGTGAGATGAGTTAATGAATATTCACTTTGGATTTTCATATATAGGTTTAATATTTTTACTAATGTTGATGTTACCAAATATTATATGGAGTAAAAATAAGCCTAAAGGCTATGATAAATATGTAAAAAATGAAAATAAAGTATTACTACTATTGGAGTGGCTTGGAGAAATGCTAGTAACCTGTCTGTCATTGATATTTAGTGATTTTAATATAAATAAAATATCAAACTGGTCTAGTATATTGTTAATTGCCTTTATTATAATGATTTTATACGAAATATATTGGATAAGATATTTTAAAAGTAATAAAACAATGAAAGATATGTATAGTAGCTTGTTAGGAATACCAGTTGCAGGAGCTACTTTGCCAGTAGTTGCATTTCTGTTACTAGGTATATATGGTAGAAATATATTTCTTATTATATCAACAATAGTATTAGGAATAGGACATATAGGAATACACTTAAATCATAAAAAAGAATTAGAATAAGAAATTACAATTTTATAGTTATTGATTTATAGTAATTTACCGAAAAGATTGTCAGTAATGACAGTCTTTTTTGTACGACAAGCAGTTATACAAATAGATTAGTTCAGTGCAACTAATCTATTTTTTATAAGAATTATAAACGAATTAAATGCAATTATTTTTTTATTATTTATTGACATTTAATTATAACTACTATAAAATATAGTAGTATAGTTTGTAGTAGAAAGAAGGGCTTAAATATATGAAAAATTATGACAACTATTTTCTTCCTGTAGATAATATGGAAGAAGCAAAAAGATATTATGAGGAAATATTGGGGTTAAAAAAGAAATTTGATTTTTCTGATAAGGGAATGGTTGCTTATAATATTGGAAATGAAGAACCTGCAATAATTTTAAAAGACAAAAATAAATTTGAGAATTTAAAGCCTACAATATGGTTTGAAGTAGAAGATGTTGCAATCTTCTATAAAGAAATGTTGAATAATGGTATAAAATTTTTGAGTGAGCCTTTTAAAATTGGAACTGGTAATGCAGTCGAGTTTGAAGATCCATTTGGAAATAGACTTGGCGTTACAGATTATATTAAGTAAGGAGTAGAGATTATGTCAAATATAGATTTGGTATTATTAGGACTTATTAAACAAAAATCACAAAGTGCTTATGATATTAAAAAAAATATAGAATATCGTAATATACCAAGATGGGTAAGAATTAGTGAACAGTCTATTTATAAGAAAGTATTACAATTAGAATCAAAAGAATATATTGTTAACCATAAAGAGAAAGAGGGAAATATGCCAGATAAAGCAGTATATACTATTACTGACAAAGGTAATGATTATTTTAATAGACTTATGAATGATATTTCAAATTATGATGTTAGTCTATATTTGGATTTTAATATTATTATTACGAATTTAGATTTAGTAGATGATGAACAAAAAAAGATTCTTGTTTCTAATATAAAATCAAAGATATTAGAATTAAAAGAATTGCTAAATGAAAGACAATCTCATAGACAACATATTCCTAATGTTGGAAAACAAATGTTCAAACAACAATTAGCATTAGTAGAAACATTAGAAAAGTGGATAATTGATTTTGAGAATAGTTTAAAAGGACAAAATTAGCAAATATTGATTTTAAGTTAAAAGATAAATTTGTAGGGAGGGAAATTCAATGAAAATAATCAACATTGGTATTCTTGCTCATGTAGATGCAGGAAAGACGACTTTAACGGAAAGTCTGCTTTATACAAGTGGAGCGATTTTAGAATTAGGCAGTGTAGATAAGGGAACAACAAGGACAGATACTATGTTTTTAGAACGTCAGCGTGGAATCACAATTCAGGCAGCAGTTACTTCTTTTAATTGGAATGACTACAAAATCAATATTGTAGATACTCCTGGACATACAGATTTTATAACAGAAGTGTATCGTTCCTTATCTGTTCTTGATGGAGCTATTTTAGTAATTTCTGCTAAAGATGGTGTACAAGCACAAACAAGAATACTATTCCATGCACTTCAAAAAATGAATATACCAACAATTATTTTTATAAATAAAATAGATCAGTATGGAATTAACTTAAATAATATTTATCAAAATATCAAAGAAAAACTTTCAAATGATATTATTGTTATGCAAAATGTAACATTAACTCCAGAAATATCAATTAAAAATATCATTGATTTAGATGAATGGGATCCTGTAATTTCCAAAAATGATAAACTTTTAAAAAAATATATTGCAGGAGAAAAATTGACTATACAGGAATTAACGCAGGAAGAATATAGGTGTGTTAAAAAAGGTTCGTTGTTTCCTATATACCATGGAAGTGCTAAAAATAATATAGGAACTCAACAACTCATTGAAGCTATTTCAAATCTTTTTTGTCCTGAAATGAATAAGAATTATTCAGAACTATGTGGAAGAGTTTTTAAAATTGAATATACAGACCATAAGCAAAGATTAGTTTATTTGCGTCTTTACAGTGGAACATTACACTTACGAGATACAATTGTATTGTCAGAAAAAAAGAAAGTGAAACTTACAGAAATATATATTCCTTCAAATGGAGAAATGATACAGACAGAAATAGTTTGTTCTGGAGATATTTTTATAATACCTAACAATACATTAAGATTGAACGATATTATAGGAAATGAAAAGATTTTGCCATGCAATGTATGGAATGACAAGCCTGTACCAATGCTACGAACAAGAATTGAACCGATAAAAATAGAAGAGAGAGAAAAATTATTGGATGCTCTTACAGAAATTGCAGATACTGATCCTCTTTTACGTTATTATGTTGATACGATAACACATGAAATCATCATTTCTTTTTTAGGAACAGTGCAGTTAGAAGTTATCTGTTCTCTGTTGATTGAAAAATATCACATAAACATAAGAATCGAAGATCCAACCGTAATTTATTTGGAAAAGCCATTACAAAAGGCAGATTATACTATTCATATTGAAGTACCACCAAATCCATTTTGGGCATCAATTGGATTATCAATAACTCCACTTCCAATTGGCAGTGGAATACAGTACGAAAGCAAAGTTTCACTCGGTTATTTAAATCAAAGTTTCCAAAATGCAGTAAGAGAAGGTATTAATTATGGACTGGAGCAAGGTTTGTATGGCTGGGAAGTAACAGATTGTAAAATATGTTTTGAATATGGTGTTTATTATAGCCCTGTTAGTACTCCCTCGGATTTTCGTTTTCTTGCCCCAATTGTACTTGAACAAACATTGAAAAAAGCGGGAACGCAATTATTAGAGCCATATCTTTCGTTTATACTTTTTACACCACAGGGATACCTTTCTCGTGCATATAATGATGCACAAAAACATTGTGCAATAATTGAAACTAGTCAATCAAAAAATGATGAAATTATTTTTACAGGACATATTCCTGTACGTTGTATTAATGAATATCGTAATACTTTAACTCTATATACAAATGGGCAAGCAGTTTTTTTGACAGAATTAAAAGATTATCAAATTGCTACTTGTGAACCAGTTATTCAATCACGTAGACCAAATAATCGAATAGATAAAGTACGCCATATGTTTAATAAAAAAGAAAATTAAGTTACTATTCGCTAAATTACAATTTGTTGAGGAGGATTTAATTTATGGAATTAGTAAAAGTTGGAGAGAAAACCTATTATATAAAAAATGCTACTAATATTGGTATCTACAAAATTGATGATGACAATGTTTATTTGATAGATACAGGTAACGATAAGGATGCAGGAAAGAAAATATTAAAAATTATTGATGAACAAGGATGGAATGTTAAAGGAATTATAAATACTCATTCAAATGCAGATCATATTGGAGGAAATAAAGTAATTCAAGACAGAACTAATTGTACTATCCTTGCTTATAATATTGAAAAGTCTTTTACAAAATTTCCTATATTAGAATCATCTTTCTTATATGGTGGTTATCCATTTAAAGATATTAGAAATAAATTTTTATTAGCCAAAGAATCAGTTGTAACTTCAATAGAAAATAATCTTCCAGAGGGATTAGAATACTTCTCTTTAAAAGGACACTTCTTTGATATGATAGGAATTAAAACAAGTGATAATGCATATTTTTTAGCAGATTCTCTATTTAGTGAAGAAACAATTACAAAGTATCATTTATTCTTTATATATGATGTAAGAGAGTTCCTTAATACTTTAGACTATTTGAATACTTTAAATGGAAGTCTATATATTCCATCTCATTGTGAGGCTACAAGTGATATTTCATCTTTAATAGAACTTAATAGAAACAAAGTAAACGAGATTATGAATAAAATATATAATGCTTGTGATAAAGAAATGACTTTTGAGGAAGTATTAAAATATATTTTTGATGAATATAACTTGGTAATGAATGCTAATCAATATGTGTTAGTTGGAAGTACAATAAAATCATATCTATCATATTTATATGATGAAAATAAATTAAGTTATGAATTTAAAGATAATAAAATGGTTTGGAAACAGGTATAATTCAAATTACAATTTAACGATTAGATTATGTAGGGCTTATCAGTAAAATGATAGGCTCTTTTTTTATTGGAAAGAAAGGAGAAAGCAATGGCAACAACTGGTATATGGAAAATTGAAAGCAGATTAGACCATTTGATAGATTATACAACAAATATAGAAAAGACTCTCAATAGCGATTATGGAAAAGAAACATATAAAGAACTTCATAATGTTATAGAATATGCTGAAGCAGATTTCAAAACAGAGAATCAATACTATGTTACTGGTCTTAATTGTTCTGTTGAAAGTGCATACGAAGAAATGCTAATTACAAAAAAGCAATATAATAAGACAGGTGGTATTTTAGGATTTCACGCATTTCAAAGTTTTGCAGAGGGAGAAGTTACTCCAGAACAAGCACACGCTATCGGTGTTAAGTTAGCACAAGAAATGTGGGGCGATCGTTTTGAAGTAATTGTTAGTACCCATCTTAATACAAAGCATTATCATAATCATTTTGTTATCAATTCTGTAAGTTTTAAAGATGGTAAGCGTTATTATGATAAAAGAGAAACTTATGCTAAATTAAGGCAACTGTCTGATTCACTTTGTGAAGAATATGGCTTGTCTGTATTAGAAGAAAAGCCTTGTAGAAATAGCAAGATAAACTATGCAAACTATTATAAAGGCTATGTTGAAAAAAACAATTACTATACTACCACAAAAGAAGATGTTGACCGAGCCATTGCACAAGCCTATTCTTATAGAGATTTTGAAAGTCTAATGAAAGCAATGGACTATGAACTAATTTATCGTGGTAGCAGATTAAGTGTAAGGCGTGATCCATACAAAAAGCATATTCGCATAGAAAGGAGTTTTGGCTATGATTATAGCATTGATAGAATAAAAGAACGAATCGAAGTAGAACAAGCACCTAGAATACCTTTTATAGAAGAATATGGAAATAAGAAAAGAACTAGAACTTATACACCATTTAAGAAACAAAAGCACACAGGACTTTATGCTTTGTATTTGCATTACTGCTATCTATTAAAAGTATTCCCAACAGAATATCCAAATAAAAGGTTGTCGCCAGAAATTCGTGCCGACCTAAAAGAATTAGATAAAATATCGAAGCAAACTGAATTGCTCGTGAGTAATAAATTAGATACTTACGAGCAATTTTTTGCGTTTAAGACACAAAAAACAAAAGAGTTAGATAGTCTGCTCGATAAAAGAAGTAAGTTGTGGTACAAACACAAGAAATCTAAAAATCCAAGTGAAAAGGAATCTATAAGAAATGAAATAGACCTTTTAAATAAGAAAATTAACCCATTACGAGAGGAGGTGGTTTTATGTGATGGTATAGAAGAAAGAACTCCTAAAATGGAGCAAAATGTAAGTGATTTTGAAGATAAGAAAGATAAGGAGGTGAAGAACAATGAACTCATCAAGTGACGCTGCTGAAAGTATTGTAAGAATGAGTTTGCAGGGAACAGAGTTTGCTTTAAAAATTACAGGATCATTAACAAAAAATTGTATAGCAGGACTTTATGCTTTATCTAAAGACCAAAAAAAATCAAAAGGTAAAACAACATTAAATAAAATGTTGAAGTCTGGAAAAGAATTAAAAATCTTTACTATCAAACAAGAAGATTTAAAATTATTCGGACAAGAAGCCAAAAGATATGGAGTTTTATTTACTGCACTATTTGATAAGAAAAATCCAGATGGGAAAGTAGATATTATGTGTAGAGCAGAGGACGCTGCTAAAATCAATAGAATTGTTAATCGTTTCAAATTATCATCTTATGATGAAGTATCTATTAAGAGTGAAATTATGAAATCTCGTGATGGTAAAGAAGCAAATGACAAAGGTGTTGAAACTAAAAAACTTGATGACTTGGTAGATGACATTTTATCAAAACCAGTTCAAAAGGAAGAAAATACAATGTCAAACCCGGAGTTAGCAAAGACAGAAAAAAGCCCTCTGTCCGAGCATTCATCAACGAACAAAAACAAGCCAGAGGTGGGTACTAATTCTACTAAAAAGCCATCTGTGAGAGAAGAAATCAAAAATATCAAAGAAGAACAGAAACAAAAAGCAGAATTAGAAAAATCTGATTTGAAAAAGGATGTTCCAAACAAAGAAACAAAACACGAACAGCCTAAAAATAAAAAGAAAAAATCTAAAGAAAGAGGGAAATAAAAATGAATTTTGATGATATTATTACAAGTTCTAATAATCAAGAACAAAATAATACACCATTCAATAAAGATGAATGGGCAAAGAAAAAACAAGCAGAACGACAAGAGTTATATGATCTAGCAGATAAAACGGCTGAAGAAATAAAAGATAATCCAGTCAAATTCAAACAATATCTTGATAAACAAGCCATTTTTAATGTTTATTCTGTTAATAATGCTCTTTTAATTTCTGCTCAAATGCCAAATGCTACACAAATAAAAGAGTATGATGACTGGAGAAAAGCAGGAGCATTTGTGCATAAGAATCCAGTATTTATAAAAATACTAGAGCCAAGTGAAAACAATGGCAAAACTTACTATAATCCAAAGAGAATGTTGGATATTTCACAAACTAACGCAAAACCTAGAGAAAGTGTTAGAAATTATAGTGATAGAGATTTATTAAAAGCATTCTTACACGAATGTCCTGTTGATGTATCTAGTGTAGATAGTTTACCAGATGGCAAAGGTGCAGAGTGGAATAAAGAAGATAATGTTTTATATATTCGTAAAGGACTTGAATCTCCTGCTATTTTTAATGCCTTATCTGTTGAACTTGCAAAAGTAGGACTAGAAGAAAGTGGAAATCAAGAACTAGATAACTTTAAAAGTTATTGTGCTTCTTATTTAGTATGTAAGAAACACGGTATTGATGTTTCATCATATAATTTTGATAATCTTCCAGAAGCATTAAAAGATATGGAATCAAGCGATATTAAAAGTATGCTTGGCGATATTAGAGGTGCTATGGAAGATATGAATAGTCGTATGAGTAATTGTTTTGAACAAATGGCTAGAGAGCAAAAGAATAAAGCATACGAAAGATAGGAGGATACAAAATGAGAGAAACAATTAAAGTATTAGAATTAGATAAATACGAAATAGGTATTATTATCAATGCACTTAATGATTTAAGAAATAGATTATTAAGTTCTAAAGAAGATACCGAGCCAGTTGATGAAGTATTGCTAAAAGCAATAGACGCTCCAGAAAAAAAAAGACCTCTTGTAAAGTGTTTGACGAGAGATGAGAGAAGATACTACTAGAACTACAAAATGGCTTTGTATTCTAGGCGTTATTCCTACGATATGGTTGGCTCTTTTAATTGCTCCATATATAAATGGTGGTTTTCCTATGATTATAAAGGAATTTCCAAATGCAATAAATGAGCCTTTTAATTTATCTTGGTGTAATGATAGTGCAAGAACAATACTAATTTTCATAATAGTTTATATTATGGGAATTGGTATTTGCCTATCTAATAGAAAAAATTATCGTAGGCGAGAAGAACACGGCTCTGCAAAGTGGGGCGTTGCAAGTCAAGTAAACAAAAAATATATGCAAAAGCCATTTTCAAACAACAAAATACTAACCCAAAATGTAGGAGTTGGTATAAACGCAAAAAAACACAGAAGAAATTTAAATGTTTTAGTTTGTGGTGGTAGTGGAGCAGGTAAAACGAGATTCTATTGTAAGCCGAATATTATGCAGACAAACACTTCTTTTGTAGTGCTTGATCCGAAAGGCGAAATAGTTAGAGATTTAGGACACCTTTTAGAAAAGTCTGGTTATGAAGTGAAAGTTTTAGACTTAATCAATATGGAAAGAAGTCATTGCTATAATCCTTTCGTTTATTTAAAGTCGGACAATGATGTTCAAAAATTGGTAACTAACCTTTTTAAGGCAACGACACCTAAAGGCTCATCAAGTAATGATCCGTTCTGGGACACGGCTGCAAGTATGCTATTATTAGCACTTGTTTTTTATTTAAAATATGAAGCACCAGAAGAAGAACAAAATTTCCAAATGGTTATGGAGTTATTAAGGGCAGGAGAAGTTCACGAAGATGATGATAGTTATTTAAGCCCACTTGATGTACTATTTAATCGTTTGGAAAGTAGAGAGCCAGAGCATATCGCAGTCAAATACTATCGTGATTATAGAAGTGGCTCGGCTAAAACACTAAAATCAATTCAAATTACACTTGCTTCAAGACTAGAAAAGTTTAATTTGGAAAGTTTGGCTTCTCTTACAATGGTAGATGAATTAGATTTGCCATCTTTGGGAGAAAAAAAGACTGCATTATTTGCACTTATTCCAGATAACGATACTTCATTCAATTTTCTAGTTAGCATTTTATATACGCAACTGTTTCAACAGTTGTTTTTTTTGGCAGACCATAAGTACGGTGGAAGTTTGCCTGTACCAGTCCATTTTGTAATGGATGAGTTCGCAAATGTGAGTTTGCCAGATGACTTCGACAAGATACTTTCAGTAATGAGAAGTAGAGAAGTATCAGTAAGCATTATTTTACAAAATTTAGCACAGTTAAAGGCATTATTCGAGAAACAATGGGAATCAATAGTCGGTAACTGTGATGAGTTCCTTTACTTGGGTGGTAATGAGCAAAGCACACACAAGTATGTTAGTGAATTGCTCGGAAAAGAAACAATAGATTTAGATACACACGGTAAAAGTACAGGACACTCTGGAAATTACTCTACTAACTATCAAATTAGTGGCAGAGAACTCTTAACACCAGATGAAGTTAGACTTTTAGATAATCAATATGCTCTTTTATTCATAAGGGGAGAAAGACCAATTATGGATTTAAAGTATGACATATTAAAACACCCAAATGTATCAAAAACAACAGATGGGAAAGAAAAGCCTTATATTCACGGTGGAACAGAAAATGCAGTTGCTTCGATTATTGTAGATGAAGATATAAGCAATTATGAATTTACAGAAATTGAAGAAATAGAAAACAATTATGAACTTTTATCTTCAGATGAGATAGAAGAATATTTTAGAGAAAAGGAGAATAGGAAAAATGAAAAATAATAAATTAAAATTAGGAAAAAAAGGAAAGAAGTTATTTAAAGTATATGCTTTAGGAGTATGTGCATTTGCACTAACTGTTGGAACAAGTATGACAGTTTTTGCAGCAGATGATCCTTTGGCAGTAGTAAACAATTTATCAAATTTTATATTTGGTTTGATTAGGGCAATAGGAATGATTTTATTAGGTTGGGGAATTGTGCAAGTAGGTCTTGCATTAAAGAGCCACGATCCTAGTCAAAGAGCCAACGGATTCCTAACTGTTGCCGGTGGTATTATCATTACTTTCGCAAAAGAAATCCTAAATATGATAACAGGTAGTTAAAATGTTGAAGAAGCAAAGGGGTAAGAGAAAATCTTACTCCTTAATTTTATTTATAAGGAGGTGCATTAAATGTCTGGAAATTGGGTAGTACAAAATTTACAGAATGCTTTGGAAACTTGGAATAGCAAGTTATCAGAAATATGGCAACTTATTACACAGTCACCAGAACAATTCAAAGGTGGCACTATATGGAATGTTATTGTAAATATTCACGGTGCATTACAAGCAATAGGCTTGGCTTTGTTAGTATTATTTTTTGTTATAGGTGTAATGAAAACTTGTGGCTCATTTGCAGAAGTAAAGAAGCCAGAACACGCACTAAAATTATTTATACGATTTGCAATAGCAAAGATAGTCGTTACTTATGGGCTAAACTTGATGTTATCAATATTTAAGATAGTGCAGGGTGCAATATCAACAATTATGACAGCCGCAGGACTTGGCGGAGCAACGCAAACAACACTTCCACAACAAATAATTAGTGCAGTAGAAAGTTGTGGTTTTTTTGAGTCGATTCCATTATGGGCAGTCACTCTTATTGGTGGTTTATTTATCACAGTTTTAAGTTTCATAATGATTATGACTGTCTATGGAAGATTCTTTAAACTATATTTATATACGGCTATTGCTCCTATACCATTAAGCACATTTGCAGGAGAGCCAGTACAAAATGTTGGAAAGAGTTTCTTGAAATCATATTGTTCTGTATGTTTAGAGGGAGCAATTATAGTTCTTGCTTGTATTATCTTCTCATTATTTGCTTCTAGTCCACCAGTAGTGGACGCAAATGCAGCAGCAGTTACACAAGTTTGGAAGTATATAGGTGAGTTAGTTTTCAATATGCTAGTGCTTGTTGGAACAATTAAACTAGCAGATCGTGTAGTTAGAGAAATGATGGGATTATAGGAGGAACTTATGGAAGATATAAACAAATATTTAGGTATGAGAATTGACCATAATGCTAATGTTGTAGATGTTGGATACAATTATGGAATATCAGTTGCGTTAATAAAATATGACAAAAGAAGTTTTTTTGAAAAAAGTGGATATTCGATAGCAAGTGATTTTTATATTGATGATAGTCATAAATTGCATTGTAGAAAACATCAATTTTTTACAAGTGAAAGACTAGCAAAAAATGAATTTAGCAGATTAGTTAATAATGCAAAAGAGTTAAATGTAAAATTGCTTGGAGTTGATGATTGGGATAGACCAGTTTATAAAGACAAAAAAGGATATTTATATAAAGATGTTAATTTAGGTAAAGGTACACTAAATTTATGCACATTATGCAATAATGATTTTTATAGTGAGCCTAATATTCCAATAAGAGAAGATATAAAGGTAAACATTGTTAAAAGTTTTAAAAAGGAAAGAGAGAGGTAATGCTATATGAAATATCTAGTAACCCATATTTTAAGTAATGAAGAAAGAAAGCAGTATGAAAGTAAAGGGCTATATTGTTACGATTTGCGAGATAGTGATTTTGGAAATGACATTGCTTCTATTGAAAAAAGAGTTTGTGTAAATAGAATCGGATCTATGATAACTAATAAAGAGATAAAGTTAGGCGATAAATATCCAAATGATTTTGTTGACTACAGCGATTTTACTTTAAAAAATAAAGAGGTAAATACAATAGAAGAATTATTAAAAAACAATAGAAATAAAAATAAGGAGGCGAGATAATGCCAACAGAAGATGTTATAAATTTCATTAAAGATAGTATAGAAAATTCTATAAAAGAAGATGAAGAATTATTTGGAACAAAAATAGATTATATTTTGATAAATCCAGATAATAACGATACTGTAAGTATTATTAGTAATGGAGTTGATAAAATAGTAGAATTTACTCCATTTACTAAAGAAATGAAAACAGGTTATTCTAAAGTACCAGAGTGGGATTATAGTTTTGATAATTATTTATTTAAAGATTTGAAAAATGTATATCAAATTGGATATATGACTGCTGAAACTCATTACAATATATGGTGTTCTATTGATGAATTATATCCAGAAGATATAAATAATAAAGATGGAGTACAATGGTACTTGCAATTTTGTGCAGATAATGGAATTACTAAAGAATTTTTAGACAAACAAACTAATCTTGATACTCCAGATATAATGAAACATTTTGAAGGATTGGCATTTCAAGAAACAATGACCTATAAGGGGTATGTTATTGAGGCAGATGATACTAATTTTGATAATCCAAAAGAAAATATAGTAACTATTTATAAAAGTCAACAAGACTATATAGATGGTAATTATGCAGAAAATGTTTCTTTAAATACAGTGGGACTAAAGCAAAATATTAAAGAATATATTGATGAAGTATATATTGATAAAGCAGATTTAGAAAGCGAAAAAGCATATTTTACTTTTGTTTTAGGGTATGACCTATTACACGATATGATAAATAAGTATGGTGTTTTAGAATGTGATACTAATTATGATTTCTGTGATTATGTGGCAAATCAATTTTTAGATTCAAAAGAATATTCTAATTTTAATCGTTCTAGTTATGAAATGTTGCAAGAATGGTTATCTAATAATAAAGAAAGAATAGAGGCTGAATATAAAGAAACAATAGGGTATGAAGAAAAAGTCTATAATGGCAACTTGAAAATTCTTAAAACAGGATTTAGAAAAGATGAGCCTATTGCATTAGTAGAGAAAGATGTTCCTAGTATGAATAGAAAAGAGTATATTGTTGCTTTTAATTACACTATTGATAAGGAAAATAATAATTTGTCTTGGGGATATGGAAGATACTATTACGATAATATTTCTGGAGAAAAGGCATACGAGAAAGTAATCAATGGTGGTAATCTTGCATTTCATAGTCGAGAAGAAAGGTAGGAAATTATGAGTAGAGAACTTTTTAAAAGTATGACTTATAAAGATGGTAAAGTTTATACTAGGCAATGTAGTAATAATGTTTATCCGAAAGATTTTTATAGTGAAGAAAATACAGGCTTAACAAAAAGATATAATGAACTAGGTCAAATAAACTTTGAAAAATGGTTTATTGCAAATGGACTAATGACTGGAAATATAGAAGTATTAAGTGGTAGTAATAAAATACTACGAAGATTAAATTATGTCGCTAATTTACTATGGGAAGATAAAGACTTTAGAGAGTTAAAAGACAATGAAGATAAGGCTTTTATGAAATCTTTATCTGTTAATACAGAAAGTGACAAAGAATTAGCCAACAAAGAGAGTATAATAGCAAAAGAAGATATTGCAAAATATGTATCTTCTTTTTACGATACTCATAATTCAAAATTCAAAGAAAAAGAAAGGGAAAGGTAATTATGTATGAAAAAATATGAAGAAATCACAAAAGGCAAAGATCCGTTTCAATGTGCTATGGCTTTAGAATATCTGCTTTTAAATGGTAGAGATAATTTACTTGATGATGTGTATTATCAAAACTTACAAGATAATATTAAAGATAGTGATGATACAAGAAGAATGTTTACAAATGGGTATGCACTTGAATCTCTAAAAATGGCTAGAGAATTGTCAAAGTTAGATACAAAAGAACTTTGTGAGTATATTTATGATGAAGAAAAATTAAAAAAAGAACAAGAAAAAAAGTTGAAAAATCAAGAAAGGAGTAGATAAAAAGTGGAAGTTAAAATAAATCGAGAAATTAGAAATTATACCGAAAGTATTTTCTTTGGACTGTCTTTGAGGCAGTTCATTTTTTCTATCTTTGCTTGTGGTATAGCAGTATTGCTTTACTTCTTATTAAAAGGCAAATTTGGAATAGAAACACTTTCTTGGGTATGTATTTTAGGTGCTGCACCTTTTGCAGCGTTAGGCTTTCTTACCTATAATGGTATGACAGCCGAGAAGTTTATATGGGCTTGGTTAAAATCGGAATTTTTAGTTCCTAAACAATTAACTTTTAAGCCTACTAATTTTTATTATGAATTATTGAAAGATAATATTGAAAATAAACAAAAGGAGGAATTAAAAAATAATGAAAACATTAAAAATGTTATTTAAAAATGATAAGGAAAAGTTTGTTGCTCCTAAAGGAGTTCAAGACACCATACCAGTTAATAGAATCTGGGAAGATGGTGTCTTTTTAGTTGGAAAGAATAAATATTCAAAAACTTTTAGATTCACAGATATAAATTATGCAGTAGCAAGTCGTAGTGATAAAGAAGCAATGTTTTTAGAATATTCAGAACTATTAAATAGTTTTGACTGTGGAGCAACTACAAAAATAACTATATCTAATCGAAGATTAAATAAAATTGATTTTGAAAAGAATATACTACTTCCTATGAATGATGATAGTCTTGATGAATATAGGAAAGAATACAATAAAATGCTATTAGACCAAGCAACTGGTGCTAATGGAATCATACAAGAAAAATTTATTACTGTTTCAGTTAATAAAAAGAATATCGAAGAAGCAAGAAATTACTTTGCTCGTATCGGAGCAGATTTAAGTAATCACTTCTCGCAATTAGGCTCAAAGTGTATCGAACTAGACGCAGTTGATAGACTTCGTATATGCCACGACTTTTATAGAGTAGGAGAAGAAACTTCTTTCAATTTTGATATGTTATCGAATATGAAAAAAGGACATAGTTTTAAAGATTATGTATGCCCAGATTCAATAGAATTTGAAAAAGACTATTTTAAAATGGGAAATCGCTATGGTAGAGTATTGTTCTTAAAAGAATATGCAAGTTATATCAAAGATACTATGGTTGCAGAACTTACAGACCTTAATAGAAACATGATGATGTCTATTGATGTTGTACCTATCGCAATGGATGAGGCAGTACGAGAAGTAGAAAATCGTAGGCTTGGTGTAGAAACAAATATCACAAACTGGCAACGCAGACAAAATGCAAATCAAAACTTTAGTGCAGTTATTCCTTATGACCTAGAACAACAAAGGAACGAAAGCAAAGAGTTTTTAGATGACCTAACTACTCGTGACCAAAGAATGTTTTTGTCAGTTCTTACTATGGTGCATACGGCAGATACAAAGGAGCAACTTGATAATGATACAGAAAGTTTGCTAACTACTGCAAGAAAACACCTTTGTCAGTTTGCAATATTAAAGTTTCAACAAATGGACGGACTTAATACTGCTATGCCACACGGTGTTAGAAAAATAGATACTTTAAGAACACTTACGACCGAAAGTTTAGGTGTTTTTATTCCTTTTAGAGTACAAGAAATAAATCACGAAAACGGTATTTATTATGGACAAAATGTTATAAGTAAAAATATGATTATAGCAGATAGGCGACAATTATTAAATGGAAATAGTTTTATTCTTGGTGTAAGTGGCTCTGGTAAGAGTTTTACTGCTAAAAATGAAATAGTATCAGTAATACTTCGTGATCCAAATGCAGATGTAATTGTAGTTGACCCAGAACGAGAAGAAAGTAGACTTGTAAAAGCACTAGGTGGAGAAGTTATCCATATATCAGCAACAAGTGATAATCATATAAACGCTATGGATATGAATAGTGAATATGGAGATGGAGCAAACCCTGTTATTTTGAAGTCAGAGTTTATTTTGTCTTTGTGCGAACAGTTGATAGGTGGAAATAATCTCGGACCAAAACAAAAATCAATAATTGATAGGTGTACTGCTCAAGTGTATAGACATTATCAGCAAGGCAATTATCAAGGGACACCACCAACTCTACAAGACTTTAGAGAAGAACTATTAAAACAAACAGAGCCAGAAGCAAAAGAAATAGCACTTGCTATCGAACTATTTACAGATGGAAGTTTAAATACTTTTGCTAAACAAACGAATGTTGATACGAATAGTAGGTTAATTTGCTACGACATACTAGATTTAGGAAAACAACTACAACCTATCGGAATGTTAGTAGTGCTTGATAATATTTTAAATAGAATAACAATGAATAGAGCAAAAGGTAGAAATACCTTTATTTTTATTGATGAGATTTATCTATTATTCCAACACGAATATTCAGCAAACTTCCTATTCACTTTATGGAAGCGAGTTCGTAAGTATGGTGCTTATGCTACAGGTATTACTCAAAATGTAGATGACCTTTTACAAAGCCATACTGCTAGAACAATGTTAGCAAATTCAGAGTTTATTGTAATGCTTAATCAAGCAAGTACCGATAGAGTGGAACTTGCAAAACTACTTAATATATCAGACTTACAAATGAATTATATTACTAATGTTGGAGCAGGACAGGGACTTTTAAAAGTAGGAAGTTCACTTGTACCATTTATAAGTAAATTCCCTACAAATACAAAACTTTATAAATTGATGACTACTAAACCGGGCGAAAGCGATTAGTCTAGGAGGTGTCTATAATGGCAGATATAAAAGTAAAAGAAGTTGGTAAAAAAACGATAAAGACACTTGATAAGGGGGTAATAGCAACCGAAAGACTAAAAGACACCATAGTTCATACAAAAGAAAAAGCAGAAAGTACACAGTCTAACGATAGTAATATTATAGAAGATGGTAGTAATAAAATTACTTTTGTTGCAAATAGAACAGTTGATGAAACAGTTTATCATTTCAATAAATATGGTAAAAAAGCAGTAGTAGATACAAAAGACAATGTTATTAAGACAAAAGTCAAAATTAAAAATATTAAAGATAAACTACTGGCTCAAAAAAATAAAAAAGTTGCAACTAAAGGAACAAAAACTGCAATAAAGACTGGTAAAAGTGTTGCAAAGAAAACAGAGAAAGTGGCGAAAGAATCTGTTAAGGCTTCACAACGAGCATTAAAACTTGCCAGAGAAACTGCGAAACAAACTGCTAGAGCAACAAAGGCAGTAGTGAAAGCCACTATATCTGCGATAAAAGGGATAATTGCTGCAACAAAAGCACTTATCTCATTACTTATTGCAGGTGGTTGGGTTGCTATGGTGGTAATAGTTATAATATGCTTAATAGGGCTACTTGTTGGCTCTATTTTTGGTATATTCTTCAGTAGCGAAAAAACAAGTCCTAATGCTATTACTATGAAAGATGTTATCGCAGAATGTAATCAAGAATTTTCTGATAAATTGCAAACAATACAAGACCAGAATCCACACGACGATTATGTTCTTGATGGTAATATGGCTACTTGGAAAGATGTTCTAATTATCTATACAGTAAAACAAGCCAATGGCTTTGATGGTGGAGATGTCATCACAATGGATGATAACAAAAAAGCATTAGTCAAGCAGATATTCTGGGAAATGAATAGTTTATCTTCAGAAGTAAAGACAGAAAAAGTAACTGAACAGGGTGTCAATACTGATGAAATGCCAAAAGAAGTAGAAAAACGAGTCTTGCATATAAAGATAACCTCTAAAAATGCAGAACAAATGAAAAACGATTATCATTTTAATTCTGCACAAATAAGGCAATATAACGAGTTGTCTAGTAGTGAATATAATTATCTCTGGGGTGGAGTTATTTATGGCTTAAATAATACAGGAGAATTTATTAACTGGCGACAAGCAGGGCAAAGTTGGTCTAATATAAGAATAGGTAATACAAGTAGTACCATAGGAAATATTGGTTGTTTAGTAACTTCGATAGCAATCTTAATTGAAAAGTCTGGAGCAAATACAACTATCGTTCCATTTAATCCAGGTACTTTTGTTGAAGCACTAAACAATAATGGTGGCTTTGATGAAAAAGGTAATCTATATTATGCTCCTATAAATAAAGTAGTACCTAACTTTAGATATATAGGAAATGTGAATTTAAGAGGTAAAACTAGAGCCGAGAAACTAGAATCAATAAAGCAATATCTTAATTTAGGCTTTCATCTAACCATCGAAGTAAAAGGAGCAACACCCGGAAATCAGCACTGGGTAGCAATACTTGGAGTTGATGGAAATAATGTAAATATCGTTGATCCTGCAAGTGATAAAACTGACTTGTGGAGTGCTTATGAATGGAGTAAGTCATCACAATTCAATTATTTTAAGGCAGAATAATGATATTAGCATTGGTAAAATTAAGTATAGGAATAATATTCTTATATTTTAAAATTAAAAAGGTTATTTCTAAAATAAAGAAATAGCCTTAATATATATTAACCTTATTATTCACTTACATTGTGTAGAAGGACGTAGTTTATGGATTATTAAAAATATTATTCTTATTTTATTGACAGTAAAAATAGATTATGGTAAAATATATTTACGAATATTTTTATAAAATATTCGTAAATATATTGAAAGGAGGATAACTATGTCACTAAAGCCTGTTCTTTCAAATGAGGATAAAGAAAAAATCCGTGAGAAATTAAAAGAATTATGTGAGAAATGTTGGATAAAACAGGGATATAAAAAAACAAATATTAAAAGTTTATGTGATAAAGCAGAAATATCAATTGGGACTTTTTATACGATTTATCCTACAAAGGAGGATTTGTTTTTAGAAACTATTGAAAATATTCAAAGAAGATTAGCAGAAAATTTTTTTAATACAAATAAAAATAACCAAACAACAAAAGGATTTTCAAAATCTATGAAAGAACTTTTAAGAGAGTATGTTAGTAATCCAATTTTGTATAATGTTAATACATCAGACTTTCAATCTTTTATTTCAAAACTATCTGAAGAATCAATAACTAAAATCAAGTATTATAGTTTTGACTTATTTAAAAAAGCAATTGATTTATCAAATCTAAAGTTGAAAATAGAAGCGGATCAAGCCTATGGAATTTTAAGTGCATTGCTATCAACAATAAATGCAAAAGACGTTCTTTCTGTTACTTGCAATTATTTTGAAGTTATTGATTTTATGGTTGATAATTTAGTTGATTCTATTTTTTACTAAAATGATTTTGGATAAATAAATAAAAAAGTTAGGAGGTGATACTATGAGAGATTTAATTCCAAAATGGATACCAATACCTAGTCCAGAAACTATGCAGTGTATATCAATTGTATCATTAATTGTAGGAATTCTTTTTGTTATTGTAGGTTTGATACTACTGCATTTAGATAGAAAAAAAGGAAACAAGGTAAATAAAATGATATGGATTCTAATAGGCATAGGTGCAGTTCTTGTTATATGTCACGGAATACAATTATTATTTTAAAAGGAGATGAGATATAATGATAAGAAAAGTAAATGAAACTTGCGAAAAAATGAATAAGAAATTGGGAGTGCCTATATCTTTACCCAATCCTAGTAAAAAAACATTAAAAATTGCTTCAGCCTGTAATTTATTTGTAGGTGCAGATTTAATAATAGCAGGTATTGTTACCAAATCTAAATGGTGTACGATACTCGGAATTATAGGTGTTGTTAGTGGTGGCATATTACTAAAAGAAAGTAATAAATAGATTAGGATAAATATGGGGCTGTAAAAAAGTCCCCTTTTGTTGTGTTTAAAAAAACTAATTATTAATAAAAAAAGATTAATTCCTATATAGACTTATATAAAAAATATCACAAACCTTATTTTTTTATTGGACTTTTTTTACAGCACCTTTTATTTATTATATAAAACCAAAAATATAGTAAAGATTTATTAAATATTATTTGCCAAAATATAGCATTAGAAGTCGGATATTATATAATTTAAAAGAAGTCAAAATGTAATTGTATTAAGTTAAAAGGAGGAAAGAATGAAAGAGTCAAAATGGATATTATGTCCTATATGTAATAATAAAACACGACTAAAAATGAGAAATGATACAATAATGAAAAACTTTCCTCTATATTGTCCGAAATGTAAAAGGGAAAGTTTGATTGAAGTTAAGAATATGCAAGTGAAAGTTATTAAGAAATTAAATCTATAAATTAAGGTCTATAAATATGTAATTATTATATTTATAGACTATTTTTTTATAAAATATGAATTGTACTACATAAAGCGACAAATTTTACAGAGATAATTTGATATAATTTTTAAAAATTATATTGTGATATTTTATAAGATATTAACAAGAGCCAGACGCATAGACGCAGAGCCAATAGACTATGATATTGATTCATAGTTTATTGGCTCTTTTTATATTTATTACAATTAGTTAAGGATAATAAAATAAGCAATGGCTATTCTGATATAGTAATAAATATGAGAAAGAAAGGTATGAAAAGATGTAAAAAGTAGTAATAGAAGTAATTTTAAGTAGTAAATGTTACTTTCAATTATTGGTATTACTATAAAAGTTTAAATGTAAAAAGTACATATACAATAAGTAGTATTCAAAAATATGCTCGTTTACATAGCGATTGCTTGTATAGGAGCAGACGATATTATGATTGTAGATGATGACGAATACTACGAATTAAATTTAATACAATTTGAAAATAAAGAAAAGAGAGCGAAATATACTCTATTTGCAGTAGGGGAATTTTGCTCTCTTTTTGTTTGTTTTGGAATAGTGCGTTGTCGTAGTCCACCTTTGTTCAATTTGATTTTGAAAAAACAAATTGAATGGAGGACAGAAAGATGACAGATCGCCCAAAAAGAAGAAAGTATAGGGATAATCCGTATATTTTAAGTTATTGTGAAGAAAAGAAACTTTACATAGTTACATTTAAAGATGTAACAGGAAAGATAAACAAAATTGAAGTACAAGAAGAAGTATATAAGGCATTAGATAGATTCGAGTTAGATGATATTA
>CAMSCJ010000006.1 GCA_947056845.1 uncultured Mycoplasmatota bacterium
TTTATATTTCTTATTTAGATGAAACTAAAATTGCGAATGGCTATATAAAAAAGAATAAAAAAAATATAAGTTATAAAAATAAGATGATAGAATTTTTTAATCGATGCAATATAGTTATTACGAGTTTGCCTTATTTAAGAAAAATGATTGGAATAAAAAAAGCTTTAGTTATACCACAAGAAAATTTATGTATAGGTTTATGTAAAAATAAAATTTTTAATTTGCATAAAAGGGTTATTACTATTATTGATAGTAATTATAAATATTTAGATGTTTGTTTAGATTTGGTAAATAAGTTTCCTAATTTACATTATGAATTAATTGGATATGGAACTAATTTAAATAAAAGGGAATGGCAGTTAATAAGTGATATACCTAGTAATTTAAAACTATATAAATATTGTAATGAACGTTTATTACAAAATTATCTTAATAATAGTAATTTAGTTATTTTTTTTGATAATATTCTAGAAAATAATAATTATTTAAATGTCTGTCTTAATTTAAAGAAAAACATATTATTACTTAGTAGTGAGCTATGTAATGATTATTTTGTTGATAATAAAAATGTTTATTTATTTAATACGCAGAATCTTATAAAAAAATTTAATCGTATTATTAGTAATAGAGTTTGTAATTTAGGCGTCGAAGGTTATAATTTAGTAAAGAGCAATACCTTTATCAATTTAGCTGACAAATTCTGTAAACTTTTGAAGTAACTATATCATTTTAAATTTTTTTAATTTATAATTATTTTAGGTGATAATATGCAAGAGTCAATATTAGAAATATTAAAAAATAGTGATAAAGCTTTAAGTGTTCATGAACTTGAATCAATGTTAGGAATAAATGATGTTGATGGTTTAAAAATGTTGCTTAAAGATTTGAATGAGTTAGAAGATAATTTAAGTATCTATAGAACTAATAAAAATAATTATATGTTATTTAACAATAGCCATTTAAAATTAGGAAAATTGATAGGAAACAAAAAAGGCTATGGTTTTGTTGATATTGAAGGTGACGAAGATGTATTTGTTGCTGCTACTAATATGAATGGAGCGATTCATAATGATCGAGTAATTGTTGAAATTATTTCTAAAAAGGGTTTAGATTTAGAGGGAAGAATTGTCAAGATTGTTGATCGAAAATTTAAGCAAATGGTTGGAGAGTTTTATTATTTAGATGGTCTTGGTCATATTAAATTGGATGAGGAAAAAGTTAATATTGATGTTGTTATAGATAAAGATAAAACATTGGGCGCAATGAATGGACATAAGGTTTTAGTTAAAATCTGTAATAAGTTAAAAGGTAATTGTTATAAGGCTGAAGTTATAAAAATTCTAGGTCATAAAAATGATCCTGGTGTTGATATTTTATCAATCGTGAATAAATATGGGATTAATGATGTTTTTTCTGAAGAAGTAATGCATGAAGTTGATCTTTTGCCTAATGATGTAAAAGAAGAAGAGATAATTGGTAGACGTGATTTACGTGGGGAGTTAATTTTTACTATTGATGGTGATGATACTAAAGACATTGATGATGCTATCTCAATTGAAGTGTTAGAAAATAGTAATTATAAACTTGGAGTTCATATTGCTGATGTTAGTTATTATGTTAAGGAAAATACGAAAATAGATGAAGAAGCATACGACCGCGGGACTAGTGTTTATTTAGCCGATCGTGTTATACCAATGTTACCACATAAATTATCAAATGGTATTTGTTCTTTGAATCCCAATGTTGATAGGTTAGCAATTTCTTGCGAAATGGAAATTAATCATAAGGGTGAAGTTGTTAGTTATGATATTTTTGAAAGTGTAATTAATTCGAAAAAGCAGATGACTTATAAATGCGTTAATAAAATTTTAGAGGAAAATGTAGTTCCTGAAGGTTATGAACCATTTGTTGATAGTCTAACTAAGATGTTAGAGCTAGCTAATATTTTAAGAGATTATAGGACACGTCGTGGTTGCATTGATTTTAATATCGATGAGGCTAAAATTATTGTTAATGAAAAGGGAGAAGCTATTGATGTTGTTTTGAGAAATCGTGGAGTTGGTGAAAAACTTATTGAGGATTTTATGATTGCTGCCAATGAAACAGTTGCTACTTGTATATATTTTATGGAACTTCCTTTTGTATATCGAATTCACGGTGAACCTAATGAAGAAAAAATAAATAATTTTTTAAAGTTTATTAATATTTTGGGATATAAAGTAAATGGAAAAATCAAAGATATAACACCAATTGAAATGCAAAAAATTTTAGGACAGTTAAGTGATAAAAAGGAGTTTCCAATTTTATCAAAGTTGCTTTTAAGAAGTATGCAAAAGGCTGTTTATGATAGAAATAATATTGGGCACTTTGGTATTGCAAGTAAATGCTATACGCATTTTACTTCACCAATTAGAAGATATCCTGACACAACAGTTCATCGCTTACTTAGAACTTATTTATTTGAGCATAAAGTTGATAATGATACAGTTGAATATTGGGAACACAAATTACCATTTCTAACAGAGCATGCGTCTAGTAAAGAACGCGATTCTATTGAATGTGAACGTGAAGTAGATGATATGAAAAAGGCTGAATATATGGAAAAGCATATTGGCGAAGAGTATGATGGAATTATAAGTAGTATTATGAGTTTTGGTATTTTCGTTGAGCTCCCTAATTTAGTAGAGGGATTAGTAAAAATAGATGATTTAACAGACGATACTTATATTTTTGATGAAGAAACATTTAGTTTACGTGGAGCTAAAAATAAAAGAGGATATCGATTAGGGGATAGTGTTAAGGTAAACGTTAAAGCTGCTAATAAAGAGGCTAAAACAGTTGATTTTCTCATTATAAATAGTGTAAATAATAATGAAAATTAAAGTCACTTTGGTGGCTTTTTAGTTTGCTATAAAGTTGTTTCTATGGTATAATTAATTAGAATTAAAAAATATTGTGTGGTGGATAAGTTATGATTGGATCATTTATATATATAATTTCTACTATATTATTAGTAAGTACTTTTTTATTTTTAAAAAAGGCTAAAGAAAAACAAAATCTACTTAAATGGATTATTATTTCTTTAGGTTTATTGTTTTGTTATAATTCTATAGTGGCCTTTATTTTAAATTCGATAGGAATTCCAATATATTTATTATCTATTTCGATTGTTAATTTTCTAGTTTCTATAATTTTGTTATTTATTATAAAACAGAAAAAAGAAGTTCAGAAGTACTATGTTTTAAAAAAAGATGTAGTATTTGTTGTAATTTTTACTTTTATTGTATTACTATTAGGATTTTTTAGATTTGGTTTTCCATTTAATATTCGCTATAATACATGTGATCCTGGAACCCATTTTTGGACAACGAAAGATTTTTATGAACAGTCGTATCTATTAGATAGAGTTACAGATAATACACTTGTAAATTTTGAAACTAGACAATTTGGTTCGTATGTTAATTTAGGTATTATATTTAAAACTGTAGCACCTTTTATTAATGAATTTGATTTATGGCAATTTTACATTTTATATGATATTGTGATGCTATTGTTGTCGGTATTAATGTTCTATTTTTCAGTATCCAACGAAAAGAAAAAATTGCCTGTTGTTATTTTATTTATAGGAGTTTTATTATATTTATTGGGATATCCTTTAAATAGTATGATTATTGGTTTCTTTTATTTAGGTCATGCAATTACAATTATAAATATGATATTGATTCTTTATCAAATGTATGATAGTGAAATCATAAGTAAAAAATTAGGTTTAATATTTCTTATTATTACTAATTTAGGGTTATTTTTTACTTATTATTTATTTGTTCCTTGTGTATTTGGGGGGCTATTTCTTTATTATTTTTATCAAAAAATTAAAAATAAAGAAAAAATATTCACAAAGAATAATATATTATTTATCTTTTTAGTTTATATTTTACCATGTCTATTAGGATTTTTATATTTTATTGTTCCTAATATAGGTAATGAGAACCAAAATGCTATTCATCAAATTTCTTTAGAAGGATTATGCTATAGTGATATTATAAATAGTGTATTATTATTTATACCTATTATATTATTATATATAGTACGCTCTTTTAAGAAAAAAAGTTTAAGTTTTGAGATTTTTATTTATATTTTGATATGGCTGTTTATCCTTTTAATCATGATTTTATTATTTAATGGTATGGCTAGTACTTATTATTTATCAAAACCTTATTATTTACTTTGGTTACTAACTTTTACAATTATATTTAAGTTTCTTTATGAGGTTTATGATAAATGTAAAATAGAAGTTAATTGTTACTTATTATTTATATTGGGTTGCGTTATTTTATCAATTAGTAGTGTTAAAGATGATTTTTCAATCTTGACACCAAATTATACTAAGTCTAATTATTTTAATGTTTTTGGTATTTATGAATATAATATGAATCAATATAAAAATTTACATACAATGCTAACTTATGAAGAAATGAATGAATTAAAAGAATTGTATAATAATAATATTACTGATATTGCATCAAATGCTATACCTGAGATTAGATTATGGTTGGCTGCTTATTTTGAGACAGATAAAATTAATCATCCTGAGAATCAATTATATGATTATATTTCTGCTCATTATTATTTTTATTCAGATAGTTTTTTAGAGAGTAATGATAAGGCTGCCGTATTATTTTATCGTTCTGCCATTTTGTCATTTGAAAATTTTACAGATCATTATATTTTCCCAAATGGTGCTTATGACTTTTATAAAGGTAAGTATTTAGGATGTGATTTTAAAAATTATGATACTTTTTTGTTTATAAAAAAGGAGGAAATTAAAGATGAAATATAAGAAATCGAGTTTATTTATATTATTTCTTTGTAGTTTATTAATTATAACTGGTTGTGGTAAAGAAGTTGATTTACAGGCGCTTAGTTATAAGAATGACTTTAAATATGCGAGTGAAGAGCAAAAAAATAAAGTGTCAATGATAACAGCAGGTGATGCGTTAATTCACAGTTCGGTTTACCAAGATGCGTATGTATCAGGCGATACGTATGATTTTACAAAAATGTTACCATCTATTAAGGATTTAATATCAGGATATGATTTGAAATATTATAATCAAGAAACGATTATTGGTGGTAAAAATTTAGGAGTGTCAACCTATCCATGTTTTAATTCACCTGATGAAATTGCTGATGCAATGTTAGATGCTGGTTTTAATATGGTTAGTTTATCCAATAATCATACTTTGGATCGTGGTGAAAGGGCTATTCTTTATTCAACAGAACAATATTGGCCAACTAAAGAGGTAATGGTTGCAGGTAGTTATAATTCTTTTGAAAATCGCAATCGAATTCAAGTAAGAGAGATGAATGGTATAAAGTATACTTTGCTATCTTATACAACTAATACTAATGGTATTCCTACTCCATCAGGTAAAGATTATTTAGTTAATCGATATGACTCTGAACAGGTTCGTAAAGATATTGAGGCGGTAAGACCTTATACAGATGTTATTATGGTTGCTATGCACTGGGGAGAAGAATATACAGCAACACCTGTCAATAGTCAAAAACAAATTGCGCAATATTTAGCTGATTTAGGTGTTAACGTAGTAATTGGAACCCATCCGCATGTTATTGAACCAATCGAGTATATTGGTGATACTTTAGTTATTTATTCATTGGGTAATTTTATTTCTGCTCAAATTGGTATTGATAGATTAGTTGGGGCAATGGTATCTTATGATATTGTAAAAAATGAAGATAATAGTATAAAAATAGAAAATGTTAAGGCACATTTAATTTATACTTATTATAATAATTTTAAAAATTATTATGTTTATCCATTTACAGAATTAAATACAAATATTTTACCAAATTATGTAGCACTATATGAAAAGTATTCTAATATAATAAAGATGTATGATAATACAATTGAAGTAGTTCCTTTAACTTAGGTGAAAAATGATAGAAATAGTTAATCGAAAAGCTAGTTATGATTATCAAATATTAGAAACAATAGAAGCTGGATTAGTTTTAAAAGGTACTGAAATAAAATCGATTCGTGATGGTAAAGCCAATTTAAAAGATAGTTATGCGATTGTTAAAAATAATGAAGTATTTCTACTTAATATGCATGTTAGTCTGTATAAAGAAGGCAATGTGTTTAATCATGAGGAAACACGAACTAGAAAATTATTATTAAATAAAAAAGAGATATTTAAATTACGTGATAGTATTTCTCTTAATGGGTATACTTTGGTTCCTTTAAAACTTTATTTTAAAAATAATAAGGCGAAGATATTAATTGGTATAGCTAAGGGTAAAAAAAATTATGATAAAAGAGAATCAATTAAGCAACGTGATATTGATAGAGAAGTAAAGAAACAATATAAAAATATTAATTTAAAATAGAAAGTAGTATACTTTTTATTTTTTTATGATATAATTCTTGTATGGGGTTGATTTGGGTTCGACGGGAATAGGCGATACTAAATGGCAAGTCGAAGGTACGCGTTAAGTACAATCAAAAATTAAATGGAAATAAATTAAAAAATGCATTCACTTCATTATTCGCTAAGAATGATGTTGTTTTTGCCTAATTAATAGGGGATGCAACTTTCTTAAAATATTCGCCTGCGATATTTTTAGAAGGTTCGATTTAGCAGGATATATTATTATTTAGCATAGAGATAGTAATGAATTTTATATGCTTACTAAATAATTAGTTGTTAGTTACTATAATTATTTAGGAAATTTTTTAACTAACTAAACTTGTAGATGTTTTTTATTAAATATTTTCGGACAGGGGTTCAATTCCCCTCAACTCCACCAGATTGATAGGAAACTCGAACTTTTTATTCGAGAGTAATAAATATTAACTAGAAGTACCGTCTAGTTTTTTTGTTATTTAAGAATGGAAGTGATATGTAGATTTGCTTGTGTTAATCCTATTATTACAAAAGGAAGTATTATCAATATTAAAGGAACTAACATTGCCTATGTAAGTCCACATATCATAACAATCAAAGAGAATGATTACTTACTATTTAACGGAAGTGATACTTTATTTGTAAATGATTATTCTACAAGTATTAAATTAAAGGATTTAGAAGTTCATATTAAAACAAATTAATTGTTTTAAAACTAGGCGTACAAAATAAGGCGTACTTTGAGGTTAAAAGTATGGGACTTTTGTACTTTTAATCTTTCTTTAAAAAATTAGAAAAGGAGAGATTTAAAAATGAACAAGGAAAAACGAATTGCAGGGATTTACATTAGAGTGCCGTTGTAATACATAGGCAGACACGTTGTTTTCTTTTTATTGTAACTCCTGTTTTGTAATTGTAAAGCCATATTTGCCAAAGCTAGTACCAATATCCAGTTTTCCGTTAAATAGATTAATTAACTCTCTCGCTTTAAGAAACTATAATGCCCTTATAATGGTTTTTATAACTCTATAAATTAAAAAAGATAACTAAGAAATAGCTATCTAAATCATAAAAATATTAAATTCAATGGTCTAAAATATGGTCGAAGTTATGACTATTAAAAACCTACTTTTCCTAAAATAATTAAAACAAGATAAAAGCAGGATAAACGTGTATACAAACAACTAGCCAGTGGCTAGTTTTCCCTCTAAAATATGTTTAACAATCGTACACAATTTTTAAATGTAGTTTTTCTAATTTTCGGTCATAAATTTTAGAATTTTTAATGATTTTATGGTCGTAAGGTATGACCATATTTTAGAAAAAATTGAAGATGAAGATATATCTATTTGCAAATAAAATTATTACAATATATTTTTTTTCTTAACCTTTCCTAATCTACATGTAGTATTATTTGGCATATTCAAAATGCCTTGTTCACTATGTTTTTCGAATAATTCCACTAACGCTTTTAAATATAGCTCATAATTCGGTTCATTAATTTTAGGTGCATAAGAGGCAGAAAAGTTTAGTCCTATAAATTGTTCCATATTTAATTGATAACTATTTTCAAAAACCTTTACTGTATACCCATCAAAAAAGTTATCAAAAATAGTTGGATTATTTTCAATACCACCACTAGAGCCAACATATTTAGGACAATAACGCTGACTTAATTCAGAAATTTCATTTATAATTTTTGTGGAGTAGTCACCGTTATTATATAGTATTGCAACATAACCATTTGCTTTTAATATTCTATTGCATTCAATAAGAAACTGTTCCATATCAAACCAATGAAAAGCTTGTGCTACCGTAATTAAATCTATACTATTATTTAACAATGTTGTATTTTCTGAGGTTCCTAAAATACTTATAAAGTTTTTCCTATTATGTAATTCACGCTCTGCCTTTTGTCTCATATCATTATTTGGCTCAACTCCAAATACTTTAAATCCTTTATCCAGTAATAGTTTTGAGAATTTACCAGTTCCACTCCCTATATCTGCTATAACACTATTTTTAGACAATTGGACTTCATTTATTAGATAATTTATTGATTCCTTTGCATAATTTGGTCTATACTTAGAATAATTATCAGCCATGCCATTAAATTTATAAATACTGGTCATATAATTTTCCTCCCTTTTTAAATATGGAATCTATTTTATCACAAATAAGTAAAAAAATATATGTTTCTATATTTTTTCTATACTATTCAACAATTATTATTTTAATTTGAAATATACTATTTTTAAATTCCTAAAGATAAAGTTACATCTAGTTTATCAATATGGACTTTTTCTTGTTCTACTTGAGTGCCAATAGTGATATTGGTATTTATTTTGTAATTAAAATTGATTATATCTAGCGTTTTAAAATAATACGGTATATGTGTTCCGTAAGAGTGAGTACACTCGACCAAGCCAGAGAAGGTTTTAGTCTAGGAGAACAAGAAGCTAGATTAAAAGACTTCTGTAAGGCAAAACAATATGAAGTATATAAAGTGTATGCTGATGAAGGAATAAGCGCTAAAAACGATAAAAGACCAGCATATCAACAAATGATGAATGATGTTAAGAATGGTACGATTAATGTCATTGTAGCATTTAAAATGGATAGACTTACTCTTAGTGTCTGTGATGTGGAAAAGCTAATGAAGATTGTGAAAGAAGCAAATTGTGATATAGATTGTCTAGCAGATGAATCAAATACTACTACTTCAAATGGTAGAATGGTTATGAGAATTATGACAAGTGTATCTCAAAATGAAATAGAAAAATGTAGTGAGAGGACTAAGCTAGGAATGGTGGAAGCTATAAAAGCTGGACACATTCCAAATCGGACTCCCTTAGGATTTAAAAGAAATAATAAAAAGTTAGTTGTTGATCCATTAACAAAAGATATTGTAGAAAGAGTCTTTGACTTATATTTAGAAGGAAAAAGTCATCAAACGATTGCTAATATTTATAATAAAGAACAAGTTTTATGTAAAACGAATTGGAAAGATTCTACGATTGGCAAGATAATGACTAATGAACTTTATAAAGGAGATTATCTTCATGGTAAGAAAACAAAGAATCCTACTTATTATGAAAATATTGTTGAACCTATTGTTTCTAAAGAAAAATGGGATAATTGTCAGTATCAAAAGAAAAGAAATGCCAGACATTATGAGAGAACAGCAACTTATCTATTTACTAACAAACTAAAATGTTCTACTTGTGGTAGATTTTTAGGTGGATGTGCTACTACCAAACCTAATGGAAAGAAATATTATTACTATAAATGCAAAAAATGTAAAACAAACTACAAGGAAGAGGAAATTAAAAATGGATTACTTATTGAACTATATGAGCTAATTCAAAAAGATAATTTAATGAATAAGTATTATACTCCATTTATTAAATCTAAATTAGATAATAATACCGAAGAATATACGAAAAAGATAAAAGAATTAGAAAAACAAAAAGATAGAATTAAAACGGCATATATGCAAGGTATCGTTAAAATGGATGAGTTTGGTAATGAATTAAAATCAATTGAGTTTAATATCGAAGAATTAGAAAAGAAAATCAAAGAAGAAAAACAAGTTGAGAATTTTAACTTCACTACCAATGATTTATTAGTTTTAGAAGATACCAAGAAAATTGATGAACTTGTCTATCCAGATAAAATCATGGAAAATATTTTAAGTTTAACAAATACACCAAGAGAAGAAATGAAAAGAATTATATCTATTTATATTGATAATATTGAAGTAAATAAAATTGGAGAACAAACAGAACTAAAATATATAGAATATAGAAAGAGCTTTTTAGCTGATTTAGTAAACTTTCATAATGAATATGGTGTCCCTTGTAATTGGAGTATACTCTCAGATTCTAGTGGTTCTAAAATTGCAATGAATCACGAAGGGAAAACAAGTAAAGAAGCACAGGAATATTTTGATAAACTACAAGAAACTATTAACAATGATAAGTTAAAATTAAATTACTATGAAATAGAAGCAGATGATTACTTAGAAGATGTTGGATTTATACCTAATGGAGATTATGAGAAGGTATTAAGATTAATTGTTTTATCTGATTCAAAAAGATATGATGATAAAACATTAAGATTAGGTGTTATTACTTTAGATATGGAAAGTGCAATCCTAAGTCGTATTGGTAAGACAAAGGAGGCATCAAATGAGTTATGCCATATTTAGATGTGAAGGTGTAAAATCATTAAGTGATTTATCTAATAGAGGAAAACACAACAAAAGAGAAAAAGAATCCTATAAATCAAATCCTGACATTAGGATAGAGGATAGTCATAAAAATATTGAACTTATCAAATGTGATAAAAAATACATTGAAAGATTTTATGAAATAACAAAAGATTATCAATTAGAATATAATAAAAGACAACAAAATATGAGGGCTGATAGAAAGAAATCATTTTATCAAATGGTAAATGATTCTAAAAGTGTTGTTGCAGATGAAATACTATTTACAAGTGATAAGATATTCTTTGATAGTTTATCCGAAGAAGAATTAATGAAATGGGCAAATACCGTATTAGATTTTGTTTATGAGGATATGGGTTATAAAAAAGAACAAATAATTCATGCTACTCTACACATGGATGAGAAAACACCACACATTCATTTGGTTGTAGTACCACTTGTTAAAAAGTTTGATAAACGAATTAATCAAGAAAGATATTCTATTTCTAAAAAGGCATATATTAAAAGCAGTATTCATTTAAGTGAATTACAAGATAAATATTGTAATCGATTAAATAAAAATGGATTTAAATTAGAAAGAGGACAAAAAAATACAGGTGTAAAAAATCTCAGTCCAAGACAACTAAAACAAGTAACAAGAATATTTAATAAAGATTTAGATAATACAAAATGGGAACTTAATCGTAAATATCGATCACTCATTAATAAAATGAAAAGTAAAAGCAAAGGTATCTTAAATAAGAAAATAGTATTTGACTATAATACTTATTTAGAACTAATGGATTATTTAAAACAAGCAAATGAAGCAGTTAATAAAGTTGCTAAAAGTGAAGGACTTTATAAAGAACTACAACAAGAGATTAAACACTATAAAGAATTACTTGCTGTCAATGATGAGAAAGATAATCAAATAAATTATTTAAACAATAAAATTGAAAAATTAGAACACGATAATACTTCATTTAAAAATTTTATTATTCAGTTACTACAAGCATTAAAAGATATATTTAGAAATATTCTTCTATTTGGAAAAGATACAGAAAAAGATATTGTTTTAAATCAAATCAAAGATTGTTATAACAATAATCTATATAATGATTCTGATATTTCATATATCACAAAAAATACATCTAAAGAAAAAGAAATGATTCAGTATTTAGAAGAAAAGGACTACGATATTTTTTAATTCGTAGTCCGTAAATACTAAATGGTGTCAATTTAGTAAACACACTTGTACATTGCCATAGTCAATGTACGTGTATATATTTTTTTATCTCTTAATAGGTCTTGAATTACGACTTTTTATTTTATCTAAAAAGTCTATATTATCAAGCCCAATATTTCTTTTTAATATTTCTGTCATACCATCAATAGTTGATACAAATCCGTTGCTAATAATTCCTTGTTGATATTCTTCACTACAAAAATAGCTTAATATATCATCTCCGGTTAAATCTTCTCTATCACAAGAACTAGCAACAGCTTCAAACCAAGCTTCTAATTTTCTTCGATTTTCAGCAATTCTAAAATGTCTATCAAGTGGAATAGCATTTGTTTTAACATTTTCGCCTAAAGCGGATTCAAGCTGATTATCAAAATTTCGAATAATAAATTCAAGAATCGCTATAAAATTATTATCATCATATTCTTTATTTTGATTATAAAATCTTCTTCTATTAACTTCCTCTACCAATTCATTTTTTCCATCAGTAGTTAGAATATAGTAGTTATCATTAAATTCTCCTAATATTTTATTCATAAATTTTCCCTCCTTCTTACTAAAAGTATAACATATTTTTGTATTTTTTTCTATATCATTCATGGATTTTATGATATACTATAGTCAGTTAATAAATTATTACTGGCTATTTCTTTTGCTCAAAGAGTTGTTGTACTTCTCTCTTTCGGGCACCATTGACGAATCTGTTCGAACTATTCGAACTTAATATAAATTAATACCAATCAATGATCTTGGTATTTTTTTTACCCAAAGGTAATTTTGCGAAGTTTGGAAAAATACCTAGGGGTATCTATTCTTTACCTTTGTTTTATTTGACATAAACATGATTATGTTTATATAAATGTACTGACTACCTAGCAAAAAAATGATATAATTTGTTATAGCAAAGTGATGGAGAAATAGAAATCTAAAAGTGAGATGAAAATATGAACAAACAAGATATATACGATTATTTAAAGTCAAAAAATATATGGTACGAAATAACAGAGCATCAAGCAGTTTTCAATATGTTAGAACTATCTAAAATAAATATTCCTTATCCAGAAGTAGATGCAAAAAATCTATTCATCAGAGATGACAAAAAAAGAAATTATTATCTTATAACTGTTAAAGGAGATAAAAGGGTCAATTTAAAGGATTTTAAAGAAAAAAATAATACTCGTGCTTTAAGTTTTGCATCAGCAAGTGATTTAATGGATATAATGGGCTTAATTGCAGGGGCTGTAACTCCATTTGGGTTATTAAATGATAAAGAATTAAAAGTACAATTCTATATAGATAAGGATTTTATGAAAAATTCTCATATTATTGGGGTACATCCAAATGACAATACAGCAACAATATGGTTAAAAGTTGAAGATTTAATTACCCTTATAAAAGAGCATGGGAATCAAGTAAATATTGTAGAATTATAATTTAAATTATAATTTAGGAGTAGATTGATTATGAAAACAAAAAATAAAATTATTATATATAGTATAATATTTGCAATCGACTTAATATTATTTATATCAGAATTATTTATATTTGAAATAGATGGAACTATAGGTCTTTTAATTACTTTGGTTAGTATTTGCATTATGATTATAAGTATAATTAAGCTTTATAAATTAAGTTCTAGGTTTAAGGGAATTGTTAAATCAATAATTAACTTTTTCTTTAATATAGAGTAATAAAAATTACGATTTAACGTGAAGTATAGGTTAGTTAGTAAGAAACTAATCTATTTTTAATAAAAATAAAAATTTTTGAAACTTTTTTATATTTTCTTACGACTATTATAGTGAGGTGAACAAAATGATCGATCAGGAAACCTTAAAAACATTTGATAAATTATATTATGAATCATATAACGATGTACTTAAATATGTTGTATGTAATTGTTCTAATATTGAAGATACAAAAGACATAATACAAAATGTTTATTTGGAGGTAATAAAAAAGATTAAGAAAGATGCTAACTTTGAAATAACAAAAGGGTATATAATGGGAATCACTAAAAATAAAGTTAAGGATTATTATAGATTCAATTATAAAAATAAAATATTATCATTATTTTCAAATAAGGACAATATTGATTTGTTAGATCAAACGTCTAGTGATTTTGATTTACAAGATAGTTTTATTAAAGAAACTGATTTGGATATAGTGTGGAAATACTTAAAGGAGAAAAGTGGCATCATTCCAAAAATATTTTATTTATACTATTATGCGGATTATGGGATAAAAGACATTGCTGAATATTTAAATATAAATGAATCAAGTGTTAAAAATAATTTATATAGGACATTGAAAGAACTTAAAACTTTATTAAATATTGGGGGTGATGAAAATGTCCAATAATAAAAATATTAAGAAAATGTTTCAAAAAGAATTTGATATTGAGATTATGAAGCAAAGAATTCTTAATAAAGAAAGGAAAAAGGGTATGAATTTCAAAAATATATTTAAATGGTCAGTAGCTCCAATTTGTTTAGGAGCTATAATAAGTGGAGTATTATTGTTTAATAATAACAAAGAATTAAGGTCAAACATTTATGAGCCTAATATAGAACCTAAAAATAATGTTAGTATGTATATAAATGATGTTAGTAAAATGATGGTGGGCTCACTAAAGATTGATGCAGATATTAAAGTTGTAGATGGTGTTAATGTTCCGTATGATGAGTCAATGAACTTTATTGAAAAATTAAGTTTACCAAAAGATTTTAAAGGCGAAAATGACTTAAAAAAAGATATATTAGAAGTTGTTTATACAAATAAAGATAAAACAGATAACTCATATACTTATCTTAATAATTTCATATATACTGTCTATAGTAATAGTGATGAACGAAACATTGAAATTCAATTTTCAAAAGAAAATAAGCCAATAAGAGATTATCTTTTTTCAGAAGAAGGAAGTAAATTATCAAAAATAAATGATTTAGAATTAAGAATTTATAAATATGATAAAGTATACTTTACTGAATTTAATTATCAAGGAATAAACTTTGATATAGAAACTACTAATATTAACGAACAAGAGCTAACTGATTTATTATTATCAATAATTAAGTAAATTTTGTTTATAAGTCAGATCAACTAGTATGATATGAACCCCGTTTCTTGGACAAAAAGGAACGAGGTTTTTATATGAGTAAATTAAGTTATGAAGATAAAGTAAAAATATATGGGTCGAGTGATTCAACTAATTTTTATTCCATTAGAACAGTTGGAATGGCTTATAAAAAAGATCCGATAGATACTGCTTCTTATGTCATTTTAAATGAAAAAAACAATGGATTTGATTTAGAAGAAGTACTTGTTAAATTTGATTAATAAAAGATGGAATATAGTATATTAAGTAGTGATTCTCCAGATTCTCAAATTCGTAAGTTTGTTGAATTTGGGAAACATAAGTAGACGTAATATATTATATAAATCAAATTGTTTTTAGTCGATTGACTATTTATGAAATATAGTTTGAAAATAAATATGGTTAACTATATTTTTTATGGCATTAAAATTTTTTAGTTATATGCAATTTTTAATAAATTCTTATAAAGATGTTAAAGAAACAATGGACGGTGCCGATCAATTATATTCAAGTATGTTTGCGCAAATAGAAAGAGTAAAAGCTGGCAAACATGATGTAAATTTTATATATAATAAAAAGCAAAAAAGATATATATATAGTGTACCAATAAAAAATAGTATAGATGTTGAAGTTGACTTTTAGTTAAAAAAGGTTAACTTTTTTAATAATTAATTGTTGATAAATTAGTGGTATATTTTTATTATTTATGTTAAAATATTTATTAAATTTAATTTATATCTATTAAAATTAAAAAAATTAATGGGTGGTGATTATTATGCGAAAGTGTCTTGTTTTACTTTACCATAATTTAAAGTTTGATTGTATATTGTATTAGTTTAAAATAAAGATAAGGAGTGATTAAGACAAATACAATTATTAATGAATTACGGAATTTAAATTATCAATTTTTACTTAATGATAAAAATGGGATTAGTATAGATAATAAAAGTTATATTTTTAAAAAAGGTAAATTACCAATTTTGTTATCTAGTCCACATGCAGTAAAACAGTATAGAGAATCGCAAGTTAAATTAAGCGATTATTTAACGGGCCCGCTAGCCATATATTTAGCCGAAAAGTGTGATTGTTCTTATTTTGCTAGAATTTTTAATGATAATAGTGATCCTAATTTTCCATTGGGTGAAACTTTATCATATATAGAAGATAGTTATTTAATAGCTTTAAGAAATTTTATTTACGAATATAAGCAATTTTTAATAATTGATATACATGGTTGTAGTGACAATAAAAAAAGTGATTGTAGTATTTGGTCTAATGATTATGATACATGTTGCTTATCAATAATTAAAACATTCGAAAATAATTTTAATTATTATAATCTATCTATTGATAGTGGGAGTGAATATTTAGGTGGGCAAGTTACTAGACAATGTTCTTTACTTACCAATGCCTTTCAGCTTGAGATTAAAAGAAAAATAAGGACTTTAAAATTAGAAAATTATAATTTATTAAAATCATTTATTGATTCAATGGAAAAATCTATTTATGAAACTTACAACTATTATATGGAATTACAAGAGATGGAGATAAAAGATGGATATAATAAATGAAAAATATGATATTATTTTACCTAATGAATTTGGAAGAAAGTATGCAAAACGGTATAAACAGTATATGTATAGCAATGTAGAGGGACAAGATGGCATTCCTAATTATGAATTACAGAATTTTGGTTGTGGCCCTTGTTCAATGGCAACAATATTATCTAGTATAGGCTATGATTTAGATCCAATTGAGGTAGCAAAAATGATGTTACTAGATGAAGGTGGAAATTTAATTGATTTTTATACTAATAAAGAAAATGGTCGTTTAGGAACGTCGGTGGTAGGATTTTTATATTTACTTCAAGAGTTAATACGAGTGAAACGATTTAATTTGGAATATCAACTTGTTAAATATAGCTATGAGCGACCAGAGTTAAAAAAAGAGCAAGTTATTGATATGATTAAGAATGATTATATGGCTTTAATATTAGTAGGACCTAAAGGGAAATTAGATCATCCAAGGACATTTTCTAATTATGGCCATTACATTGCTGTTACTAGTGTTAACAGTTGGAATAATGAATTTTATGTAGCTAATCCCAATAAAACAGGGGATAATCAAATTGATACTACATATTCCTATGAAGATCTTGTTGCTAATATGTATACAAATACTTTTGATTTTTTAATGGTAAAAAATAAATCGATGGTTTTAAAAAAATAATTATGATACATATTTCTATGAATAGATTAATTTATCAATAAGTGTATATAGTTGCTAAGAAATATATGATAAAGTTAAAAGACGTATCTAGTAATGCATAGGCTATAGGTGCATGGAGTCACCATATAGAATTAGTATATAAAATATCCTGTAGTATTTGTAATGAATATGGGTCAAATTATGATATAGTTTCGTTAGTATCTTTGCTTCATGATGTTACTTCTATAACAAATAAAGATTATACAGAGAATCATCATATAATAGGTGTAGAAATTGCCGAAGAAATTTTGAACAATGATATATCGAAAGAAAAAATTATGTTAATAAAAAAATGTATTTTAAATCATAGAGGAAGTGTATTGAACGAAAAAAATACACTAGAGGATATCTGGGTTTCGAATGCCGATACTATGTCACATTTTTATATTGTTCTATCTTTACTTAGGATGGTTTATGTAGAAAAGGATATGCCCATTGATGATGGCGCTGATTTTGTTTTTAATAAATTACAAAGAAGTTATAATAAGCTGTCTAAAATGGGTAAAGAAATAATTATTCCACAATATGAAGCATCTAAGATATTGTTAATGAAAAAATAGTTGTTAGATATTGAAATTTGTTCAAATTATTTGAGCTTTAAATATGCAGGTATTATTTTAGTAAGGGAAATTGCAATGTTATTTAATTTTGAAGTCATTCAATTAAATTATGAAAATAGGTTATAAAATTTAGATGCTAAAGCTCATGGTGTTGTGAAAAGTAACAAAACTTTTCAATCAATGGTAAAGAAGTTATATTCAGTCCATAATCAGTACTTATGATTTTTGAAATTGATCAGGAAACTATTACAAATTGGCGTGAATCTACAAAAGAAGATATTACAGATAAAATAAAAGGCTATTTTAGAAATCGGGGCTTTAATTCCAATACTATTTATGATATATAAAAAGGGGCTACTAAACAAGATTAGTATTTTAGAAGTCCCTAGCTTTAAATTCTAATTCTTATAATAATAGGCATAAATTATTTTTGAGAAATTTAATGAAATTTATAAAAAATGTTCAAAGTTTTAAAAGAGTATGATATAATAAATAGTAATTAACTTTTGGGGGTGAATATAAATGAAAGATATTACCACAATTCAATAGACAATAAATTTGAAGATAGGACTGCTTTACAAGAAACTCAAGACAATTTATTGAGTGAAATATCAATCTATATTGGTAATTTAGACTATCGTAGGATTATGGTTCTAATAGATAACTGTTCTTTAATAGATATAAAATCTATTATTAGAAATGAATTATTACCAATAGTTATGAATGTCGGGGATAAAAAGCCTTTTAGAGAGTTAGTAAAAAGAGGTGCTACTATTATTTGTTACGATAAAAATGGATATGATGTAGCATCTAAAAAATATGGTGCTGGGCAAATAAGTATTTTCCTATCTTTAAATAAAGAATGTAATCCTAATCAAGAATGTGAAGATTTATTAGCAGAAATTGGTTGCGGAGATAAAGTTCTTTCTAGAAAAAGAACCCAGCTATAAAAAGGAGGAATAGTTGTGCGAATAATGGGTGAATACTCTATTTTGAATAAAGAAAATAGTAATATAATTGATAGATATAGAGTAACTTTCAATTCTGATATAATTAAGGATTTAATGGTTAAAATCAAAAGTGATTCTAGTTTAATTCGGCATATCTCTTATACAACAGATTATAGGGATGAAAAAAGAGTTAAGAATTGTAAAGTTAATTGGACGAAATTGGGATGCTTATGGTGAATATTTTAATGCTTTTGAAGTTTATGAATTAACTGATAGTGCTTATAAATTATACTTGCTGTTACATAGTCTTCTTCATAGCGATTATGTAAGTGCACAAGAAATCATTGATGTTAATAGAGAGAATCAAATTAAATTGGCGCAAATTGAACAAAAGATTACAACTTTAAAAGAAAAAATTGCAATAGATAATAATAGTGACAAAATTATTAAGAAGGTTAAAAGTATTGTAAAATTAGGAGAAGAATTAGAAATTCATAAAAAAGAACTATTAGCAAAATATTACAATGAGGCTGCAAGTGCATTAAATATTGAGTTCATGACAACATATAATTTGCAATCCATAAAAGATGAAATAAAGGAATCAATGGAGAAAATTAATGGGTGCTTAGATTTATTACCAAGTGATTTAAAAAGAAATATTGAAGCAGAAATCGTTGAAACATATCCAGATGGTTTAGCGGAGCGTACAAAAAAATTTAATGGCAAAATGAAAAAGATTAGAAGATAAAAAACGATAGTGTTATTTTAGAATTAGTGTAAACCACTAATTTTTTACTTTTGTTGTTGAAAAAGTAATATTTTTCTAAATTAATGTATAGATATTGTCCATAAGAGTTAAAAAAAAATTTAAAATATGGATTTTAATAATATTTATTTTAATAATATTTATTTTAATAATATTTATTTTAATAATATTATTTATATATTTTATGATACAATATAAGGGAATTAAATTTTATGAATATTTTGTTAGTAAATATTTGTTTAATTATTCTTGGGGGTATTAGATATGGGAAGATGTTGCGCTAATTGTGAATGGAATATTTCACCTCAGTTGGAAGAAGCAATTTTAGAAGAACAAAGTTGTTATAAAGAAGATAGCTTTGGCCAACCAATGGCAGGGGATTGTGTGTTAGGTGAAATTCATGATGAGAATTTTTATTGCCCTAATCATAAATATTGTAGTGGAGTAGAAAGAATATATGCTTTATATGATGATAAATATGCTGGAACTGGTTTTTTGATTATTCATATTGTTGATGATGAGATAGATAAATTTTTTAAAATTTCTTCTTGTATGCAAAATAGTTTCCCACATTTTTTAATATGTGGCTGTGGAATTGCTAGTCAAAATTTATCCAATAGATTCAAAACTATAAATTTTGAAATAACTAATGATAATGAATTGTTTCCTATATTTAGTAATTTAGCTCAAAATTTAAATAATAAAAAGGTATATACATTTGATGGGTTATTGCCCAAAAAAGACAATCTTCAGGTTATAAGTCATGGTGACTCTATTTTAATTAATCTTAATAAAGATACACTTGGAATAAAAACAATGGTAGATTATGCGAGTATAAATCTTATCTATAATCAGGAGTGTCAATTTTATGATTTATTAAGTGAATTTTATAATAATTTATCAAGGGTATCTACTGAACATTCAACAGATGAAGATATAAAGAAACTAGGGCTTATAAAAAGAAATATTTACAGTAATTTTTAATTAATTTAATATATAATAGAAGAAAATTTAAGGTCTAATTTTAGATAGGATGAGGTGTATTTTTTGAATAGTAGTCGTCTTTGGCAAGAATATAATATTAAAAATATCGTATTGAAAAATAGAATCGTGCGAGCAGCAACAAATGAACATTTAGGCTCAGTAGATGGAATGGTAACAGATGCTTATATTAATATGTATAAAACTTTGGCGAGTAGTGGCATTGGTTTGATAATAACCTCACACATGGCAATTGATAAAAATGAGAGAGCAGATTTAACCCATATATGCATTAATGAACCAGAAAATTTTGATAAACTAAGATTATTAACTAGTGAGATTCACAAAACAGATACTAAAATAATTTGTCAAATTTCTTATGGTGGATATAGGGCTATCAAAATAGCGGGTAATAATTGTATGACACCTAGTGGTAATGATGGCACAAGGGAAATGTCTATCAAAGATATAGAAGATTGTATTAATAATCATGTAAAAACAATTCGTCTCATAAAAAAGCTTGGTTTTGATGGTGTAGAACTACATTTAGCTCATGGCTATTTATTAAATGAATTTTTAGACCCCTTTTATAATAAAAGAACCGATGAGTATGGTGGAACTACCCAAAATAGATATAAAATAGTGCATCAAATTTTATCAAAAATTAATGACTTATTATTAGACCCTAATTTTTTAGTAATCGTTAAAGTTGCTTCTAGTACACAAGATAGTGAACCTTTACTTTTAAATGATTGTATTACGATATGTAAATATTTAAAACAAGATAAGGTTGATGCGATAGAGGTTAGTGGTAATGATTATAAAAATTATAAACAGAATATTCCATATTTTTTAGATAATGCTTTGAAGATAAAAAGAGAAGTAAATATTCCGATTATATTAGTCGGTGGCTTTAGGGATAAAGAACAAATTAATATCGCAATTGATAGAGGAATTGATTTAGTTTCAATGTCGCGTCCCTTTATTACTGATAAAAATTTTATGGCAAAACTTAAAAATGATGAGGTAAGTAAATGTATTAGTTGTAATAAGTGTTTTGATGTTTATAAAAAATTATATAAACATTGTATTTTTGATAAAGAAATAGATTTACAATTATATGAGAATTTTTCTAAAAATGCGTAAATTATAGTAATGGATAATTATTGATAAATTTATATGGAGGCTATATGTATAAAGATGAGATAAAAGACACAAGGTCAAAAATTCGTGAATATAATTGGTATTTTTTTAACGAATGCTTATGGATTTATATAAAATTACTTTTTATTTTTCCTAAAAATAAAGAATTAAGAAGAGAGTTATGTTTATTTGCTAATAATTATTATGCTCATTCTAAGTTAGAAAAGGAAATATTATTGCATATAAATAATTATTTTGGTAATGATGATGAAGTTGATGAATGTGAGGAAGTTTTAGAACAGTTAGATGAAATATTTTTTCGATATTTTAATTATAATGAATACATTCTTGAAGGATATAGTGACGCTATAGAAACTCGTGAGCCATTAAGGGCGACAATTTGTGATAGAAAATTTGATTTTCTTGATGACGAAAATAAAAATCAAATATTAAAGAACTTAGTAAAAGCGAATAAGAAAGATTAAGTAGAAACGATAATGTAAATAATGAGGTAAAACTATTTTTTATTTAGCAAAGGTATTAATTGCTATAGTTTCAGGTTATAAATTTTTGAAATATTAAAATTTAATGTTATAATAAAGATATAGTTTTATAAGGAGGAATAATTAATAAATGAAAAAAATATTAGTGGTTTCAACAGGTGGAACAATATCACAAGAACATACAGATACAGGTATTGCTGTAAGCAACGATAATGCTTTTAGGGGTAAGACTTTTGCTGACATTTTAAAACCATTTAAAGAAAAGTTAAATTTGGAGGCTATTGATTCAATTACTATTCTGAATAAAGATAGCTCTAATATGATTTCAAAGGATTGGGAATTAATAGCTCAAGCGATTTATGATAATTATGATGAGTATGATGCTTTTATTGTAACACATGGTACTAATACGATGGGGTACTCTACGGCGGCCGTTTCCTATGCGATAGGTAATTTAGGCAAGCCTGTAATTTTTACAGGTTCACAAGTATCCTATAGTATTCCTGGGTCTGATGCCGTAATGAATCTAGAAAATATTTTAAGAGTAATTGTTGAAAAGGAAAATATTGCCGGTGTATTTTTAATTTTTGGAAGTAAAGTTATAACAGGTACTAGGGTAAAAAAGAAAACTGAGTTTGATTATGACGCTTTTAAAACTTTTGGTCGCTTACCAGATATAGGCTATTTAGGAAACTCAATTGTTTTTAATGAGGCATCTTTAAATAGACATTTAAGTTATTTGGGGACTAGGAGCAAAACTAAAAGTGGGTTAGAATTGAAAAATAAGTTTGATAATGATATTATGTCATTAACGGAATTCCCTGGTTTAAAGTCAGAATATATTATTAAACTTGCCGAAAGTGGCGTAAAAGGATTTATTCTCAGGGCAACAGGGGCTGGGGATCCTAATGTAGCGACTGAAGATGCTACTTACCCTAATTTAAGAGAAGCTTTTAAATATTTACAAGAACATAAGATTCCGATTGTTGTAACAACTCAGGCTCCTGATGGAGTATCTAGTATGAGTGTAAATGAACCAGGTATTTTGGCAAAAGAGTTAGGAGCTATTCCTGCTTGGGATATGAGTATGGAGACAATGGTAACAAAATTATCTTGGTTAATAGCTAATAATTATAGTTACGAAGATATTCAAAAGTTAATGATTACATCTTTTAGAGGAGAAATTGACAGGTAAATGTTTGCCATTTAAAATTAATATAATCTTATAAATTTTAAGACAAAAAGGTATTAGCAGTTCGCTAATACCCTTTTTATGCTTTTATAATTTTTAATTAATAACGTAATAAAATATTTATAGTAGTAAAATAATATTACTTATTATTGGTTAATGTCAAAATTTTACCACATGATTCTTTCCCTTCTGGACAAAATCCATGCGTTTCACATTTTGGACCAATATTTTTACTAAATATTTCAGCACCAGGAATATTTCTAATTTCTTGATGTAAATGATGAGCCATTTCTCGTGTTTCCCATTGTGTTTTATTGCATTCTCTTAGACTTAAGATATGCGCTAATGTTTTGCCGTCCATATTTGTAACAACGTTAACCATGTTTCCCGATAATGTGAAGTAGATTAAATCTTCTTCTCTAATTCCATAATTATTTTTAAAATGTTCATACATTTCGATATTTTTTCTAAAGATATTGTTATATTCATTTAAATAATTATTTTTAATTTTAGGTGGAACTTTATATTGCGTTAAATCAACAACTGGAACAAAATCGGGAACCATAATATGTTGTGTTCTGTGTCTTGTTAGGTGTGTTAAGACGGCAAAAGAGATAGGAATTTGATATTCAAAATTAATTTGTGTTAATTCTAATTGGTCGCTTTCGGTTGCTATTTTTTTTATCATTTCTTCTTTAAAATTTGGATAAGTTTTACACATTTCTTCATATATTTTGATTGTTTTATCATAACTATATTGATATCTACGCATAATTGCAGCAATAACAATTGCGTCATCAATATTTTTACTATGATTTATTAATAGTGGTTTATCGATTATTTTATAATTAGAATGATTAATTTTAGACTCTAGATAAGTATCAACAGGGTCTGATAGTTGAACTGGAGTTTTATCGATGGTGTCTATAATATAAGGAATATTCTTTTTAGCTATTTCATAAAGCTTTTCACCAAATTCTCTAATTTCACTAATGCGACTATATTTAGTTTTTGTATATTTAATAATCATGTCTTTTAAAGTATGAGCGTCGACACCCATTATAATATTAGAGTGATAACTATATGGTAGAACAAACCTAGCATCTTCCTTATCAATACCTTTTTTAGTTAGGTTTTCATATTCTTTAAATAACATTTTTTCATGTTGTTGATATTTTATTTTGGCTTCATCATTGTTTGAAATTAAATTACCATATTGATCATGAAAATTAGGTATGTAATATCCAACGTTTGAAAAATCAACTTCTCTTCTAGATTTAACTGTAAAAGATGAGAATCTTTCTTCAATGGCTGTTTGCTCAATAATTGCCGATATATTTTTAAGAGCGAAGACACAATAATCATGATCAGTTATGGAATCGTGTCCCATCGTGATAACTTTTTTTATAAAATTAACATTTTGTTCAAAAGTGCGATTTTCTGTTTTAAAAAGTCGCTCGAAAACATCACCTGGAAATCTTGATAAACCTCCAGCTGTTGCCACTACACCAGAACGTCTTTCTTTTTCTAGATTATTTATATAATTAATAATTTCGTTATAGTCATGAATATGTTTTTCTTTTAAATATTTTTTTAATTTATTATAATCAATTGCGCCTAATAATTCTACTTCCATTTAACTTCACCACAATAATTATAACATTAAATTAAAAAAAATTAAACAAAGTTTAATTTTAATCATATAATTCTTGTTTTAATAATTCAATATTATAATTCATTAGTGTGAAATAATCATCTTTATTTTTTCTTTCTTCTTCAGTTAAATTGGATATTGTTTTAAGCCCAGCTAATTCGACATTAGTTGCTGCTTGAATTTCTTTAACGGTATCATTTACCTCTCTATTTTGTGTTGTAAAAATATAATTTATTTGTCCACTAGTAATTAAATTAACAACATCTGCTTTGGTTTTGTCTGTTAGATTATCATTTTCTTCTAAGGAAATAACGGTTAGCCCATATTTATCTTCTAAAAATTTAAATAAATCATCAGCTACAACAATCGTTTTATTAGTTGAACTTTCAACCATTAGTTTTATTTTCGCATCTAAATTAGATACTTCAACCTTTAATTCTTCATATTTTTCTTCAATATCATTCTTTAGATAGTGGTTATTTATATATTCATTAAAACCAATTTTTATATTTTGGGCAAGCATCAAAAAGTTAGAAGGGTTTAACCATAATTCTTCAATATAATGTTCATAATCCATACTAAGTGTTGTATCGATAATTTTTATTTTTTGATTGTATTCAAAAATTGGTGCCACATAATTTTTTTCTGAAGCAAGTCCATTAAATATAAATAGACTAGCATTACTATAATCTTTTATTTGCTTATCGGTCAGTTCATATTGGTCAATAATAATACCATCGGGATAAATACTTTTAACTGTACTATGATCGCCATACAAGCGGGTAGTAATATATTCAATAGGATAACTTGTTGTATATATATCAATATCTTCTAGATTATCTCTTTTTAAACAACCACTAGTAGAAATAATCATTGTTAAAGTTAATAAAATTATTGCGATTTTTTTCATATTAATTCTCCTTTTTTTTGACTGGGTCATATCCCGCTTTAAATAATGGATTACATTTTAAAACACGTTTGATTGTAAGATAAGTCCCCTTTAGAGCACCATACTCTTTAATTGCCTCTATTCCATAGTTAGAACAAGTTGGTATATGCCGACAACTATTATGCCATGGTCCTGGTATCATCTGATAAAAGTTAATTAAACCAATTAATATATATTTCATATTAACACCATTATAATTATACTAGAAATAGAAATAAATGTAAATTAGATATTAAAATGATTTCATTTTTGGTATAATGTTTATAAAGGTGATAATATGGATATCATAAGTGATTTAAAAATAGATATTAATAAAGAAATATATCAAACAGCTTTTACACATACATCGTATGCGAATGAACATCGTGTTAAAAGTTACGAAAGACTTGAGTATTTAGGGGATGCTGTTTTAGAACTTATTATGAGTGAGTATTTATACTTGAATACCGAAGAAGAAGAAGGACAAATGACAAAACTTAGGGCTCATTATGTCTGTGAAAATGCATTATATGAATATTCACTTAAGTTAGGCTTAAATGAATACTTACTACTTGGTAAGGGCGAAAGTGAAAATGGTGGCAAGGTAAGAAAAGCCATTGTTGCGGATATTTTTGAGGCTTTTACTGGTGCATTATTTTTAGATAAGGGAATTGAAACAGTTAAAAAATTTATATATAAATATATAATTCCTATAATAGAAAATAAAGAAATTGATTTTTTTGATGACTATAAATCCGTATTACAAGAATTGGTTCAAACCGATAAAAGAAGTTTAGAATATAGTGTTGTTGATGAAGAAGGCCCTGCTCATAACAAAACATTTACAGTTGTTGTAAAAATTGATGATGTTACTTATGGCAAAGGAGTAGCTCACAGTAAAAAAGAAGCGGAACAAATGGCTGCTAAAGATGCATTAAGTAGGTGTCAATATAAATGTTAGGTAATAACTATATTAATAATTTATTAGCATCTGATATTGATAATTTATTAGATGAAATTAATAGTTTGTCAAAAGAGAAAAAGAAGTTAGTTTTATCTAATGAAAAAGTAAAAAATCGAATTATTAATTCTTATTATTATTTATTTGCTAACTTTGTTGAATCATTAGATAAAGAATTATTAGATATATTTTTAGATAAGCAAGGAATAGATTTGTTAGTTAATTCGAATGAGTTTTATTCAAAAATAAATGCTTTAATAAATTTGGAAAATGAAATGACTAATGATATTTTAACAGACGATAAAATTCTAAAGCAAATATATGAACATTATGATGAAAGTAATTTTTGCCCTAAAAATATTTTCTTTGTTCAAAAATTTTTTGATTATTTAATTGCTAATAATTTAGGTTTAGGTGCAATATCTTATTGGGGTGATAATTTAGCTGAAATTTTAAAAAGACAAGAAAATATTGATAAAATTATTCAAAATAAGAGTATTGATATTGATGATTTAGATTTATATGATACTAAAATTATTGAAGTTATGTTAGAAAATTCCTATTTTAAAAATCTTATTTTAGATGATAAATATGATATAAGTAAATTAATTTTTAAGGGTGTTAGCTTTAGTGAAGAAGTTTTGAGTGACAAAAGATTTATAGAAAAACTAGTTAATGAAGGAGATATTAGAAAGTATCGTTTTATGATGGATTCATTATATAAAAATAATAATTTATTATATTTATCAGATATAAAAAATAAACGAAACGTTTATTATGATAACATCATAAATAGTTATGACAAAGATTTAGGAATGTTTAAAGAATATGCTGATATTTTTAATTCTTTAGTGGTTGATGGTAAACTTGTTGATCAACAAATATTTTTTGACTTAGATTTAGAGGCTAACTTGGATGATGAGCTTTGTTATGATATTAATGCGGCATTTTTTAATAGAAAACTAGATGTTTTTGATAAAATTACTGCGTTAAAATTAGCTTTTATGAAATCGACATGTTTAAAATTTAAAGAAATTTTGGTTGATAGATATTATGAAGATATTATTTATAATTTTAAATTAGATTTAGAAAACCTAATTAAATTTAATAATGAACAAAAAGTTATTAATGATCAAAATATGGAACATTATTTAAGATTATTAAAAATATTGAATAGTGATAGTATAGTTGATATTGATTTTTATAATAGTTTTGATAGGAACAAAAATTATATAGAAGAATATTATGATGATTTTTATGCCTCTAGACAAAAATCGTATAGCTTAATTAATAATAGTTTGGTAAATATCGAAAATATAAAAAATCAAAAAAATAAAGAATTATCTTCTTTATATGGAACGGATATTTATGAGTTTAATGGTGAACCATTTTATTTATTAATTCATGATACTTCCGTAGTAAAGTCAAATGTACAAAATATTGATGGTATTTTTGAAAATCCTAAATGGGATAGTACTTCAATGAGCCTTATCAGCAATTTAAAAATGAACTTTTTTCATGATTCTAGTGATATGCTTGTTGTGGGCTTTAATAATCTTGATGTTGATAGGGTTGTTCATATTTATAATATGGATTCCAATTCATATTATAATAAGGAAAGTGGTATTGCTACTAGGAAATTAAATAAGTTATATACTCCCGCTAGTTTGATTGAAGACACTCGTGGTTATAATGAAATCATTTATCAGATTAAATGTAATAATTCAAAGTATTTATCTAAAACTTTAGAACCTAGTTATGTTGTTGCATTTGATAAAGTAACACCTATTGATATTGAATTTTCTAAAAAATTTCATATTCCAATTATTAAAATTAATATGGAGAAATATAAAAATCATGAAAATTATAAATGTGAGACTAGTGAAAATTTTGACTTGTTGGACTTGTATAGTGATAAATATGTAGCATCATATTATGAATTAATAGATAAAATAGATAAAAAAAGATAAACTTGCATATTTTAAATAATTAAAGTAAAATAAAAATATAATTTATAGAAAAGGTGATTTTATGGGAAGGGCTTATGAGGTAAGAAAGGCTAGTATTCAAAAAACTGGGGCTGCTAGAGGTAAATTATATTCTATGTATGCTAGAGAAATTTATCAAGCGGCTAAAACAGGTGGGGTAGAAACAACTAGTAATGCTGCCTTAAAAAGATTAATTGAAAGAGCAAAAAAGGATCAAGTTCCAGCTGATATTATTAAAAGAGCTATAGATAAAGTTAATAGTGGAGCTGATGAATCGTATGATTCTGTTCGCTATGAAGTATTTGGACCAGCTGGTTCGACAATCATTGTTGATTGCTTAACTGATAATGTTAATCGTTCAATAAGTTCAGTTAGGGCAGCTTTAAATAAAACTAAGTGTAAAATGGGTAGTATGGGTAGTATTACTTATAATTATGATAACTTGTGCATAATTAGTTTTAAAGGTTTAACAGAAGAACAAACATTAGATGCTTTAATTGAGAATGATATTGATAATGTTGATATGGAGTTAGAGGATGATACGATTGTTTTATATGGTGAGCCACAAGACAATTTTAAAATAAAAGAAGCAATTATTAAAGCTTTACCAGATGTTCAATTTGATATGGATGAAATTACAATGTTACCTAAGGATAAAATTTCGTTAGCTGGTGAAGATTTAGAAATGTTTAATCGTTTAATTACATTATTAGATGATATTGAAGACGTGCAACATGTTTATCATAATGTTGAAATTTAATAATTAGGGAAGTTTTGACTTCCTTTTTTGTTGATAAGACATCATTTAAATGCTATAATAAAATTAGAAGAGGTGATTTTGTGAGCGTTAAAATCGAGAGAATTGCTAGTGAAATGGTTAAACAAATTAGTTATATTTTGGCAACGGAAATAAAAGATGAGGATATCAAATTTGTAACAGTAACGGATTGTAAGGTAACAAATGATTTAAGTTTTGCAAAAGTTTATGTAACAGTTTTTAATAAAGATAAAATAAAAAATACGGTTGATGCTTTAAATAATGCTAGTGGTTTTATTAGAAGAGAATTAGCTGATCGAATCGATATTCGTCATATTCCAGAACTTACTTTTGTTTATGATGAATCAATTGAATATGGAAAGAATATTGAAAATATAATTGAAAAAATTCACGAGGAGAATGAGTAATTCTTCTTTTAATTAATAAAATATAGAATATAATGTTAGTGGTGATCAAATGAAAAGTGATATTGAAATAGCTAATTCGGTAGTAATGGAACCAATTAGCGAGGTAGCTAAAAAGTTAGGATTAGATATTAATGATTATGAGGTTTATGGTAAGTATAAGGCAAAGTTAGATTTAGCACTCTTAAATAAAAAAAATAAGGAAAAAAATCTTATTTTAGTAACTTCAATTAATCCGACACCTTTCGGTGAAGGCAAAACAACAATAAGTATTGGCTTAAATGATGCCTTATGTAAGTTAGGAAAAAAAAGTATTGTTGTTTTAAGAGAACCATCACTTGGACCTGTTTTTGGAACGAAAGGTGGAGCAACAGGTGGCGGTTTAGCACAAGTTGTACCAATGGCTGATATTAATCTTCATTTTACTGGTGATATGCACGCTATTACGACTTGCAATAATTTGCTTTCGTCTGTAATTGATAATCATATATTTCAAGGTAATGAATTAAAGATTGATATAAATAGAATTCAATTTAATCGGACAATAGATTTAAATGATAGATTTTTACGTAATATAGAAATTGGTTATCAAGATATAAAAAGACAAGAAAAATTTAATATAACAGCAGCTAGCGAAATAATGGCTATTTTATGTTTAGCTAGTGACATTAAAGATTTAAGGGAAAGATTAGGTAATATATTAGTTGCATATAGTTTAGATGATAAACCAATACTCGCTAAAGATTTAAATTGTGTTGATAGTTTATTAGTTGTACTAAAAGATGCAGTAAAACCAAATTTAGTTCAAACTTTAGAACATAATCCAGCAATAATCCATGGTGGCCCATTTGCCAATATTGCTCATGGATGTAACTCTTTAATTGCGACTAATATGGCTTTAAATTTAGCTGATTATGTTGTAACTGAGGCAGGCTTTGGCTCCGATTTAGGAGCTGAAAAATTTTTTGATATTAAATGCAGAGTAGGGGATTTGCACCCTAAAGTAGTAGTAATTAATACAACGATTAGAAGTTTAAAATATAATGGTAATGATATCCTTCAAAATGGTTTAAAAGTACTTGGTGTTCATATTGAAAATATGTGTAAATATTTAGGTAATGTTATTATTTGTCTTAATAAATTTACTAGTGATACAATCGAAGATATAAATATTGTTAAAGAGTATTGTCATACTAAAGGTATTGATTGTATTTTAGTTTTTGCACATTCTAATGGTAGTGAAGGAGCAATCGACTTAGCTAATAAAGTTATAGAATTAACTAATAATGATAGTAATTTTGCTCCATTATATGATATTAATTTATCTATTAAAGAAAAAATTGATTGTGTTTGTAAGGAAATTTATCGAGCTAATAATATAATATATACTAATGAGATTTTAGAAAAAATCGACAAACTAGAACAAGATGGCTTTTCTAAATTACCTATATGTATTGCGAAGACACAGTATTCTTTATCAGATAATCCTAAATCGGTAGGTATTGTTGATAATTTTGATATAACGATTAAAGATATCAAGGTTAGTAATGGAGCGGGTTTTATTGTTGTTTATTTAGGTTCTATTTTAACTCTTCCTGGGTTAGGAAAGAATGCTAATGTATATAATATAAAAATAGATGATGAATTAAAGATAACTGGAATGATATAGATTTAATAATAATTTTTAGAAAAACGTTGAAAATAGTTCAATGTTTTTTTTATCTAAAATTTATAATATTTTCATATTTTTTATAATTTAGGTTTTGGTGAAAGGCTATAAACTAGTTTAGATATCAATTTAGAACTGATTTTTATATTAAATAATATAAATTTATCAATTTGTTTACTTTTTTATATTCTAAATAAATTAAGTATATTTTAGAAAAATACAGAAATTAAAATTTGTATTGACACTTAAATTTTTTAATGTTATAATACCCTCCCAAAAGGGGGCTTTTTTATGGAATTAAATACTGCAGTAATACCACATTATGATTGTCGTAGTATACCATTAGAAAAATTGAAACATATGGTGCTTATAAACAATAAGCATTTAAAAGAGAAACCAACATGGTATGTAATAAGTGGAAAATTAAAATACTTTAAAGTAAGAGATGACTACCGTTTATTTACAGAGCAATTTTTTAGTTTATTTGGAAGAAATATTATGGATTTAGATACAGTTGATTATCAGGTGGCATCTATCAGATTGGTTGATGGTCTTAAAGGGAGTAATGAACACATGATTGGTTTGCTTTCTGATAATTTTCAAAATAAGGATAATAATTATTATTTAGTTAATGAATTATTTGATGCGAGTATTTCTGATTTAGTAAGTTATGGAAATTATTCATTTAAAACATTATTAACATACTTGAAGCAAACACTTACGGAGGAATGTTATAATAAAAATAGAGATTTTTTTATAAAGTTATTTATAAGTGATGCCTTTATGTTTCAGGCAGATAGAAATTATAATAATATTGGTTTTCAAATACCTGCCATCAAAAATGTAAATTATAAAGATAGATTACGTGCTAATAATTTAGCTAAGACTGAATTAGGAAATAAATATATTGAAGTAGAAGATGACTTACCTAAATTAAAGGAATTTTTTCCTTCAAAAGTTTATGATAGTGAAAAGATGTTAGGAATTGAGCAAAGAAATTCATTAATTTATACACCAGGCATGACATGGATGCCCGCCTTTCCATTTTCAGATGAACTGAAATTTGAAAACCAAGAACAGGCTCAAAAAATAAGTCAAAATATATATTCTGGGTTGGATCCCAATTTAGTTGAATTATATATGGAATACCCTGATATTTGTACTCCTTATTTAGAAAGGCTAGCATATGATAACGAGTATAAAAAAATATTAGAGCGATTTAGTTATAATAATAGTCAGATATATTTAAAGAAAGATACAATTGCTTATTTTAGTATGGTTCTGGAAGATAGGAGAAAGCAATTTCAAAAAATATTAAAGTTTTAGCACTCCTGCTTGACAAGTGCCAATTTTTGAGTATAATTAGTAGTGAATGGAATAACCATTCACTTTTTTGCTAAAATAAAAGAAGGAGGGATATTCATGAATGGACAAAATCCTTATCAAGAAAATTTAGAGGATGTTTTAACAAAGTATGGTCGTAATATTACTGAAAGTGTTAAAGATGGCAAGGTTGATCCAGTAATTGGCCGTGATGAAGAAATTCGTAGTATTACAAGAATATTATCGCGTAAAACAAAAAATAATCCTGTTTTAATTGGGGAACCAGGTGTCGGAAAAACAGCGATTGTTGAAGGTTTAGCTCAAAGAATTATCAAAAATGATGTTCCCGCTAGTTTAAAGAATAAAACAATTTGGGAACTTGATATGGGAGCTTTAATAGCTGGAGCTAAATATCGCGGTGAATTTGAAGATCGCTTGAAAGCAGTTTTAAAAAAAGTTAAGGAATCTGAAGGTTCAATCATTATGTTTATTGATGAAATACATATAATTGTCGGGGCAGGGGCCTTGGAAGGCGCTATGGATGCTGGAAATATGTTAAAGCCAATGCTTGCTCGTGGTGAAATTCATTGTATTGGGGCAACAACATTAAATGAATATCGTAAATATATTGAAAAAGATGGAGCTTTAGAAAGAAGATTCCAAAAAGTTCAAGTTAGTGAGCCAACTGTTTTAGATACGATAACAATTCTTCGTGGATTAAAACAAAGATTTGAGGTTTATCATGGTGTTAATATTAAAGATAATGCTTTAGTTGCAGCAGCTACTTTGTCAGATAGATATATTACTAGCAGATTTTTACCTGATAAAGCCATTGATTTGGTCGATGAAGCTTGTGCTACAATAAAGGTGCAAATGGATTCAGTACCTGTTCCACTTGATACATTAACTAGAAAAATAATGCAATTAGAAGTAGAAAAAGAGGCTTTGAAAAAGGAAAAGGATTCTATTTCAAAAAATCGTGTTAAAGAAATAGATTCTTCTCTGACTACTTTAAAAGAGCAAGAGAAGAAATTACGAAGTGATTGGGAAGCAGAAAAAGATATAAATGATAAAATAAGTAAAAAGAAAGAAGAAATAGAATCAGCAAGATTTAAATTGGAGACAGCCGAAAACAATTATGATTTAGAAGCATCAGCTAGACTGAGACATGGTGTTATACCAGCATTAGAGTCTGAGTTAGAAGAACTTCGCAAAAATGATCGTTCGGATATTTTAAGTGATACTGTTGATGATGAGAGTATTGCTTCCATTATTTCTAAATGGACAAATATTCCAATTAGTAAATTGGTTGGTAGTGAAAGAGAAAAGTTGCTTAATTTAGAAGAAAGTATGAAAAAAAGAGTTAAGGGTCAAGATGAGGCTTTAAAATTAGTTAGTGAGGCGATCATTCGTGCTCGTGCGGGAATTAAAGATCCTAATCGGCCAATTGGTTCATTTATATTTTTGGGGCCAACTGGGGTTGGAAAAACAGAGGTTGCAAAAACATTAGCTTATGAACTTTTTGATGATGAACGTCATATCGTTCGTATTGATATGAGTGAATATATGGAAAGTCATTCAGTTTCTAGATTAGTTGGTGCTCCTCCAGGATATGTAGGATATGATGAAGGTGGACAATTAACAGAAGCGGTTAGACGTAATCCTTATAGTATTGTTTTATTTGATGAAATAGAAAAGGCACATCATGATGTTTTTAATATTTTATTGCAAATTTTAGATGATGGTAGGATTACAGATTCGCAAGGTAGAACGGTTGATTTTAAAAATACCATTATTATTATGACATCTAATTTAGGTAGTGAATATATTTTGGAAAATGCAGATAATAGTCATGAACTAGTTATGAATGAATTAAGACATACTTTTAAGCCAGAATTTATTAATCGTATTGATGAAATAATAATTTTTAAATCTTTAAAAGAAGATATTATATATGATATTTTAAATAAGATAATTGGTGATATTGAAAAACGTTTAGATGATAAAAAAATAAAAATTAATTTAACTGATGAGGCAAAAAAATATATAGTTGAATCTTCTTATGATAGTCGTTTTGGTGCACGCCCAATTAAAAGATTTGTATCGAGAAATTTAGAAACATTATTAGCTAATGCAATTATAGAATGTAATGTTGACTTTAATTCAACAATAACATTTGATTATGTTAATAATAATTTAGTCATAAAAAAATAATCTTAATGATTATTTTTTTGTTAATTAAATGTTAAGATTAAAGCTTTTACTTTTTCAATATTAGTTAGGGTATATTCAATATCAATATTATTATAAAATTCAGTATTGATATTTCTTAATTTAGTATTGTAGATTTCAATTTGCTGACTATAAAATTTATTACATTCATTTTTTAAATTTGTAATGGCTAATAAATATAGGTAAATAGTTAATAGCTCATCATTGTGTTTTGTTTTTTGCATTTTTTTTAAAATATAATTTAATTTTAGTAAACATATATCAATAATTTTATCAACTAATCTTAATCGCTTAGTAATCTCTTCTAAATCCTCGTTTTTAATTGTTGCATTTATTTTGTAACTAAAGACATTATATGATAATCTTAAGCGATCAAGAAATAACTCTGTTTGTTCTTTTTTTATAGTATATAATAAATTTTTAAGTAATTGTTCTTTAACAATGGTAAGTTTGTAAAGTTGTAGATTAGTTATATTTTCTGAATTCAAAACATTTTGTTCTAGTTCCTCTATTTCTAAATATTCTTTTAAGCTATCTTTATTAATAATGTTTTTTAAAAATTCTATATTACTATTCATAATAACATCTCACTTCTTAAATTAATATAATAACATCAATTTTATCTTTTTTCAATATATGGTATACTTATTTTAGATTGAAGGTGCAGTATGAAAAAAATTGAGTTATTGGCGCCAGCTGGAAATATGACTGGACTCGTTGCGGCAATAGAAGCAGGGGCTGACGCAGTATATATTGGTGGTTATGCGTACTCCGCTAGAAGTTATGCTGGTAATTTTTCTAATGAGGAAATAGTTGAAGCTATTAATTATGCGCATTTATATGGCGTAAAAATTTATGTAGCAGTTAATACTCTTATATATGAGGATGAAATAGAAACATTTATTAATTATATTGATTTTTTACATACTAATAATGTAGACGCTATTATTATTCAAGATTTAGGTATGTTAGATTTAATAAGAAAAACTTATCCTAATTTAGAAATTCATGCCTCGACACAAATGCATATTCATAATTTAGAAGGTGTAAAATTTGCTAAAAAATATGGACTTAAAAGAGTTGTCTTAGCTCGTGAAACATCTATAGAATTGATAAAAGAAATAAAAAAAGAAGTTGATATTGATATTGAAGTGTTTGGGCATGGTGCTTTATGTGTAAGTTATTCTGGACAATGTCTTATGAGTAGTTTAATTGGTGGAAGAAGTGGTAATCGCGGTTCTTGTGCTGGAACTTGTCGTTTACCTTATGATTTAGTTAGTATTGATGAAAATAAGCAAAAGATATTAAATCAAAATAAATATTTACTTAGTATGAAAGATTTAAATACTTTAGAGAATATTGGTTCTTTAATTAAGGCAGGGGTCGATAGTTTTAAGATTGAAGGTCGAATGAAAAGGGAAGAATATATTTATTTAGTTGTAAGTATTTATCGTAAGACTATTGATAGTTATTATAAGTATGGAAAAGTAATTATATCTGATAGTGATAAATTAGAATTGAAAAAAATATATAATCGGGAATTTACTAAAGGCTTTTTATTTAATGAAGATAATTCTAAAATAGTTAATCAATATCGACCAAATCATATAGGAATCAAAATAGGTGTTGTTTTAGGTCAGAATAATAATTTCATTAAGATAAAATTATCTGATAATATTACACAAGGTGATGGAATCAGGATTATTAATAAAATTGCTGATGTTGGTTTGCAATTAAATTATATATATAAAGATAAAAAGTTAGTTAATTCTGCTTTAAAAGGCGATATTATTTCTATAAAAGTGGATGATAAAGTTAATATTGGCGATGAAGTTGTAAAAACAACGGATATGTTACAATTAAAAAGTATTAAAGATAAACTAGCTAAATTGAATAGAAAAGTTTTAATTAAAGGTTATATAAAGATAAAACAAGGAGAATATATATCTTTAGTTATAACAGATAATATTAATAAAATAGAGGTTAAATCAAAAGAAAAAGTTGAATGCGCTAAAACAAGTTATTTAACTAAAGAACAAGTAATGAAACAAGTAAAAAAATTAGGTAATACTATTTATGATTTTGATTTTTTAGATATTGATTTAGATAATAATAGTTTTATATCTTTAAAAATTTTAAATGAATTAAGAAGGGAAGCTATTGATAAACTAAATAATTTAAGACAATATAAAATTCCTTATAAAAAGTCTATTTATAATATTATTTTACCTGATTTTAAAATTAATAAATCTTTAAATTATTATATTAATAGTTATAATCAATATAATAAAATTAAAGATGAAGAAATTGATAATATTTATATCCAAAATAAGCAATTGTTTGAACAATTAAAAATTGATAAACGAGTAGTAAAAAAATTACCTCGTGTTTTAGAAAAGCATCAAAATTTTGATAATAAATTATTAATAGGAGAGATTGGTAGTTTAAATTTTTATCAAAACAATAATTTAGATACAGACTTTTCTTTCAATGTTACAAATTCTTATACAGTAGCTTTTTTACATAGTATTGGTGTAAAAAAAATAACTTTATCTTATGAATTAAAAGATGAACAAATTGTAAAAATAATTAGTAATTATAAAATAAGATATAATAAAAATCCTAATTTAGAATTAATTGTTTATGGTAAGGAAGAATTAATGGTTTCAAAATTTAATCTATTAAAGATGTATAAGAGGGTTGAAAATAATATTTATTTAAAAGATAGATTAAATAAATTATATAATGTCATTGAAGATGAGGATTTAATGTATATATATAATTGTAAAGCTAGAAATAATTTAGAAAAATGTAATTATTATTATAGTATAGGTATTAATAATTTAAGAATTAATTTGTTAAATGATAGTGATATAGAAAAACTTAATAATATTTAAAATTTATTAAGTTTTTTATTATATTTAAAGATTATATTATAATTTTTTTAGTTCATTGAAACTTCATAATATTAAAAGTTAGTGACAAAATTTAGAATAGCCTTATATTTTCTAATGAACGGATTTTATCACTAAATGTTTTTGTTTTTTTGACGCAAAAAAATCAAAAAAATTTTATTAAATTCATAGACATTTTAGAGTGATTGTACTATAATATAAACCAATTTATGTGGAGGTGCAATATGATGAAAACAAACTTACCAGTTATCTTGCTTAGAGGAATCGTATTGTTACCAAATAATGATATAAAATTAGAATTTGAAAAAGGTGATTCTAGTATAATTGTTGATGAAGCTGAAATGTTTCATCATAATAAATTGCTGGTAGTTTGTGAAGCTGAAACAATTAATGAAGTTGATTATAAGCATCTTCCTAAAATGGGAATTATTTCTAAATTGAGCCATAAAATTGAGCTACCTAATGGTAGAATTAGAATCGTAATTAGTGGTTTATCGAGAGCAAAAGTTGATACATATTTAAATGCTGATAAGAAGGATGAAGTATTAGAAGCAATTGTTACAGAATTAAATGATGAAAAAATTGACGAAAAAGAAGAAAAGATTTTAATACAGAAAATAAAAAAGGATATGGAATCTCATGTTAAAACTATTTCATATTTAAGCAATAGTATTTTAGATGCTATTAAGCCTTTAGAAAGACTTTCTAAAATAACTGATATTGTTGCTATGAGTTTGGCTGTTGATTTAGAACGACTTTTAAAATATTTAGAATGCTTAGACCCAAAAGAACGTACTAAAATGTTATTATCAGATATTTATGAAGAAGAAGAAAAATATAATATTGAGAGAAATTTAGAACTAAAAGTAAAGAAAGAAATTGATGATAATCAAAGAGAATATTTTTTGAGGGAAAAACTTAAGGCTATTAAAGAAGAATTAGGTGATATTTCCCCAAAGGATGAAGAAGTAGATGAATTGAAGATTAAAATTGAAAAATTAAAAGCAAATGACAAAATTAAAGAAAGGTTAACTGCTGAGTTAGGACGTTATGAGGTATTATCTAATGTCTCACCTGAAATTAATTTAATTCGTAATTATATTGATTGGCTATTATCATTACCATGGGAAGTTTCAACAATTGATAATGAGAATTTGGCAAATGTTAAAGCGACATTGGATTCATCACATTATGGCTTAGATAAGGTTAAAGAACGTATTATTGAATTTTTAGCTGTTAAAAAAACAACTAATCGTCTTAATGGCCCGATTTTGTGTTTAGTTGGTCCACCAGGTGTTGGAAAAACATCGTTGGCGTTTAGTATTGCTAAAGCTATGCATCGAAATTTTGTTAAAATGTCGGTTGGTGGAGTTAATGACGAAGCGGAAATTATGGGTCATAGACGTACTTATTTGGGGGCTAATCCTGGACGTATTATTACTTCAATGAAAAAGGCTAAAAGTAATAATCCCGTATTTTTGATTGATGAAATTGATAAAATGACTAAAGATGTTAAGGGTGATCCAGCAAGTGCTTTATTGGATGTTTTAGATCCTGAGCAAAATTATCTATTTAGTGATAATTATATTGAAGAAGAATTTGATTTATCAAATGTTATGTTTATAGCAACAGCTAATTATATAGAACAAATACCAGAGGCTTTAAAAGATCGTTTAGAAATTGTTCGCTTATCTGGTTATACGGAATTTGAAAAGTTGGATATAGCTAAAAACCATTTGCTTCCTAAAATTTGTGAAGAGCATGGCATTAAATTTGATTACATCGATATTAATGACAGCATTATTTTAAATGTTATTAGAAATTATACAAAAGAATCTGGTGTTCGTGAACTTGAAAGGCAGTTGGCTACGATTATAAGAAAGATAGTAACATCGATGGTTGTTAATAATATTAAAATGAGTAGAATTAAGGTTGATGAAGTAATGCTAAAAAAATATTTAGGTAATCCTAAATATCAAGATTATGAAAAAAATAGTGAAGCAATTGTTGGTGTTGTTAATGGGCTAGCTTATACAGCTTTTGGTGGCGATACATTACCAATTGAGGTAAATTATTATGAAGGAAAAGGTAATTTAGTTTTGACAGGCTCTTTAGGCGATGTTATGAAGGAAAGCGCCCAAATTGCTTTTAGTTATATTAAATCTAATGTTCAAAAATTTGGTATTGATTATGAAAAAATAACCAAAAATGATATTCATATACATGTACCAGAAGGAGCTACACCAAAGGATGGTCCAAGCGCTGGTATAACGCTTACAACAGCATTAATTAGTGCTTTATCAGGCTTAAAAATTGACAATAAATTAGCAATGACAGGAGAAATTACTTTAAGGGGTAAAGTTTTACCAATTGGTGGGCTAAAAGAAAAAAGTATTGGTGCTAATCGTAATGGTATAAAACGAATTATTATTCCGATTGATAATATAGCTGATTTAGAAGATGTTCCAAAGGAAATAAAGGAAAAAATTGAATATATACCAGTTAAAACTTATGAGGAAGTATTTAAAATAGTACAGGATGGATAATTGGATGAAACAAAAAATATTAACGATAAATCAAGATATTTATGTTGAATATTATAGTATGTCGTATGTTTTATCGCTTTTATGTTTAAAAGATGTATTATCTAAACTTGAGAATGATTATTCAATGGATTTAGTTAAAGAGAGTGATTTATTAAGTTTTATCTATAGTGTTTTAATAGATGATTATATCGCATTTATTAATGGTGATTCACGAATAGAAGGTAATTTAAATAAAATAATTCTAAATTCTTCTAGTAGTAATAGTGAAATTGTAAATAAAATTAAAATATTTTTAAATTCTTTTGAGCATCCCCCAATATACTAATGAACCATTTTTGAGAATGAATTATGTGTGGCGAAAATATGAATTTGATAAATTGGGAAAAATAAAATCAAGATATTATAATAATTTATCTAATAAATTTTTACTTGATCATAAAGAACAAATTTATGATTTAATAGCCTTTGATTTTCGTCTAATCTCAGCTTATGAAGATTTAGAAACTAATGTTGAACAATTTATTTAATGAATGCTTAAATAATTATCAGTTATTTTCTAGTATTAACTATTTTAAATTGGCCTATCCAATGATGTTTCTGGATGATTGCTTTTTAGAATTTTCTAAGGATATACTTGAATTGCAGTCAGCAAATAAATTTAATATTGTTGGCGGGAATTGTTTGATTGAAAATTGTGCTAAACAAAATAGGAAACTTTTAAAACATGTTAAAGAAAATTTAAAAAAGCTATAAGATAATTATAAAATGTTTATAGTACTTGTTAAGATGTGAGAGGGATAAATTTATATGAATCAAGAAGGGAAAAATACGTTATCATTTGAAAAATACGAGCGTAATGTTAATTTTCAATTACTTATTAATTCGTTAGTTTTTGCTAATGGTATTGGTAGTTATATACGTAATAATAAAATTGATATAATCGCAAAATCGGATATTTTTATTAGTCTGTGTAATTATTTAATAAATAAACAAAATGCGAATATGTTTAATATGCGGAATAAGAATAATTTGTATTTTTTAATTGATTATTTGACGGGCTTTGATAATACACCAGAAACAATAAGGATGAATAGAATTTTAGATGAATTACGTGGAATGGTTAATCAAATGAGAAATGATAATTATGCATATTTATGTGAACAATATGTTATAAGAGAATTTGGTATTTTTAATTTTAAAAGTAATTTACGCAAATTAAATAAAAGTTTTGATTATGATTATATGCTATTTGAAAGAGAATATTATCAGTCCATTAATAATGATTATATGGTTTTTTGTTTATTAAAATCATCTGATGAATGTTATTTGGAGAATGCTAAACACTTTTCTTTAACTAAAGATTTTTATAGAAGTATTAATTATTTTTTGACAGTTTATCCCCATTTGTTTTTAAATCTTAAATATTTTAATAGGGTTATAGATATTATTAAAAATGGTGATTATCAGATGGAAAAACTAGGATTAGAGAATGTTGATATAGATTTTATTGATTTATCCAATGTAACTAAAAGGATGGTGAATAAATTTGAGAGAAAAAATCGACGAATTTTTTATACATGAGATTGTTTTTAATGAACAACCAATTTATGCTATAAAAAATGCTAAAGGTAAAAAAATTAACAATGAATATTTAAATTCACTATTGGTTTTAATAGATGATTTTATTCTTGTTCATAATGATATGCAAGCATTTGATGATTTTGTTGTCAATAATCTTTATGGAATTATTAATTTTATAAGGCATAATTATGAGTATACTAATGATAGTGAAAAGGAAATAAAATATCAATTTTATAACGATTTAATATCAAGATTAAAAAATGCACTTAGAAATAATGATGACGAATTTTATAAGCAACAGTTTAATGAAAGAGGAATATACTTAGATTATAAATTTAATATTGATAAATTTATTATGCCAGAACAACTTAGAGATGAGGTAAGATGTTCTTTGAGCTTTGATAATTTTTTCTATGATATTTTGACTAAAAGAATTGAAAATGTTTCACAAAGTGAAAAGGAGATGCTTACTATGAATACATTATTTTTATATAGTGTTAATTTTTTTGTATTAGAGTGTCCCAATATATTAGATAAAAATTTGCTTTTAAAGTATGTACTTTTAGAGAATAAAAAAATATTTGAGAGTTTTAAATTTAGATTAGGGTTAAATCATGAATATGAAAAAACTAATTGTTTAGTAAAATCTTCAAAACAATTTCTTAAAGAATTTGGATGGTCATAATTCCATCTTTTTTTAATATACTTTAATGAATAGGAAAGGAGAAGTAGGAATGAAAAAAATTGTTCCTTTTAAAAAAGAAATTATATTTAAAACTAATGTTTCGGAGATTACAAGTATCTCATTAGAACATAATTTACACATTGAGGATAATAATTTAATTACTGGGAATTTTATTATTAGCGGTGAATATAAAGTCGCTGATACAAGTATTAATACAGAAGTATTTAATTTTGAATTACCATTTGATATCAATGTTGATGATAAATATGATTTAAATAATGTAAATGTCGATATTGATGATTTTTATTATGAAATTGTAAATAATAAATCATTAGAAGTTAATATTGAAGTTTTAGTTGATAAGTTAATTGAAAAGCCATTGATGGAAACACGAGAAGAGCAATCGCTAGAAGATGTATCTGATGTTGTTGCTAATGAAAGAATGGTTACTGTGGATAGTAGTCAAAGTTATGAAAATGATGAAGTAGCATGTGAAAATGGAGAAGAGGAAACAGAAATTATGGAAAGATGTATTGAAAAAGAGGATATTTTAGATGGTAATGATTCTATGGATTTTGATGCTAACAATTTTAATCAGATGGATGAAAAAAGGTTAGACGTTATTACCCAAGTTAATGAAACAAAAAGTATTGAGAAAATTAATTCTTTGTTTGATAATTTAGATTCTAGTACAGAAACTTATAAAACGTATAAAGTTTGTATTATTAGAACAGGGGATACGATAGAAAGTGTTCTTCAAAAATATAGTATTTCTAAAGAAGAATTAGAAAAATATAATAGTTTATCTGATGTAAAGATTGGTGATAAATTAATTATTCCATCAGTTAATGATGAGAAAATATAATGCTTTATTTGAAAAATATTCTATTGTACCAACTAAGTATGAATTTTATAAAAATGTAACGATTGTTAATACTGATAACAAAAAGTATGTTATAAAGGAAAAAAATCGCGAAGATAAATATCCTATTTTTAATTATTTAAATTCACGAAACTTTGATTATTATCCCAAAATTTTAAGTGATATGGATGATGAATACGAGATCACAGAGTATATTGAACAAGTGGATATGCCTATAGAGCAGAAAATGTCTGATATGGTTGATTTGGTAGCATTATTACATAGTAAAACAACACATTATGAAGAAGTAGATGAAGAGGAATATAAAGAAATTTATGAAGACATTAATAATAATATTGCATATTTATATAGTTATTATACAGATTTAATTGCTGTTGCTGAGAATAGTATCTATATGAGTCCTAGTCAATATATGTTAGCTTTAAATATTTCTAAAATATTAGGTGCTTTAAATTTTTGTAAAGATGAAATTGATAAATGGTATAAGCTTGTTAAAGAAAAAAGAAAACAACGGTTAGTTGTTTTACATAATAATTTAGATTTAACACATTTTATAAAAAATAAGGGATCATATTTAATTAGTTGGAATAAAGCTAAAATTGATATACCTATTTTTGATTTATATAAATTATATCGTCGTCATTCTTTAAATTATGAATTTTCAGAAATATTTAAAAGATATGAACATTCTTATCCATTGCTTGAAGAGGAAAAAAAATTATTTTTTATCCTTATATCTTTACCAGATAAATTAGAATTTGGTTCATCGGAATATCAAACATGCAGCGATATAAGCAATATTATTGAAACTTTAGCAAGAACCGAGAATTTTATATCACCATATTATTCGAAAAATACAAAATAGGATAAATAAAATAAAAATAAATAAAATAAAGATACTGAAGCGTGAGACAATAAAAAAGGCAATAATAAACTGATAAATTAATAAAACTGAAAAAATGCATAAAAATATTAACCATTTTCCTCGACAACGCCACCAATTACCATTAGGCATAAATATCACCTACAACATTTTATTCAATATTGAACTAATTGTATGGGTTTATAAAATAATATTTAATTAAAATATTATTTTTTTTGTATAGTGTTTTATTTTTTTGGAATAATAATAATGAATTATATAGGTTTACAAATATAATTTTTAATATGACAAAAAAATATGTCGAATATTGACAGTAGAAACTTTTTTGTGATATATTATTATTGTAGAAAAATAGGAGGTAGAAAAATGAAATTAAATAAGAAAGGTTTTACTTTAATCGAGTTGTTAGCTGTTATTGTTATCTTAGCCATTATTGCGTTAATTGCTGTACCTCAAATATTAAATATTTTGAATAAAGCAAGAAAAAGTGCTGCTGCTGACTCTGCTTATGGTGTTTTAAAAGCTGCTGAAACAGATGCATTGCAATATATGATGGATAATAATGGTGCTTCTCTTGGGGCTATTACTTATACTTGCGATGGTACTGAATGTTCATATACACCAACAGTAGCAGAAGGTGAAACAGCTAAAAAGCGAGTTCTTGATTTTAAAGGAACAAAACCAACAAGTGGTGGAGTACAATTAGACGCAAAAGGAAATGCGACTATTGCAACTAGTTTAGTAATAAATGGATTTACTTGTACACAAAATGGTGATGCAGTATCTTGTGATAATGATACTACTAAATAAAATTAGAGAACAGAAATGTTCTTTTTTTGTTGAAATAATTATATAAGCTTAAATTTAACTGTTGTGACAAAACTGTAATTGAAAAAATTTAATAAAAGTGTTATACTGATGTAGTATGAATTGAGGTGTTTTTTTGAAAGAAAAATTTAAATCGATAATTTCAAAGATTGGACTATATTTAAAAACAAATAAATTGTTTTTTGTGTTTGTATTAACATCAGTTGGGAATGCTACTTTATTACGGTTTTTAACAGTACAAAATTATTTCGAAATAAAGCCATTATTGGCTGATATAGGGGTGGTTTTATTTGTTGGTTCTTTTGGTTATTTTTTTAAACCCAAAAATCAATTTAAATATTATTTCGCATGGTCAATATTTTTTACCTTTTTATGTATAGTTAATTCTATGTATTATACAAATTATATGTCATTTGCATCTATTTCACTTTTGGCTACTTCATTACAAGTTATTGATGTAGGTGATGCGGTTGTTCAAAAGATTATGGAATTAAAAGATTTTAGTTATATATGGCAAGTTGTTGCTATGATTTTTGTGCATGTTTATTTAAAAAAGAAAAATTATTATGAATATGTTAAGGATATAGAAGTTGGAAAGGTTCGTGCTCTAAATACAATAGTTACAAGTTTGATTTTTTTTGGTTTTTTTATTTCAACATTAACAGGTCTTGACATTAGCCGTTTTGGAAAACAATGGAATCGAACCTATCTTGTTATGAATTTTGGTTTATATACATACCAGGCTAATGATATTTTTGTAAGCTTCAAAACCAAAATTAGTCCTTTATTTGGCTATGATGAGGCAGCTAAAGAATTTAGGGATTATTATGCGTTAAAAAATGAAACGAAGCCAGAGGCCAATGAATATACTAATATATTAAAAGGTAGAAATGTTATTGCGATTCATGCCGAAAGTATTCAACAATTTACAATGAATACAACATTCAACGATAAAGAGGTTACACCTAATTTAAATCGTTTAGCTAGTGAGGGCTTATATTTTTCCAATTTTTATGCCCAAGAAAGTGTTGGGACTAGTAGTGATAGCGAGTTTACTTTATTGACGTCTTTAATGCCAGCGACAAATGGGACAGTGGCTGTTAGCTATTGGGATAGAGATTATAGTACTAGCTTAAAGTATTTGAAAGATATGGGTTATTATAATTTCAGTATGCACGCTAATAATGGAACTTTTTGGAATCGAAATATGATTCACCCAAAATATGGTTATGATAAATTTTATTACTATACTAAAGATTATGAAATTGATGAAATTTTAGGTATGGGACTTAGTGATAAATCTTTCTTTAGACAATCTGTACCTAAAATAAAAGAGATAAGCGAGAATAATCAAAACTTTTATGGTACAATGCTAATGCTTACAAATCACACGCCTTTTGATGCCGCTAAGGAAATTGATTTTGATGTTGATTATAAATATGATAAGATTGATGAAGAGACTGGAGAACATATTGTGACATCAGCACCATTTATGGAGGGAACAACTTTAGGGGACTATTTTAAAACAGTTCATTATGCTGATGAGGCAATTGGGGAATTTATTAATCAACTGGATGAAGCTGGATTACTTGAAAATACAGTCATTGTTATTTATGGTGACCATGATGCTAAAATAAAAAAATCGGAATATTTATATTATTATAATTATGATCCTTATACAGAATCTGTTATAGAAGAAGATGATCCTGATTATAAGGATATGGACTATTATGATTATGAGTTAAATAGAAAAGTTCCATTTATTATTTGGACTAAGGATAAAAAAGTTCAAGGTGAAATTTCTAAAGTAATGGGGATGTATGATGTTTCTCCAACTTTAGGTAATATGCTAGGATTTTATAATGAATACGCTTTAGGTCATGACATTTTTAGTACTGATGATAATATTGTTGTATTTCCTGATGGTAGTTGGATAAGTGATATTATGTATTATAGTAGTTCTAAGGAAGAGGGGAAATTGCTTAATCCTGATGCAACTATTAGCTCAGAATATATTGAAAAAAATAATGAATATGCTGAAAAAATAATTGAGGTATCTAATGATATTATTATATATGATCTTATAAAAAGGACTAAAGAAGAAGAAGAAATATTGAATGATGAATAACTTTTAAATAAAAGAGTATAATTAATTAGAATAATTATACTCTTTTTTAAAAAAAATAAAATTTTGTATTGATATAGGTTTGATTTTTTGGTATAATCTATTTGTATTTGGGTCTATAGCCAAGTGGTAAGGCGTGGGACTGCAACATCCTGACCCTAGTCTTTAAATATAAATTGATTAGCCCTTATTTTCTGGGCTTTTTTTGTTCCAAAAATGAGAATTTTTTTGTTTTTGTGACGGATTTGTGACCAAATGTACCAAAAAAAGTGGAAAAATAAATACAAAACGATACAAAATAATTCAAAAAATAATCTATTTAAAATCATTTGGAAAAAAATGAAACTACTATGAAATATTGAAAGCTATCTAAAACAACCTATATTTATATAGGTTGTTTTGTCATGGTATATATTTAATAATATCATTGATATTACATTCGAGAGCAAAACATATTCTAGCCAATATGTCTAAATCAACACGCTTTAATGTATTTTTGTAATATCGTTGTAGGGCATTAAATTTTAATCCTGTCAAATTACATAACTTATTCTTGGACATTTCTTTTTTTTTCATGATTGGGGCAAGGTCAATAATAAATTTTCCATAATTTGTTAACACTAAACAATATCACCTCTTTTATAATATTATTCTAACATAGGTACTTACTATTGACATTCTTACTAATTAGATAGTATACTAATTAGTAAGATATTATAAAATACATAATTAATTGTTAGGTATATATTTAATGATATCATTGATATTACATTCAAGAGCGAAACATATTCTAGCCAATATGTCTAGGTCAACGCGTTTTAGAGTATTTTTATAATATCGTTGTAGAGCATTAAATTTTAATCCTGTTAAATCGCATAATCTATTTTTTGACATTTTCTTATTCTTCATTATTGGTGCAAGATCAATAATAAATTTTCCATAATTAGATATACGGCATTTTTCTATCATATACACCACCTATCTAAATAATTTTATCATTTAAATTATTATTGCGTAATCTTACTATTTAGTAAGTAGGAGGAAAATATGAGAATAAAAAGATTATATGAAGAAAGAAAAAAGCACAATTACAGTTTCGGATATATGTCTGAAGAATTAAATATTAGTAAACCTTATTATTGGCAATTAGAACATAATCAAAGAAGAATTTCTTATGAAATGGCTTTTAAAATTGCTAAAATATTTAAAAAAAGACCTGATGATTTATTTTACGAACATTTTGATTCAATTAACAACAAATAGCTAAAACTAACATCATTTCGGGTTAAATTAAATAATAAAATCAGTGACACAAAATTAATGCTCTGCAATAAATTGATTACAACTAAATTTTTTGTATAATGTATTTAATTTGCATAGAAAGGTGAATCAAGTGAAAATTACTAAAAAATTTGAAATAAATGAAAATCTTTTAACATTATATAATCTAGTTAATTTGATATATTATAATTCAGGCGAAACCTATCCAAAAGAAATAGATGATAAATTATTCGCTTTATTAAATTCATTGATTAAATATTTAGAAAAAGATTATTTAGATATGGATATAGATAATGAAAAATTAATTCGAGAAATAACCTTTATGAAATGTTAAAACAGCAATTTTTAATTACTGTTTATTCGTTAATATATTCTACGATATCATTAATATTGCATTTTAGGTAATTGCATAATCTGGCAAGTACAGTTATATCAATTCTAACCATACTGCCATCAATAAGTCTTTTAATTACTTTATAATCTGTATTTGTATCTTTCATGATTTTGTTTATACTAATGTTTTTATTAGATAACAATTGCTTTAGTTTAAATAAATAATATCCATTTTCTAATCTAACTTTATTCATATTATTATCAATCACTCCTAAGTTTATTTTACTAATGTATATGGTCGATTGACTATTGGTTATATAACTATAATAATATGTATTATAATAATAATTTGTCGAAATTACTTAAAGAAACCCAAGTAGAATATGTGCTAATTAATATTAATATATTAGAAGAAAAAGTGGTTTTATAAAATTATGTTGTTTTTATGCATTTAATATGACTAAATTATGTTAAAATTATGTTGTTAAAAGTGTTGATTTAGTTTTGTCAAGTGATATAATATGATAGAATTGTCAAAAATGTAGAAAAATTAGCAATTCGCAAACCTTTATGTTTTTTTACACATAAAAATATATTTTTTAAGCAGTTAAAAATATTTAAAATAACATTCTATGTAGAATATATAACAATTTACGAAGATTTGTTTCTTCTAATGTTGTAGGTGGTGATATAGGATGTATTTTTTTGTTTTTGAGCTGCAAATCGTTAGTAAATTAAATTTTATATAGCTTTAAGAGAGAGTTTATTAGATTATTTCTAATTACTCTCTTTTTTAGTCGTGATAGGGGGACAATTTGTGGAAGTTTTATTGAGAAAATCTATAATTAAAGATTATAATGTTAATTTTTGTAAGGAAAAGGTGGAACAAATATTAACAGAGTATATTAGAGTTAAATACTCATATGCTAATATTATTTCTAAAGGTGAGGAATTTTACAATTCTTCAACTGTTTCAAATTGGAATGATATGCCAAGATTATCATCAATAAATTATAACGATAGAATTGGTAATAAAATATGCTTTAAAGTTTTTAATGAGCAAGAGGCATTACGGATAAAAAGCGATATAGATGAGTTGTATAAAAAATTTACTGATCAAGAAAAGGATTATTTTGATTGTGTACTTTTAAATCGGCTACCACAAAAGGTAGTTGAAGATAAATATGATATTTCAAGAGGAGGGTTAGAAATTATAAAACAAAGTTGTATTGTTAAATCTGCAATGCATTTTAATGTAGCAGTTAGTAAATAAAATAATTGATTTAAGGAGGTGATGCCAAAAATATTTTATGTTTTAACATATTCTATTAATATTAGGAGGGAATACTACTGCGTATAAATCCTTTCTATTCTACAAAACTAGGTACATTATATAATGGCGATTGTTTAAAAGTTATGGATTATTTGATTGAGCAAAATATTAAGGTGGATGCAATTATAACTGATCCACCTTATGCCGTAACTAATTACAAATGGGATAAGATTATACCTTTTGATGAAATGTGGAAAAGGTTATTAAAGCTGATTAAGGATGATGGTGCCATTGTTTTATTTGGAAATGAGCCATTTTCTTCTGCTTTAAGAAAGAGCAATGAAAAATTATATCGATATGATTGGAAGTGGCTTAAGACACAAGTAACAGGATTTCAAAATGCTAAATTTCAACCGTTGCGTTGTTATGAGGATATAATGGTATTTTCTAAATCAGGTGTAGTTTCAAATTGTTTAATTCATATGTGTTATTTTCCACAAAATTTGATTCCTTTAAATAAAAAGGTATCTAGATCTAAAATTGATTATTTAAAAGAAAAAAAAGATAAGTCAAGAATTGAGGCATTTCAAGAGTATACAAATTATCCAAGAAATGTATTAAATTTTGCTAGGGAATCAAAGTTATATCATCCAACACAAAAGCCAATTGAATTAATGCAATATTTAATCGCAACTTATACTAAAGAGAATGAACTAGTTTTGGATTTTACAAGTGGAAGTGGATCTACTTTGTTAGGTTGTGAGATACTTAATCGTAAGTGGATAGGAATTGAACTTAATGAAAAATATTGTAATATCATAAAAAAAAGAATTCAGGATGGAATTCAAATGAAATTGTTACTTAACGAGGAGGGTGAAAAATAGAAAAAATATTATATAACAAAAAAAGACAAGATTTAAATGTAGGCAATAAAAATCTTATCAATTTAAATTATACATCATTATTTTTAAAATCACAAATAGGAGGCACTTATGTTTGGATGTAATTTTACAAAATGTTTTAAATCTAATAAATGATGCAATGGGATATTTGAGGTTGTTCGTAATTGGTGGGACAGCTTTTTTTGTTGCAAAAGATTATGCATTAAAGATGACAAGTGGAGATGATAATCAAAAAGCAATGTATGATAGAAAGATTAAGACAACTATAATTGCAGGTGTATCAGCATTAGTAACAACGCAATTTGTAAGTTGGATTTTGGGTTATTTTAAATAATGAAAGAAAAATATACTGATTGTATTAATTACATTTTAAATGATGGTATTATTGAAAATCATAATATAGAAAATATAGATATAATTAGAAATATATTAAATGATTCGGAAGTAGGTAATAGGATATACGAAAATTTTATGCATAATTTTTCTCTCGACTTTGACGAGGAAGATTTATCTATGAAAGTACAAGATTTAATATATAGAATCAATATTTTAATAAATGACTGTATAATACCTAAAAACAATATAAGTGATTATGATGATATAAGAAAAATTATTGGTGAGACATTAAATCAAGATATAGATTTATATAGTGCAGTATCATATGATGATACTGATAATGATTTGCAAGATGAGTTTAATTCAATTTTAGTAGAAAAGGATTTTAATATTTAATATGAATAAAGCAAAAGAATTTATAAATAGTCATAATTTAATTAATAGAATATATGATATGGTTTTATATTTTGGCATAATTAAAAGTGAAAATAGAGAATTTTATATCAAAAAATTTTTTAGTCAAAGATTAAAAAAATTAGAATATGTTGAAACATTAGCAAAATATTTTGAAAATAAGATAAAAACAAGTCAACAAAATATTGAATTAAAATATAATTTAAGAGAGTTAGTTTACGATTTAAATTATTTAAAGCAATATTTACGATAAAATAAACAATTAGATTTGCAATTTAATTAAAATAGAGTTATCATATAGCAAATGAGAGGTGTTTATGTGAAAAATAAAGTAATTATAATTATATCGATATTGTTAATTTGTAGTATAGTTGGTATAACATTATATTCTTCGTTTTTTCAAGATAAAAAGGAGGTTAGTGATGCTAATAAGGAAAAGTCTGATTCCTTAACTCAAAACATAGATGATGATATTAATAATAAAGATACAGATACATTAAAAGATGATAAAGAGCAAAAGGAACAAGTAATTTCTAAAAAATTGGAAAAAGAAAAGAATAATAAGCAACCTGAAACAAATAATAATACATCAGAACAACAAGATAATAATTATATACATATAGATAATCAAAATAATAATTCTATTGAAAATGAAGAACAAAAAAACTATAGCCAAGATAATGATAACAATGGAGATACTATTAATAACAACAATAATAATCAACCAATTCAAGATAATAATTCAGTAGGTGATTCTATCGATAATTCATCAAATAATTCTAATAATCAAACAGTAACAATACCAATTAATATAAATGATGAGGCAATCGATACGGATCCAAATGATGATATATATCCAACAACTGATGCTTGTAATCAGGCAGGTATTGAAGTTGCACTTAAATATCCAGATGATATTATTAATACATTTTGTTTTTCATATGATGAAAATGGTAAATTTTTAGGTTATAAATTAGATATTAATTGTAAATCAGGAAATTGTGATAAATATAAATAATCAATTTTATAAAATTGGTTATTTTTTTTGGAAAGAAGGGAAATATTGAATAAAATAAAAATATTTTTACTTTCAATTATTTCGTTAATTGGAAGTATTTTATTTATAGACAAAGTTTATGCTAGAACTGATGAATATTTAACAGTAGATACTCAAGCAGGGGTTTTTTATACTATGACAGGTGATGATGGATATTTTTCTGCGGATCCATTTTCTTATTATACAATGGACGGAAAAACTGTTTATTGCATTGAGCAGGGAGTAAAGTTGGATGGTCGCTTTTTTCATGGCGAGGAAGGATTTACAAATTCCCCGTTCCCATTAGAAATCAATAGGAGAATAGAGATAATTGGGCATTATGGGTATGACTACCCAGGACATCAAACTCAAAAATATAGGATGGCAACTCAGGCTTTGGTTTGGGAAGCGATAACAGGATATAATGTTAATTTCTATACTGAAAATTATGGTTGGGGTGACTATATCGATGTTAGTTATGAGCGAGAGCAAATAATGAATTTGGTTAATAATCATTATATTAAACCAAGTTTTAATAATCAAACTTTTAATGTTAGCCTTAATCAAGAATTGGTGCTTGATGATACTAATTATAAAATAAGTGATTATCAAATTTATAATTCTAATGGAAATGATGTTAAAATTGAAAATAATAAATTATTTATTACTGCAAATAAAGTAGGACAAACATCCATTCAATTTGTAAAGAAAAATTATGACTCTGCAACAACATTTTTTTATGTAGCTGATGACGGGTATTCTCAAAAACTAGCATTTTTTAGATCTAGCGACCCAATGATTTCATTAATTAATTTAAATGTAGTTGGTGGTAAAATAAAAATTAAAAAAGTAGATAGTGAAACTAATTTATGCAAAAGTCAGGGACAGGCATCATTAATAGGTGCAAAATATGGGGTATATGATTCTAGTAGTAATTTAGTTGAAACTTTGACTATAGGTGATGATTGTTCTGCAACTACTGATTATTTGCCATATGGAAATTATAAAATTAAAGAATTATCAGCATCAACTGGTTATGAGATAGATGTAAAAGTATATGATGCTACTATTACTGATACTAATATTGTAGAAGTTATTTCAAGTGAGAATGTTATTAGAGGTAAAATAAGAATTAAAAAGTATGATAGTGAAACTAATTCGTGTAAGTCAAGTGGACAAGCAACATTAATTGGTGCTAAATATGGAATATATGATTCTAATAATAATTTAGTTGATACATTAACTATAGGCGATGATTGTACTGCAACTAGTAAGTATCTCCCATATTCAAAATATCAAATTAGAGAAATTTCAGCACCTATTGGTTATGAATTGGATACAAAAGTGTATGATATTAATATTACTGATACTAGTATTGTAGACGTTATTTCAAATGAGAATGTTATTAGAGGTAAAATAAGAATAAAAAAAGCAGATAGTGAAACAAATTCATGTAAAAGTCAGGGACAGGCATCATTAATAGGCGCGAAATATGGAATTTATGATTCTAATAATAATTTAGTAGAAACATTGATAATAGGTGATGATTGTACTGCAACAACTAATTATCTGCCATATGGAAATTATAAAATTAAAGAATTATCTGCACCCATTGGTTATGAGATAGATACAAAAGTATATGATGTTAATATTATTAATACAAGTATAATTGAAGTAGTATCAAAAGAAAAGGTAATTAAAAATTATATTAGTATTTTAAAACAATATGACTATGTTGATGGTAATACTACATTTTTAAATGCTGAGAGTGGAATTACATTTGAAATTTATAATCAAGATAATGTACTTTATGATACAATAACTACTGATAAAAATGGTTATGCAACACTAGAGATTTCTTATGGAATTTGGAAATTTCATCAAGTCAATTCTCATATAGGTTTTGAAAAAATTTACGATTTTTATATTACTGTAAATGAAAACTCTGAAAGTGAGCAATATTATAATATTTTAAATAATAAATTATCAGCTTATCTTAAAGTTGTAAAAGTAGATAGTGAAACAGGTAATACAATTGCTATTGCTGATACAACATTTAAAATTTTAAACACTGACACTAATCAATATGTGTCACAATTCGTGGCAGGAAAAGTATATGATACATTCAAAACTGATTCTGATGGAGTAATGACAACCTATTTAAAATTAGAATCAGGAAATTATAAATTAATTGAAGTTTCTAGTCCACATAATTATTTGATCAATACTGATGGTTTAGAATTCACAATAGGTGAGGATACATATTATAATTATACGACATACGGGGCATTTGTAACTGTATATTTTGATGACCAAGTTATTAAAGGTCAAATTGAAATAAATAAAAAAGGTGAGGATGTTGTCATTGAAAATGGTAATTTTACATATCAATCAAAACCACTTGAAAATGTCGTTTTTGAAATTTATGCTAATGAGGATATTCTATCAGCTGATGGGAATACTTTATACTATGGAAAGGATCAATTAGTTGATACCATCACTACTAACAAGGATGGTTATGCTATTAGCAAACCCCTATATTTAGGTTCTTATTATGTTATTGAAACCAAAACAAATGATGATTATGTTTTAGATTCTAAAAAGTATGAATTTACATTAGTAGAAAAAGATAATAAGACACCAATAGTTTATCATAATTATAATGCTGTAAATTGCTTAAAAAAAGGTATATTGGAATTTACAAAAACGGATATTGCTACAGGTAAAGGCATTGCTGATACTAAAGTAGAAATTTATCATTTAAAGGATGATGGAATTTCCGAATTAGTTTTTACTGGCATTACTGATTATGATGGTAAAATTACTATTACTGATTTGTTCATTGGAAGATTTACAATTATTGAAACTGATTCGGCAACAGGATACAAATTAAGTGATGAAATTGTTTCTTTCGAAATTAAAGAAAATGGCGAAATAGTTAAAGCTAATATGACAAATGAAAAAATAAAATCTACTATTAAAATTCATAAAATTGATGATAATAAAAATTCATTATCAGGTGTAGAAATTGGAATTTATGATTTAGATGGTAATTTATTAAATTCTTATATCACTGATGAAAATGGTGACATAGAGGTTGAGTTAGAGTATGGGTCATATTATTTTCAAGAAATTAAAAGCCTTGATGGTTATATTCTAAATGATGAAAAGGTATATTTTGATATCAACGAAGATGGTGAGTATATACAATATACGCTAGTTAATGAAACTGAGACAATAGAAGTTCCTAACACAAAACTTAATAATTGTAAGATTTTAGATATAATTGGTTTTATTTTAATTATTGTAGGAGTTAGTTATATAACTTATGATAAAAAAAGAAAAAAATAAGAGTCATGTTATTATACTTGGCTCTTTATTTATAATAATAGGTATGATTTTATTAATTTCAAAGTATATAAATAATTATAATTTAAGCAAATTAAATGATAAACGAATAGCAAATTTTTTCAATAATTCTAGTATTAATAATAGAATTGTTGAAGATAATCAAGTTAATGTTAATGTTGACAATAATGTTGTTGACAATTATATTGCTGTTTTAGAGATACCAAGTATAAAACTAAAAAAGGGAATTTTTTCCAAAGATAATGTAAACAATAATGTTGATAAAAATATACAAATTTTATATGAGTCAACGATGCCTGATGAATTAGGTAATTTTATTTTGGCAGGACATTCAGGATCTAGTAATGTTTCATTTTTTAAAAATTTAGATTATCTAAAAAATGGTGATTTAATTTATGTTTATTATAATAACTTTAAGTATATTTATAAAGTTGTTGATTCCTATTATGAGATTAAAGATGGTGATATTCAAATTTCTAAAAATTATAAAAAACCAATCATTACATTGACTACTTGTAGTCAAAATGATAATGAAAACCAACTTGTCTTAATTGGTGAATTAATAAATAAGGTTATGTATTAGGGGGTGTATATAAATAATACAAGTTTTAACTGTAACACAAGTTAAGCAACATTGGTATACTGATATTTATCGAACAGTCATGTGGAATATTGGGAAAGGTATTATGTGGCTATTAGATGGTTTTTTTGGAATCATTAATCAAATTTGGCGTTATCAATTTTTTAATAATGAATATGTAAATAAAATTTTTAGTGGTGCAATAATTGTTGCTAGTAGTTGGCTTATATTAAAAGTTGTTATTGAGATTATTATGAACTTTATTGTAAAGAATGATGGTAAGGGAAATCCTTTAACTATTTATCGAGGCATTGTTCTTGCTATTGTTATGATGTTTTTAATAACACCACTTTTTAATTTTGGGCATAATATGTCAACTGCTTTAACTGATGATGTAATTAAAATATCAGGCTTTAATACGGGAACTAATGTTGAGACAAGTATTTCAAAAGCGATAGTACGGTCGATGGTATATGATAATGAAACTAAAGATGAAGATATTGAGTATATAGTTAACAATTGGAAAAGTGTAAGTATTAATTCTACTGATGGTGGTTTTGTAGGAATTGGTGATTGTTATAAATATTCTTTAAATTTCTTTATGTTAATTATTATTGCAATTGTCACAATTTTTCTTTTGTTTTTTGTTGCTATTCAAATGTCTAAAAGAGTTATGGAAATTGCTCTTTTTAAGATTATAGCACCTTTTTGTTGTACGAGTTTGACAAACAATGGGAAAGCCTTTGAGACTTGGTGTAAAAGTTCAATTGGTTTATTTCTTGTAATTGCTGTTCAGTTTATATCAATTGGTTTAATGCTTAATATGTTTAATAGTGCTTTTCAAAATAACGGAACACTAATAGGTATATTTTTAGTTATAGGGGCTTTATTATTTATTATCAGTACACCTACTATTATTAATAGTTTGTTAGGTCAACAATCAGGCATGATGTCTGCTTTTGGTGATATGCAGTCTCTTATGGCTGTTGGACAAGCATCAGCACAGGGGTTAACTTTAGCAAGGGCAGGAGTAACAGGAGCTTTGTCAACTGGAGCAAAGGTTATAGGAAAAGGTGGACACTTAATTTCGGGAGGTGCAAATAAAATATCTAATTTATTAACAAAAGGAACAACATTAACAAATGAGCAAACGAATCAAGTAAAAGAATCAATTGCTAATCATAATTCATATAAGGCTCAAGAACAAGTAAATAAATTTATAAATCAAAATAGTAAAGGTAAATATGGTAATGTTATGCAAATGAATAATTCTGACCCATTTATGTATCCCCATAATTTAAGATATAATCCAATTAGAAATCAATATATTAATAAATCAAACTTAAATAATAAAGATAGTGGGGTATTATAATGTATTTAATTCCTAAAAATATTAAGGTAAAAAAAGAAATATTTAAAGGTTTTGGAATAATTGAAATAATTGTTATTGCTATTAGTTTTGGTATAGGTTTTTTATTTCAAAATTTATCAAATAAATTTCAGATAAAAATGTTTTTATTTTGTATATTTCCATTAACAACTTTTTTACTATTATTACCTTTACCTAATGGTAGTACAGTATTTGTTATTTTTAAGAAATTTTTAAAATATCATTGTAATCAAAAAAAATATAAGTTTAAATAAGATTGAATATGTGGTATACTGATTTAAGTAATAAATTTGTTGAATGGAGATTGATTATGAAAAAAACATTATTATCAATTTTAATATTTGGAGTTTTAGTTTTAGGAGTTATAGGTTGTGGAAAAACAAAAGAAAACGATAATTTAAATGATACATATAACAAGATAGCGAAATATTTTGGAAGTGAAAATGTAGATCGTAGTAATTTGGGAGCATATTCACTTGATGAAGAAAATAATGTTATTTTAGTAATATTAATAGATAATAGTAAAGAAAAACAAGAAGAATTTATAAAAAATGCTAGTGTCAATTCAAAATATATTAAATTTGAACAAGGTGGTCCTTATTATACTACATCCAGTTTTGATTTTTATATATTAAAACCAGAATTTCATAATGATATTAGATTTAATGATTATTATACAGTTGATAATCGTACAATATATTTAGCAGGTAATCTTGGAGAGTTTTATATAAGAAATCAAGACAAAGATATTACTTTAAAAACTTATCTATCAACCTCATTTCAAACATTTGATGATGGAATAAAACATATTACTGATAAATTGGAATTAAAAGAAACTTTAAGAGATGGTGGAACTAAAATTTACAAATCAAAAGATAAAGATATTACTATGATAGTATGTGATACTACTAAAAATGATAAAAACATATTTATTGGTGATTATTCTATGGATTACACCGATGGGGATTGTAAGAACTAACAAATTACAATAAGAAAGACTCTTGTAATAGATACTAGATAAGTCAAATTAAAGAAATTTTGATAAAATTAATTTAGAAGAATTGTTGTGAGAGTAAATAAGAAAATCAAAAAAATCACATTATACATACTAATATATGGAATAGATTGCGAAAATGAAGTTATTTGTAGAGAGGATATGACACTTATAATTATAAATGATGATAATAAATATTATTTGACTAACATTGTTGAATATGCGATGACTTCTTATATTAAAAGTGTTAATGGCAATTCATTTAAACCGAATTATGATAAACAAATGCGTTATTATGGTGATGGATTTTTAGAGGGGAATTAATATGAGATGTAGAAGATGTAAAAGTGGCAATTCATATAAAGCCAATTATTGTTTAAAATGTGGTAAGGAATTTAATCAAGGGGATAAAGATTTAGCAGTAAATACTGGAATTGTGGCTTTAATTAAAAAAGTTAGAGAAAGTTATGATGATATAACTTTAAGCACTATTACTGGTTCATGGCAATTTAGATTAATATCTATTATAATAGTTCTTAGTATAGGTATATTTGGTATCATTCAAAATGGTATCCATTTGAAAGTACAAAAAAGTGATAATTACACATATCAATATAACGATAAAGATAAAGAATATTATTTATATACTAAAAGTGATGAAACAAAATTAAATCTTTATTCATTAGGTGAAAAAGAGGAAATCAAAGTTGAATATTATGATGGCTCTAATAAATTGATAAATGAAAATACATACGATAATATTGAAGATGTTGTTTTATTATCAGCTAAAAATAGTAATTATTATTTACTAAAATATAAAAAAGATACTTTAAAAATATATATTTATAAACTAGAAGATTAAAGTTATCAGTGAGGTAGATATGAAAAAATATTATTGTAATAATTGTGGACATTCAAGTCAAGGAAAGATTAAACATAATAAATGTTCAAACTGTGGTGAAAAATTTAAAAATAAAAGGAAACTTTTTATTGATTATATACTAGATCAAACTAAAGATGATATAAAGGATAATATCAAAAGTGGCATATTTGATAAAATAAAATATCTTATACATAAATATTTATATGGTATTGTTTTAAGTGTAACTATAATTGGAATTGTTACCGTTAATGTTGTAATTAAAGATGAGGCAGAAATAGTCCACGAAAAACCTGAAATATTTAAGGCTACAGTTAAAGAATATAATAGTCCTAATGAGTTATTAAATGATATAGAGATGTATATGAGATCAAGTGATGAAGAATCAATAAAAAACTTACTATATCAAAATAATTATCCTGATGAAGCAAAAAAATATAATATAAATACTGAGAATAGTAATTTTTTTATTCATGTAAAAATAGGTGCTTATGAAAAAAATAAAATTGAAATACATGATAATAAAAATTATATTTATCAATATGAATCTTCAAGCTATTGTAAAAAAGATACAGGTATAGAATGTTTAGAATTCTATGATTTAACTGATAGTCCATATGAGATTTTTAGTGTAGAATATATTATTGATTTTGTTGTAGATTCTGATAATAATTCCAATATTACTATAGCTGAAGATGATATGTTTTTTATAATTTTTAAAATTAATAATAAATATTATTTAGCAGATATTATAGAAAATATAATGAATCCATATCTTGAGGATGTTGATAGCGATGCATCTAAACTTGATTATGAAACCCAAAGAGAATTTTATGGATGGTATTAAAATATGAATAATAGGGATAGTTATTTATAGAAAAATATAGGTTAAAAAATATAAATTGTGTGATATAATTTTGTTGAAATCGATGATGTTCTATCAAGGAGTGATTGTTATATGAATAAAAAGCATATAATACCAATTATTTTAATTATTATTGTTTTAGCTATATTAATTTTTTTTGTTCTAAATAAAGAAAAAGAGTATTCGGATGATGAAAATACGTTATATTCAATAAAATTTGATAATATAAAATTGCGATTTGAAAGGTATGATTACTCATTAGGTCAAAATCAAATTGTAGGTGTAGAAAAAAGTACAAACAATGGGAAAACATATGAACAACTAACGGATGAACCTATCATAGTAAGTATGGAGCCAAGATTTATATTTTTAAACAAACAATTGGGGTTTGCAATCTCGAAGCCAAATTTAACAAAAAGTAATGATTATATGGGGGTTAAGGTAACACAAGACGGTGGAAAAACATTTGTGAATGGCAAAATTAATTATAATAATCCTAATATTGATATTTTGACTGTTGAAGAAGTACCTTATTATGATGATGGTTTATTAATGCTACATTGTTCTATTTATCAAATAAAAGATGATCATACTGGTTATGAAGATGTTGACTTAATATTTATTAGTAATGATGATGGTTTAAGTTGGAATCTTAATGAATAACTTTTGTTAGGTGATTAAATGAAAAAGAAAATTTTAGTAACAATTATATTTGTTTTTATTATTTTTATAGTTGGATATTTTTCTTTAAAATTAATTTCTGATAATAGAAAAGCTAGATTAGAAAAAATAAGACAAAAACGATATGAAGAGATAAGAAATGACATAAATCAAGAAGTGAAAAGGTATATATATGTTGTAGCACCAAGCTGTCATAAAGATGGCGCAGGTTATATCATTACACATAGAACTTTGGTTTATAATGGTGGAATGGATAAAGAAAAATTTCTAGATGTTGATAATAAGTCATATTGTAAAGCATCTATTTCAGCTGAATGTGTTGAAGATGGAGAGTGGGATTGGGAGGTAATGATTAGTTGTAATGATTATGAGGACAATGGTTATGTGAATTGGGATAAAGGTTTTGATGAAAAATAAATTGTAATTTTTAGAATAGATATTTGGTCTATTCTTTTTTGTGGATAAGTTGGAATGTATTTTAATAATATTAATCTTATCATTAGTATTTTTTATTAGTAAAAGATCAAATAAATGAAAAAAATATATAGTTCTGATTTTATTTAATACATTTAATGAAATAAGGACTTTTGGAATAATGACCTATATGATATAATACGGTTGATTAAATGAGGTGTTAATAGTGAATATTTTTGAAGATTTCATATCAAATTTGACAAGCGAAAAGGTAGCTTTTATATCCGTTTTAGTGACTATATTATTATATTTATTAGGAAAACGGAGTGAATTAAAATTAAAAAAACATGAGTTAAAAAAAGACAAATATATGCAATTTATTGAAATTCTGAAACAATCATATTTAAAGAATGGTGAAATAAAAATGGATGATTGTATAAGAGAACGCTTTTTTGATTTTGGTTCTACAATATTGGTTTATGGTTCAAGAAAAATGTATAAAAAGTATTGTTTCTTTAGAGAATCTAGTAGCGATTATATTAAAAAGACTAAATTTTATTATTCGGGATTATCTCTATTTTTAGTTGCAGACTTATTAAATCAAATTAGAAAAGAAGTTGGGTTAAATGAATTTGAGTTAGAATTAGGTTATGATTCAATATCATTTTATACCAATGAAATTTTTTTTAATCCATATAGTAGTTTAAATTGGTATAAAGGGAAGATTTCAGTATTTTTAATAAAGTTTGAATTATTTTTAACTAAAATGATAACTCTTGTTCCAATAAAAATTGTATTCATGTTCTTAATGTTACCATTTAAAATGATTTTTTTAATATTACGGGTTACCAATTTTATAATTGTTGGCAAAATAGCAATTAAGATTAGGGATAGAATGAAAAAAATAAAGTTAAAAAGGCAAAATAAAAAAAATTCAAAAAATATAAGGAGGCGTGATTATTCGCAGAAAAAAAATAAAATTAAACGGAAAAAATTATAATATAGGTGTTTATACATATCATAATAATCGAATAAGGTTGAGATATGAAAATAATGTAGAGTGCCATGATATTACTTTAAATCTTAATGACATTTATCTTGATAAAGGTAAGGTTGTTTTAGATCCATATATTATAAAAAATGGGCTTATGAAAGTATTAAAGAAAACAAGAATTATAAAAGAAATAAGTAATACTATTAATTATAATTATGTAGATGTTCCTGTTGCTATTTTAAATATGGGAATTCTAAGAACTTATGATTATGATGGTGTTAATAGACATTTAGAAAGGGTTGCTAAAAATGAAGAATAGATTAAAATTATATAATTCTATTGTTTATACATATCTTGAATCAAAAGATAAAGCTAAATTTAGAAAAATTGCTTTTAAAAACAAGAAGTCGGTTTCTGAATTTAATCGTTATTTAATTCATTTAATTATTAAGTTAGATGAACTTAAAAGAATAAAAAAGCAAAAAGAAATTACTGATTCCGATATAGCAGGTTTATTTTCTGAACTTGGGAGGATTATTTTATAATAAGAAAAAATACTAAAACAAAAAACAAAACTATGTTAGATTTTATTCCCTTTAATGATGTATGGAACAATTATGTTTTTTTAGATAATAATAAAATAATTGGTGGTATTAAGATAGAATCGATTAATCTTTCACTTTTGTTTGATGAAGAACAACAAGTAAAGGTTAGTCAATTAAAAAAAGTATTAAATTCTATTGATTATAAAATAAAAATATTTTGTATCGATAAACCGATTAATCTTGAAAATAATTTAAATATTTTAGGAACAAAAATTAAAAATGAAAGTAATAATTATAAATTAAAATTATTAGAGGAAGATTACGAATATTTAAATAATTTTCATAATCAAAAGTCAGTTGTAACTCGTGAATTTTATCTTATTATTGAAGAAGAATCTACGAACGAAACATTACTAAATCAAAAAATTAATGATTTAGTTCAAGAGTTTTCTTCTATAGGAATGAGTGCTAAAAAGATTTTAAGTGAAGAGTGGAGGGACTTATTATATATAATTTTAAATCCTGTTTCTTCGCTTAATATTTTTAAAAACAATGCTACTACTATAAATTGCTCGTTTAAAGAGAGAATCGCTCCGAGTGGGCTTAAAATTAATGAAAAAGACCTAATTTTAAGTGATGCATATATAAGCATAATAACACTTATTTCTTATCCATCGATCGTAGATGTTGGTTGGCTTGGTGCTGTTGCAAATATTAATCATACTCGTATGGTTATGACTATTAGTCCTACAGATACAATAGAAATTAGTAATACAATTAAAAAAAGTATGTCCGAATTAAAAGCTAAAATGATAAATATTAATGATTATAACGATCAAATACATTTTAATAATCAAATGCAAGACTTAGTACAATTAGCAAATCGTATTGATCGTGAGCATGAAAAATTTTCACTATTAACAGTTAATTTTTTATGTTATGGTGAGTCAAAAGAAGAAATGGAAAAAGCAAAAAAAGAACTAAAGGCAACATTATCAGCTTATGGTTTAAATGGAGCTGATTTAATGTTTGAGCAAGAAAGGTCTTTAAAAATGTGTTTGCCTACTATGTACTCTGATTTAGAGAAACAATATGGTCTTTCAATCCCTATGATGACTACTGCATCTACTTTCCCTTTTATATTTCAAAATTTACAGGATGATGGTGATGCTATTATGCTTGGAAATGATTCTCTTGGTGGTCTTTTGTTTTTCGATTTGTGGAAAAGAAGTAATAAGAGGAATAATAGTAATGCTGTCATTGTTGGTAAAAGTGGTAGTGGCAAATCAACTTTAATAAAAAAATTAATTAGAGGTACTTGGTGTCGTGGCTCTAAAGTTATTATCATAGATCCTGAACGTGAGTATCGTGATTTATGTAGTAATGTTGGTGGTTGTTGGATTGATTGTGGTACAGGTATTTCAGGAATTATTAATCCGTTAGAAATTAGAAAAGGTAATTTTGAGGATTCTGATTCTAAAATTAATAGTAATGATTTATCAAGACATTTTCAAACATTTAGAACATTTATAAAATATTATTTACAAGATTTAAATGCCTATGAACTTACAAAAATAGAGGAAATTTTGATTGATGTTTATAAAGATAAAGGCATTGATTTTGATACTGATTTATCTAAATTAACGAGTAAGGATTATCCTATTATGCAGGATTTGTATAATAAAACTAAAGATACATTAAATAGAGCAAAGCATAATAAAGAGGCTCAAAATGTTGTTGAGTCATTAGAAAAAATTTGTTCTATGTTAAAGAGAGCAACACTAGGTGCTGATGCTAAAATATTTAATGGAACATCATCTATTCGTGTCAATGAAAATACTGATTTTATTGTATTAGATATTCATAGTTTAGTTGATTCTGATGATACAATTTTAAAAACACAATTTTTTAATATTTTTTCATGGTGTTGGAATGAAATAAGTAAAAATCGTGATGAGCAAGTAATTCTTGTTTGTGATGAGGCACATTTACTTATTGATCCGAGTAATCCTGATGGAGCTGATTTTTTAAAAAAATGTACTAAAAGAGCTAGAAAATATAATTGTGGTGTATGGACTATTTCACAAAATTTTATTGATTATACTGCTAACAATTTAGAAAGATATGGACAGGTTATTATTGATAATAGTTCATATCTTTTTGTTATGGAGCAGGGAATAAAAGAAATAGAATCAGTTAAAAAAATGATGAATTTAAGTGAATCAGAAACACAATTTTTAACTACTGCATCTAAAGGACAGGGATTATTTGTTATAGGGCAAGATACAAGAATACCTATTCAAATTCAATTGCGACAAGAAGAAAAAGATTTGTTTGGTACAGCAGGGGGTAGATAGTGAATAATATAAAAACAATTTTGATAGCACTTATTGTGTCAACATTTTTTTCTTTCTTTTTTATTATATTTTTGGTGTTGTTAGTTAGCAATTCTAGCATTGGTGATTCATCAATTTTAGTTGCTAATTATTTTAAAATTCCATTTGAAGATGGTACTTTATATACCATTACATCCGAATATGGAAAGCGAGATAATCCTTTAAATAATGGTAAGGAAGAATTTCATAAAGGGATTGATTTAGCAACTAGTGAGGGAACAAACATTTTGGCAAGTGCTGATGGATATGTTGTTGCTACAGGTTATGATGAGGAGGGATTTGGAAATTATGTTTATATAGAACACCAATTTGATGGGACAACATTTTATAGTATTTATGGTCATATGTTAGATGATTCTATTGTTGTTTCTAATGGTGAAAAAGTGAAACAAGGCGATAAGATAGGTTGTGTTGGCAGTACAGGTGCTAGTACAGGAACTCATTTACATTTTGCGATAACAATAAATAAATTATCATTTGAAGAAAAATATTTAGTTGATCCTAGTTATGTCATAAATGGATTAAATTAAATTTTTTTGGTACATAGAAAATGTGATTTTTCTATTATCAAATATCTAAAATTTGATAATAAATTTTTGCAAATATTCAAAATTTGTGTACAAAAATGCTATTTTTGATAGCAAAAAATCGCAAATTTGTTATAACTTTTGTCATACAATCATAGTTTTTTAGCCAATTTCTATTGAATTTTTATAAAAATAGGTCATACAAAAGTCATACAAAAATAAAAATGTCCGACATTTTAAAATCTTGTAATTCCTTAAATTTAGGGCTAACTCGCCACTGGCGATGTTGTTTGTCAGCCACCCTTATCCTGCTAAAAAGAGCCACACAACTTGGTACATCAATTTTGGTTTTTTTATCAATATTTTTAAAAATTTTTGGTACATTATTTGGAGGTGATTTATATAAATAATGATAGTATTATTAAAGGTCGAGTTGATACAAAACTTGCTGAAGCTTTAAGACAAATTTTAAATAAAAAAAATATGACACAACAAGATTTAATTGATATTTTTGTAAGAGATTTTGTATTGCAAAACTTAAATTTAATTATTAATAATGAAAAGGGATCTAAATAAAAAAAGAAGAAAGAATTACTTTTCGTGTAGATCAAGATGAGAAAAATGAGATTGGTGTTTTTGCAGAAAAAAATAATATGAACATATCAGAGTTTATATATCAAGCAGTAAAAGAAAAAATGCAAACGAATAAACTAAATGATAGTCAATCACAATTTTTAAATTTGTTTGATATATCGTTTAAAAAAAGTTTTGATTCATTTTTTAAGCAATTAATGTTAATACAAAATAGAATTGAATTTAATACTCGGTGGTTATTAAAACAGCAAGATATTTTTATGCAACATTTAAAAGTTCCACAAACAAAAGAAGAACTTAATGTATCTATAATTGAACATCCTATCACAGAAAAAGCAGAAGAAATGGTACTAAAAGATATTAGAAAAATGGCATCTCGTAAAAAGGAATTAGAAGATGAGTAAGAGTGCAATTGTATTTCAAATGCAATATAAAATTTCTAAAAATAAAAAATTAGCCATAATCAAATGGCTTGGGTATGCTAGTCAAAAACAAAAAGCCGATTCTTCAAGTATTGATGAATATAATTTGTTAAAAGATTATGCTTTATATTCTAATAAAGATGCTTATTTAACTGAAACTGATGAGACATTTATTTGGAATAATAGTGGTGATATATTGAAAAAAGACGCTATTAGTAAATTAAAAGGTATGGATGAAAGAGGAATCTTTTGGAGAGGTTTTCTTTCTTTTCCACCTGATTTTGCAATTGATCATGGTCTTATAACAAAATCTGATTTTTATAGTTTAACAAATCAAGTTATGCCATCATTAATTTTAGATATGGGATTAAATATTAATAATGTAGAGTGGATGTGTACATTACATCGTGATACTAATCATCCACATATTCATTTTTGTATTTATGAAAAAGTTCCAACAAAAACTAACCCACAATATCAAAAATCAGTTATATATAATTTTAAAAGTAATGTAGCTAGTTATTTAATTGATAATAAAAAATTTTATGAATTAAGAGATAAAACTTTTACTAATATAACAGGAACAATTAATTATAAAGAATTAAATAAAATTAAATCACAAAAATTATTTAGTGATAAATATTGTAAAGAATTAAATAAAATGTTGTTAGATTTTTATAGTACATTGCCTAAAGTTGGCCGCTTACAATATAATTCTAAAAATATAAGTGTACATAAAAAAGAGCTAGATTCAATTATTAAATATATTCTTATGCATGATTCAACTAAATATGAATATTCAAAGTATTTAAGGTTGTTAGAACAGCATCAAAAAGAACTTAATCAATTATATGGTAATTCTAAAAGTAATCAAGAAAGAAAATATTATAACGATCAATTAAATCGTTTGTATTCGAAAATTGGTAATGAGATATTACAAAATTATAAAAAATATCAATCTATGGATTTTATGGAACGTGAAAAAGAATTTTTAAAAAAGCATATTAATGAATTAAATTTTAGAAGTCGTGATGATTATGCTAAAGATGAAACTAAAAAAAATATTGCAAAAGATTTATATAAAATATGTATGTTATCAGGATTAAATGATAATCAAACAAAAAAAGTTTTTTCACGATGGATTAAAAATTCTAACTATAATTTTGATGTTGATGTTTTAATATCAACTATTAGTACATTAGATACTGAAATGTCTATAAAAGAATTCTATGATATTTTAAAAAAATTAGGTTATGATTCTAATCGATTTAATAAATTTAAAAATAAATATTTTTATCGTGAATTGAATTATAAAAGATTTATAAATCAAGCAGTTAATCATTTAATGTATGAATTAGAGCAGGAGGAAAAACAAATTGTTAATGAGTTGCAATATGAAATTAATGGTATAAATAAAGATTAATATTACAATATAACTTTCAAAACAGTGCTTAATTTAATTAAAATACCGTTTTCTAGTTAATAAAATTTATTTCATACGATATTTTTTTCATTTAAAACAGTATTGTACTAATTTTGTTGACTTTTGTCGAAAGAAGATATATACTTAAGGCGTAATAGTGATATGCAGTATCTTCGCTATTAGTATTTATTTTTATTATATATAAATACTTAATTTTGATAAGAAAGGTACTGTTAGTTACCTATAATAGTATCTTCTTATAAATAAAAAAGAGAGGAGGTGCTATTGTATGAAAAAGATTATATGCTCAGTATTTCTAGGTATTATAGCATTATCATTGTTTGGTATGTCTGCTAATGCCGAAACGGTATTCACTCGCAATCCCTTTAGAGTAAATAGCAATGATTATGAAGGGGCTAGTTTCTATAATACTTATAGTGAACTTGTAACATCTTATTCAGCTTATTCATTTAATGGTTCCGGAGAATACAAGGTTGGATATGATGCATATTTATATACTAATGGTCAGGATGTATTAATGCAAATCAAAGATTTCAATTTACCTACAAACGCTTCTGGTTATTTCAGTTTAGGAACTGTTGGAGTTGGAGATGTATATGTAAGAGTTCGTGCATATAATTATTATAAAACTGTTAGATATATGGGTTGGACAGGTACACAAAGCTTTATATCTAGGTAGAACTTAATAATTGATTTAAAAATAAAAAGGTATCTTTAGGTACCTTTTTATTTAAATGGAGGAAATAATATGAATATTTTATTAGAATGTAAAAATATATCAAAATCGTATAAACGGCAAAATTCTAAAGTTGATGTTTTAAATAATATTTGCTATAAGTTCGAGAAAAAAAAGTTATATGCCATTATGGGTGAAAGTGGTGCTGGTAAAAGCACTTTAATTCAAATATTAGGTATATTAAAAAATTTTGATAGTGGAGAATTAATTATAGATGGAAAAAATATTGAGCAACTCAATTCAAAGGAAAAAGCTTTAATAAGAAATAAAAAAATAGGTTTTGTATTCCAATCATTTTATTTGAATCCTTTATTAAAATCTTTTGAAAATGTTATATTACCTTTAAATATAAATTGTAAAATATCGGGAAAAGAGAAAAAAAGAAAAGCTATTGAAAGGTTAACAGATTTTGGCTTAGCTAATAGAATAAATCATTTTCCTTTTGAATTATCAGGCGGAGAACAACAAAGAGTCGCAATTGCAAGGGCATTAATTAATGATCCTGACATTATTTTGGCAGATGAGCCAACAGGCTCATTAGATTCAAAGAATACAAAAATGATTTTGGAATTATTAAGGAAAATGGCAGATGAAGGCAAATGTGTAATAGTTGTTTCACATAGTGATAATATTAAAAAGTATGCTGATGAAGTATTATATATTGAGAACAATAACCTCTCTAAGAAAAGTGGTGATTTAAAATGATTGATTCTATAAAGTCTAGTTTTTGTAGAATAACAAGAAGTAAACAAAATAAAATTGCTATTATTTTAATAGGTTTATTTGTTTCTTTATGTTTTATTTTAAATTCTGTTAATGCAACTGTTAGCAATTATTTGAATACTGATATATATAAAGGATATGACGATCGAACTCTTGGAGTAGTAATGGATTTAGCAGGTATCAATTATGATGAAATAGAGGAAATTGAAAATAGAATAATGTCTGTTGAACATATTCAATCAAGCTTTTTTTCTTTTTATTACTTTCAAGGTGGTACATTAGAAGAATTAGATGGTGCTTTGGATGGACATGTTAATTTTAAAGCAGCCAATAATAATTCTGTTTTAGAAATAGTAAAAGGAAATAATTTTCCGAATGATGATGAATATTATATGATTTGTCCTGAAAAATTTTATCCTATTGCAGATGTAAATAAAATAAAATCTGCTAGTTCAAATGATAGATATAAATTGGAGGATAAAATTGGTAATTATTTTACATTTAAAGGTAAGGATTGGGTTTTAGGCGAGGAATATTCTTTTAAAATAAAATTGGTTGGATTATATAAAAATCAACCTAATCATAATGATGAAAATATGTGTTTTGTTTCAAAAAGTGTAAATGAATATATTGCTCAAAACACTTATAAAAATGATTCCACATGGAGTTTAGAACAGTATTCATTATTTATGACAGTTGTTGATGATGTTAAAAATATTGAAGATGCAACAAAGGAATTAGAAAATCTTGGTTTTTATGTTACTCCAACAACTAATATAAGATATGACTATTTTGAAAAAATATTTAGTATTGTTAATAAATGGAATATAGCCATATTTTCTTTATTAATTGTATTTATTCTTATTTATTCTAAAAAAGATTATCAGGAAAATAAAAAACATTATGATTTATTAGAAATGGTTGGTTATAATAAAAGTCAACTAGTTTATACGATGATATTTGATATTGTTATTAAATTATTATTTAGTTTGTTAGTTTCTATTTTAATTGTTTTTGTTAGTAATATTTTTATTAATATATTATTAATTTATAAGCCTTTTATTTTTAATAAATGGAGTGTAATTATTGATTATAGTTTTTATATTACTATATATTTCTTATTAATTCTATTGTTTGCTATTACCTATATAATTAATATCTTTATAAAGAAAAAATAGTTTAATATGAGACTAGAAAATAAGATTTTATTTAGAGATAAAAAGAGATTTATTTTATTTGTACTTATTATTTTAATTCCACTAATTATAATGAATATTACTAAATATTTATCTCACTTTATTGATTATTATATTAATGCTGAAGTTGAAAATAAAAGTATTAATAGAATTTTTTCTGTAAGTATAAATGAAATAAGTGATATTGATAAAATTGAACAGGTAGTAAAAAATAATGAAAATATAGAATATTATTATCCTTTATATGAAAGGTTATATGTTAATTATAACGATACTCAAATCGATATATATAATATTTTTTCTAATGAAAAAAAAATAGACGGCAATTTAATCAAAAATAACAATGAAGTTATTGTTGCTAATACTTTTTTATCACATTATGATGTAGATATAAATGATACTATTCATTTGAATATTAATGATGATGTTATATATGTAAAAATTGTAGGAGTTATTGATTCTGATAATTATAGATTAATATATGGGAATAGTGATTTTATAAATATTGTATCTGGTAAATTGAATTCTAAATTCATGCAATATATAATTAAAATAAAAAATAGTAAATATATATCTGAATTTAAAAATGATTTGGAAAAAGAAAAATTTAGAGTTAGTTTATATAATGATACTGGTGTAAAAGAATTAGAAAGATATACATCATTAAGCAAAACATTACATATGATCTTAATTCCGATTTATTTTGCGATTATTATTTTGCTGTATTGGATTATAAAGGAATTACTTTTTAATGAATATAAGAATATTGCTTTAAAAAAATTGGTTGGATATACTAATATTAGGTGTTTGTTAGATATTTTTTATAAGATATGCTTTTATATTATTGCCAGTGGTATTCTTTTAACAGGCTTGTTGCTTATTGCTAGAAAAGTATTACTGATAAGTATTAGTGACAAGATATTAATAGATTTTCTTAATGATAGTAACTTATTTAAATCATTTTTTTCTATATATATAATCTTTTGGATATTATATTTAATAGCATTTATTTTGAATATTAAAAAGATTGTTAAACTCGATCCTATTTTAGAGATTAATAAATAACTTTTTGTACAGGATAATGACTATTACCTTTAAAATAATAATAGTTTTTAGGAGGAATGTTAATAAAAAAATAATAGTATATATTATTTTTTTTATATGCTCGTTTATTATATCAACAAATATTTGTTATAATTTAATAAGCATTATTAAAAATAATATGTTATTTGGTTGGAATTTTAATTTAATAAAAAGTTTGTTAGGTTTATATGATTTTAATTTGTTGTTTGGAACACTTTTAATGACTACTTTAATATTTTTATTTGTATTAAAATATGATAAGGATTTATGTTTAAAATTAAAAAGGTTAAAAAAATTACCCGAAGAGGATGGTAGTTATGAATATGGTAGTTCAAGATGGATGATTAAAAAGGAGCTAAAAAAAGAATTTCAGCAATGGAATATTGGCTCTAAATTAAGTAGTGGTGGAATTCCCGTTACATATCAGGATAGAGAATATTATTATTCAAATTCATTTGACCATACATTGATAATTGGTTCTACAGGTAGTGGTAAAACGCAATGTGAAATTTTGCCCTTAATTTTTAATCTTGGTTATGCAAATGAATCAATGGTTATTAATGACACTAAAGGTGAACTTTATAGTTATACAGCTGATTTTTTAAAGAAACAAAAATATAATATTCATGTTATCAATTTAAGAGATGCTTTTGCTAGTGATGGTTGGAATCCATTGCATTTAGCTTATAAATATTATAAAGACAATAATATTGATCTTGCAGGTGATATTATAGAAAATTTTTCTAAATCATTAACTAAAAATTTATCTAGTAAAGATATGTATTGGGAAAAATCAGCTAATGCAGTATTAACCGCTTTGTGCTATGCTTTGATTGAGGATGCACATTCAGAGGATGAGGTTAATTTATTTTCATTATATAATCTTTTAGTTGAGCATGGATCTAAAACAATTGATAGATTTAATTCACTAGATTTATATTTTCAACAAAAACCAATTGGCTCACAGTCAAAGATGGCTTATGCAACAGGCTCATTTGCTAAAGGAGAAACTCGTGCTACCTTATTTTCAGTATTAGCAACTACTATAAAAATTTTTAGTGATACAGGGATTGCAAATTTAACAAGTAGAACTGATTTTGAATTAGATAATATAGGTAAAAAGCAAACAGCAATATTTTTAATTATTCCTGATGAGAAAGAGTCTAGACATGAATTAGCCTCTTTATTTATAGACCAATGCTATCAGGCACTTATTAATACAGCTCAAGCTTTACAAGGTGGGAAAATGCCAATTCGTGTAAATTTCATTTTAGATGAGTTTGCCAATATGCCACCAATTAATTCTATATCTAATAAAATAACAGTTTCTAGGTCACGTAATATTAGATTTTATTTGGTTATACAAGATTTCGACCAATTGAAAGAAAAATATAAAGATTCAGCAGGAACTATAAAATCAAATTGTACTAATTGGATATATTTACTTACAATGGATAATGACACCGCAAAGGAAATTAGTTCTCGTTTGGGTAAATATACAATTTCTTCATCTAGAGTTTCAAGTTCAGGAAAAATTGATAGTAGTGATTATAATATATCTAATGATAAGTCACTTATGGGTAGAGAATTAATGATGCCAGAAGAACTTATGAAACTTAAATTTGGTGATGCAATATTTATGAAATCAAGAATGAATCCTATACGAGCAAAGGTTATGCCTATTAGTGATTATTCTATTAAGTTTAAAATGTCAAAATTACCTAATAAACAAAAAATATTTGAAATAACTTGCTTTAATTTGGATGAATTTAGAAAAGAAAAAATTTTAAAATCAGCAACTAATAAAGTCGAGCTTGAATAATTATTTTAGACTTATTGGTTTAAATAAACTGAATTTTGTGATATAATTCATTTATCAAAGTTATGTATAAATAATAATTTATAAAGCAGATTAGAAATAATTTGCTTTTTTGAAACTTTTTGAAACTTTTTTCTAAAAATTAAGAACTATATTAGTGAGGTGACAAAATGATCGATCAAATAAACCTTAAAAAATTTAATGATATATATGATAAGACTTATAACAAGGTGTTAAAGTTTGTAGTTTGTAAATGTTCTAATATGGAAGATGTAAATGATATTGTTCAAGAAATCTATATCGAGTTATATGAAAAAATAACTGAAAATTATGATATTCAAAATATAGAGTCTTATGTTATTGGAATTTCTAAAAATAAGATAAAAAAGCATTATGGACTATTATATAAGTTTAAAACACTATATTTAAATCATCATGATGGCGATGAATTTGAATTAATAGAAAATATACCTAGTAATGTTGATATAGAAAGTATTACTATAAGAGATGTTGATTTAGAAATTATTTGGAAACAATTAAAAAAGAAAAAGATTATTATTCAAAAGATATTTTATTTATATTACAATTTAGACTTTACAATAAAAGAAATTGTACATGAATTACATTTGAATGAATCATATATTAAAAATTGTCTATATAGGACTTTAAAAGAATTACAAAAATTCATGAGAAAGGATGATAAGTAATATGTCTAATAAAGATGTTTTTAAAGAACTATATTCTAAGTATTTGAATAAGGAAAAGAATTATAATAAGATATTAGAAAATATAGAAAGAAATAAAAAAGGCGTTAATAAATATTTGAAATGGTCTTTTATACCAATGTGTTTAGTTGCAATAATTGTTGGAATATTATTTGTAAGTTCAAAAAATAGTAATAGTTTATTAAATCCCAATATTCCTTATATTGATGAGACAAATACTACGAACGATACTAATTTTGAAATATACAAAATTAGTTCTGAATGCGATGTTTTATGGATATCGCCAGAGGCTCTATATGAAAATTCCGATTTAGTTGTTTTAGCAAATTATGAAAATGATATTAAAAGTTATCCAGGTGTAGCTGGAATACCAATGACTTTATCAAATTTTAATGTTAAAAAAGTATATAAGGGTAATTTACAAGGAAAAACAACTATTCCTGTCAATTACCGTGGTGGATCAATTACATTAGAAGAATATTTGTCAGCACAACCACCTCAATCAAGAATAGCAAAACAAGGATATGATAATATTTCGGAAGAAAAAAGAAAATATATTTTAATTGAATACGAGAGTTCAATTCAAGATTTTTCTTTCAAAGAAACACCAGAAAATTATATTTTATTTCTAGATTTTGATGAAGATTCTAATTCATATTCTACATTATCAGGCGATTATGGTATTTCAAAGGTTAATGAAAAAGGTCAAATGTATGACTATTTAAGGGAAAGTTATGTTGATGTTCCGTTTGATAAATGACAAGCTATATTTTTTATTTATTGCAAATACAAAATATTTATTTGTAATAGGCAGTACTATAATTGGTGCTGTTTTTTTTTTACTATATAATAAATAATAAATAATAAATGATAAATAGTTTTGTTTAAATGGAAGTATTTTATGAAAAAGCCAATGAAAGAATTTGATAAAGTAGCACCAAAATTATTAAAAAGTTTGGGATTTAGTGATACTGAAATATCAAATTGTATAAATGAAGTAGAGTCCGAAAATAAAGTAAGAGATGATGTTATGTCAAATTTAAAAAATAAATACTCTCTTTCAAAGTATAGAGAGTATTTTCTTATTATGGAATATGTCTTAAATAATGAAAACGTAAATATTTTTATTGAACATGATTGTAGTAGATATATTAATGTGTATAAAGATGAAAGATATAATTATGTTTCATTCAATCCATTAGAAGATGACTGTTTAGAAAAATTAACTAATCATATAGATAATTTAATAAAAAATGTAAAAATATAGAGGTGAATTAGAATAGAAAAAAACCAGAAAAATTATATTGATATTATAGTTAATCATTATAATAATTTAAAAAGAACTATTACTCATGAAGAATTACAAACTCTCTATAGTACAATATACCCTGATTCTAAAATTAAATTAAATAAGGAAGATTGGGTGATATGTAGTATAGATATTGAAAATAATAATAGTCAAAGAGTTTGTGATTATTTGGAAAAAGTTAATAATCGTATAAACATTAATAAAACAAGTAGTTTAGTTACAAGCGAAATGTTTATAAATAATTTAATAAAAGATTTACAACCATATCACAAAGAAATATATGGAAATATTGAGCCTTTCTGTGATGGTCGAGAACAAGGGTTAATGATTTCATTGTATAATCAATTAACAGATGACCAGTTTTATATTTGGGCTTGTGAATCCAAGATAGATAAAGACTTAATGATTGTTATATCTAAAGAAAAAAATAATCAAAATCTTTATATGCAGGATGATTTAGAAAAAGCTCAATATTTTAGTAAAAATAATTTGGAAGATGCTCTTTCCTATGCTCTTTCAAAAATTAATAAATTTTTGGGAAAAGAATTAAATATAGAAATTTAGGAGGTATAATTATAAAATTTACAAAAAATAATAGTTTAATTGTTAGTGAAAAATTTTTTGAGAAATTAGAAAAGCGACTTGAGAATGCATCGGATAATTTATCAGGTTATTATAAAACATTTAATAATTGTCTACAGCAAGGATTGATGCTTGAAATTTACGGTGGTCTGCGTGATAGTGAATTGCTTATATGGGCTTGTGAATATTGTAATAATATAATGGTTGTGTTAGCTGACAAATCTTGCTCAAATATTAATGATATGTTTGATGATAAAGCTTTGGAATCAGCTAAAAATTTTGCTTTATGTGATTATGATAAAGCAGTTGATTATGCTTATAATGTTATAAAAAAACAATTTGGCGAAAATTTTAAAGAAGAATATAACACTAAATTTAAAATGCATAAATGTCTTGTTGATTTACAGAAAATTGCATTAGACTCTAAAGAGTTGGATTATTAAGATTATTATGATTTAGCTACCTTTGAAGATGTAGAACAACTTTATTTTTGTGATCTTATTATTATGGATGGAAAATTAGGATTAAGATATTCAAAATATTTTGATTCATATTGTGAAAATTTTGATAATTTATCCTTCGAAGAATGGGAACCTGATTTGTCTAGTAATATGACATTAATGTTAGGTATGCAAGAAAGATTAAATAGTTTTATTGAAAAGAAAAAGGATTATGAATTTACAATTGGGATAGGTGTTTAGTCATGCTTGAAAAGATAAGAAATGAATACGATAAAAAATATAGTGATAAATGAAACAGGATTATTTTGTGCTTTCAATCGAGAACAGTTTGATGAAAATAAAACGCATAAAGATGCACCTGATAATTAATACATTATTATCGGTGATGATAGAAATATTGGAATATAGGAGGGATATTTAATAGTACAAGATCAAATTAAAAAAATTGCAGAAATCAGTTTTAAGTCAAAAAATTTAAAGGATGAAAAAGAAAAAAATAAATTAGATGATGAAGTTAAAAGTATATTAACTAATTTAAAAAAACAGGCTATAGATAGTTTTAAGGATGAATCTGATGTTAAAAAGTTTTTAGATAATATAATTAATTTTAATAATTATTCATTTAATAATCAATGTTTAATTTGGTTACAAAATCCTAGTTCTAGGTATGTAGCATCCTTTAAAACTTTTTCTAAAATGGGTTATAAAGTAAATAAAGGCGAAGTTGGTATGAAAATACTAATTCCGTCTTTTTTAAAATTTGTAAAAGTTAATAATGAAGATGGTACTTATGAAATAAAACCATTTTATATGTTAAATGAAGAAGAACTAAAAAAATATAAAAATAAGGAAGATGAATCAATTGTTTTTTATAAAGATAAAATTACTAATTTTAGAGTTGGAAATGTTTTTGATGTTAGTCAAACAGATATGCCATTAGATAAAATCGAAGATGAGTTAAATCCTGTTTTAGATGATCCATCAGCTGATGGTATTGCTGATATATTTATTAAAGCTATATATAAAGATGATTTTAAAGTAAAATATGAAGATATAAAAAATGGTGCAAAAGGTTATTGTGATTTTGATAATAATACTATTGTGTTAAAAAACGGATTAAGTAATTTAATGCGTTTAAAAGTTATAATTCACGAGTATGCCCATAGTTTAGCCCATAAACATTTAAAAGATAATAATAAAGAATATAAAGAACATCGTAATCAATATGAAATTGAGGCTGAATCAATTGCTTATGTTGTATCGAAATATTTAGGTTTAGATACAAGTCAATATTCATTAAGTTATTTATATTCGTGGAGTAAAAATAAAGATTTTAAAGAAATTGAGGATTCATTTAGCACTATTGTTAATTATTCAAAAAAAATTATTAGCAATTATGACAAAATGTATGAAGAAAATTTAGGGTTTTATGCCGATTACTATAAGCAAATGAGTATATAAATATAGGAGGAATTAAAATAAATAATAATAAAATTAATATGAATAGTATTGTAAATTACTTAAATTTAATGGAAGAGAGTTTAGATGTTGTAAAATTAACAAAATTATTTTCTTATGGATATGATTCTAAAATTGATGTGGAATTTACTGATGATGATGTTAATGATTTTAATGAATATGTTCGCAATAATGATATTTCTTCAATAGTGCATTTTTTTGAAGTAAAAAGTAGTATGTGCTATGAAGTTTTTAAAGATATAGTTCATTCAAAAGTAGATTCCTTTTGGCAATATATAATAGATTGTGTTTGTGATAAATTTGATTATAATAATACAAGCCGAAAAGATTTCTTAAATCAATTAACTGATTATGAAAAGTGTGCAGTTGTTTTTGGAACTTTTGATTCTTATGTTGGAAGTGGTGGTTTATCTAAATGGTATTCAGAAAATTATAGCGATGAACTTGACTATTTAGTAGAATTCTTAAAAAATAGTGATTTTAAAAAACGAGATGAATTCTTATCTATTTTAGACAATTTTTTAAATATAAAGACTTCTATAGAAAATTTAGATAGTTCTAATGATTGGTATCAAGCTGATTATAAAACTCGTATTAGGTCATTATACGATTATGATTCACTTTATGATCATATTGAAAAAGAATGGAAAGAGTATTTTGAAAACTATTTAATTAGAAATATGTCTGATGAATATAAACAAAAAATAATTGATTATGGTAAAGATATAAAAATATAGGAGGAATTAAAATGGAAAAAGTAATATTAAAATATGATGATAAATGTGTACTTATTGATAAAGATGAAGTTCCATTTTTTGATGAACTAGATTATATATCAAAGATATTAATTAAAGGTAAAAGTTATTCAGTATATGGGGCAGATGAAGTCATGCAAGTAGAATTAGTGGCTTTTATGGAGCAAATTAAATGTACTGATTCATTTAGTCGTTTAAGAAGGAATGAACTGACTGATTATGAACTTAAGATGTATAAGATAATTGATAAGTTGAATAATGAATATAATAAAGTTTATGATTTTGTATTGTTTGAAGCAGATGGTAATTTATATATTAGCGAACGTTCTTCTAACCAAAATCAAAATAATCAAGATTTAGAAAGGTGTCTTGATAGAATGTGCAAATATTTTCAAAAGGTAATTAAAGATGAGAATTTATATTTTTGTCGGGAATCTTCTAATAAATGGGAAATCATATCAAACAAATTAAAAATATGTTTAGATGGCTACTACAGTTTAAATAAAAATAGTATAAAAATATAGAAAATTACTACTGAATAATATTTTAAGTGTGGGGCATAGGTCTTATTGTGACCACTTTATAAAAAAACAAAAAAAGAGCCGATAGCCCTTTAAAATTAACAAATTTGGAGGGTCTAGTCGGATTTGAACCAACGAATCAGGGAGTTGCAGTCCCATGCCTTACCACTTGGCTATAGACCCATATAATTAATTTTTTATTGTTATTAGGGCTATTAAAAGCCTTATCACATAAGATAATTCTACACTATTAAGCACACTTTGTCAATGTGTTTTTCTTTAATCAATATATTTTATGCTAAAGGAGGTTAAAAATGATATTAATGCATAAAAGTTTAAAAAGAAGTGATGATATTATGCGATCATTACATAGATATTTTGAGGTAAATTTAAAATCTATAGATGGGATTTTAGAAGTTTTTAATAATAAGACGATAGGTCAGGGGTATGTGTTTAAAATATTTGAATCATATAACCAAGATAATGATTTAGTAATTTGGCTTTATGAATCTTTAAAGGATAAAAATATACAGGTTGCTTTTAGCAATAACTCTAATATTGATGAATATAATAATTGGATTGATAAGAAAAAAGTAAATTTTAAATTTTATCCTATTGTAACAAACATTAAAACAGAGGTTATAAAAGATGTTTACGATATTGTAAATAATTATTATGGTTTGAATGAAGAAATAGAAATGTCAAAAGAATTTGTAATTTAGGGGGCTTGATGTATCGAAGAAAAAAAGAATTTAAGTGATATTATTTATGCTATTGCTGATTTTGTAAAGAATTATGAAATTAAGGAACAAAACAATAAATTAAAAATAAATAAGGAAGATGAAACTTTATATAAACTTAAAGAAATATTAGGTTTATATCCAATGTTGACTACTTATTCTGTTAATAAAGCTGTTAATGAAAAAAGGCTTACTGCTATACAATTAGGTAAAACTCGTTATTATAAAAAGAAAGATATTGAAAGTTTCTTGGAATTGAATAAAAAAGATGCATATAGATATAGGAAGTTTTAATGGGTAGAAGTGCTAAAAAAAGTGATTTAGTTAAAACCGATTTAAAAGATTTTTCTATTAATTTAGCAGAGGCTCGAGATTTGAAAATTACTAAAGAAGATTTAAAAGGTATTAAAGAAATAATTCCTAATGAAAAATATAAAATAAGAGCTACTATAGGTGATCGTACAGCTAAAACATTTTATGGTAATTTATTAGATGCTATTAAGGAAAAAAACAAATTAAACATGATTTCGGATAAAACTAAAGATGGTCAACAAGATAAAGAGATGATGTTTGTAGATGGTATTTCTCTATTTCTTGATCATTGTTATGAGCGTGAGGCTCGAGGTGATATGGATTTAAATTCAGTATTTGATCATATAAGAAAGATAAATTCTGATATTACAGAGTTTTTTGGTAAATATAAGCTAAATGATGTAGATTCTAATTTAATAGAAAAATATATTGATTATTTAAGACGTAGGAAGAATAAAAGTAATCCTAATCAACATATATCAGAACAAACTATTTCAAATAATTTAAGAACTTTAAATGCTATACTAAATTATTTGGTTTTAAAGAAGAAAATACCTAGCAATCCTTTTAATCATGTTACAAATAAACCAAAGGCTAAAAAAGGTAAAAAAGAATTAACATATTTTAAAATTGATGAGGCAAAATATGCACTTAAGTGTATAGATAAATATGCAGATATTAGGTTAAAGGCATTTATGAATATAATATTTTCACTTGGATGTAGAAGAGAAGAGGCAGGAGGACTTCGTTGGTGTGATGTTGATTTTAAAACTAATTGTGTAGATTTTAATTTTGCTGTAACATCATCTATACCAAAAGCATATGCTCATGGAACTAATAGAGTTCGTATAAAAGAATTGAAAACCGATAATAGTTATAGAACAAACTATTTATCTGATATTGCTATGAATTATTTACGAAAATATTATCAATTTAAAATAGCCTGTGGATTTCAAATTTCTTCTAACGATCCTATATTTACTACATGGAGGCAGGGGCGTAATGTAGAACTTAGCGATGAGCATTTTTGTGATAGTACCCCTGTTGATCCGAATAAGCTGTCAGCACAATGGCGAGAATTTAAAAAACAATATGGTATCAAAAATGTTGATTTACATAGAATAAGGCATACGGTTGCTAATATTCTTGAGAAAAAAGGTGTTCCTAAAAAAGATGTTGCAAAAATGCTTGGTAATACGGAACGAGTTCTTCAAGAGTTTTATACTCATGTTGATGTTGAAGATTTAAAAAGATTAAGAGGAACTATTGATGAAGAATTATTTAATGATATTGAATATGTAAATTTAAATATAGATTTAGTGGTTAAGGTTTTAAATGAATATCCTATGGAAACATTAAAAGAAGAGGAATTAAAATTATTGGATTTAATTTCTGATGTTCCTATTAGTTCAGATAATTATCTCATTAGTTTAAAAACAATTAAAGATATTATTTTAACATCTTATGGTAAGCTTAATTATTTTATTGATGATAATGCATCAACTCTTGATATCAAATTAGAAACATATAAAAGGTTTAGTCAAAATAATGTTATTAGTATTAAAAAGGAAAAGGATATCTCTATAAAAAGGGATATCCTTTCTTTTTAATTTAATTTTTCATAAACTATTGTGTTCTTTTTTTAATAGTGATACAATATATATGTATTGAGAGAGGTAAAAAGGCAATTGGTGGGTGCAAGGTCAATGTGACGCCAGTTGTGACGGATTTGTGACGAATTAATTAAAAATAAAGCAAAAAAAGGGTAATTTTTTAGAATTTTTAATTATTTTGAGTTGTTGCGAAATGCCTTGTTTTCCTTTGAAAAACAACGAATTACTGATTTTCGCTAACTGTCTGCAACTCCCTGATCGTTGGTTCAAATCCGACTAGACCCTCCATAATATTTTGCAGGTGTGGTTCAATGGTAGAATGCGGCCTTGCCAAGGCTGAGACGCGAGTCCGATTCTCGTCACTTGCTCCATTTGAAAACAACTTACGAACCAATATGGTATCGTGAGTTTTTATTTTATAAATAAACTTTAGTTCTCTTTCTAGGAAGGAGAACTTTTTTATGCTTGAATTTGAATTATTTGAAGAATTAAAACCAAATAATGAACTACTAGAAATTTTGAAAAATTATACCTATTCTATCAAGAAAGGGACTGTAAAACATTTATTACATACTAATTTACAAGTTATCGAGCCTACTGAATATTTAATTACATATCCTGCTACTCTTACAATATTGGAATATCAAGTAAATGAAATATCTAATAAGCCATTTTATATTAAAGAACATAATCAAAAATATAATCTCAAAGAAATTATACAATTTTTAAAGAAATTTAAAGTTTAGACTTAACTTTCTTCAATTTTGTGAGGAAAGATATGGAGGGTGTCTGCTTTTTCTTGTTTTTGTTAGGAAACATATGAGGGAGTATATTTTCTCTTTCAAATTAAAAAAATTATGAAGAAATGTAAAATTTGTGTAAGTTTTTAACTTTTGGATTGGTTACAATAAATTAGACAACTTTGATAAGGACATGTTAAAATAGAA
>CAMSCJ010000007.1 GCA_947056845.1 uncultured Mycoplasmatota bacterium
GTGGCTGGTGATTCATTATGGCAAATAGCTAGAAGGTTTGGAACAACCGTCAATGCCATCAAAACACTAAATGGTCTAACCAGCGATTCATTAAGTATTGGACAGATATTAAGAATACCTATGGATAATAATAAACCAAATTATACCCTATATACTGTAGTGGCTGGTGATTCATTATGGCAAATAGCTAGAAGGTTTGGAACAACCGTCAATGATATTAAAACACTAAATGGTCTAACTAGTGATTCATTAAGTATTGGGCAAGTACTAAAAATCCCCAATCGTTAATTAATAATACATAAAAGGTTAATATTATATATAATAATGGATATTATCAAAATAAGAATTAAGATGTTTTAAATATTATTATGTGGAGACTTTAACGTTTCATTAAATTTTACACTAAAATAAGTAGTGTCTTAGATAAATGAAAAAAAATAGCAATAAACAAAATGTATTAAATTACTTAAATATAATAGTTGATGATGCATTAAAAAAGATAATAAGCTTTATATTATAAAATCCTTTCATAGTTTTTTATGAAAGGATTTCTTATTTATAATTTTCTAACTCTCTTATATTTTGCTTCTTTAATAAATTTATTTTACAATATAATTATTTTATGCTTTATTCATTAGTTTTCCTAAATAAAGTGCTGTTCTGACCATTTGAGCACTATAACTCATCTCATTATCATACCATGCTACAACCTTAACTAATTGCTTACCATCGACTTCTAAGACACTAGTTAATGATCCATCTACTAAGCCTCCCAAATAGGAGCCAATTATGTCACTAGAAACAATCGGATCTGTTGTATAACCTAATGTTTCATTTTGATTATTTATAAATGCATTATTTACCTCATCTACTGTAACATTTTTAGATAATTCAAGTGTTAAATCCACAACCGAACCAGTTGTTGTTGGCACGCGTAAGGCACTACCATCTAATTTTCCCTTTAATTCTGGTATAACTAAACCAATTGCGCTAGCTGCTCCAGTTGATGATGGTATAATATTAGCAGCAGCAGCTCGCCCACGACGTGATTTAGCACCTTTTTTATGAGCAATATCTAAAGTTGCCTGATCATTTGTATAGGCATGAACAGTAGTCATATAGCCTTTAACAATTCCAAAATTATCATTCAACACCTTGCAAACGGGAGCTAAGCAATTAGTCGTACATGAAGCGGCACTAATAATCTCTTCACTTCCATCTAATTTATCATGATTAACGTTATAAACAATTGTTTTTAAGTCTCCTTTAGCTGGAGCACTGATAATGACTTTTTTAGCTCCTGCTTTAATATGTGCTAAGGCTTTATCTTTTTCGGTAAAATGTCCTGTACATTCAAAAACTTCATCAACTTCTAATTCACGCCATGGTAAATTAGTAGGATCTGTTTCAGCATAAACCCTAATTTTTCTATTACCAATTATTATATAACTTCCATCATAACTAATTTCGTCTATACGATAATTACGATGTGAGGTATCATATTTTAAAAGATATGCTAATTGTTCAGCATCCGTTAAGTCATTAATAGCAACGACTTCAAAATTAGGATTTTCCTCCATAATTCTAAATACTAATCTTCCAATTCTTCCAAATCCATTTATTGCAACTTTTATCATTTTTTTTCCTCTTTCCTAAATTTTAATCATTAAAAACACTTCCGCCAATGAATTCTCTTAAAATGGAATCATTTGGTACATCATCACTTGGGATGGGTAGAAAGTTTCTTAAAAAGTTAATTAACCTTAAAGCTTCAGGGTACATTGGATCATCTTCTGGTACTGAGAACAGTAATGGCTCAGCATATGTTTTTAAAACGCCAATTTCATAAACTAAAGCTGAATTTATAATGGCATCCACATTATCTTGATAAGGAAATATATATTTCTCTTCACCCCTTTTGATTTTAGACCACATTTCTAATGTCTGACTAGCACTATGACCACGATACTTATTATCGCGAATAATACGACGCAGTTTTCTTGTATCAGTAGTTCGAATATAATTATGGTTATCAATATTAAGTTGAGTTAAAGGACTTATATATATTTTAAATTTATTATGAGGATCAATTGACATCGTTAAAATATCATTAAGTGCATGTAGCCCTTCTATAATAATAATATCGTTTTCTTTTAATTGTAACCATTTATTTTTATACTCCCTTTTCCCTAGAATAAAATTATATTGTGGTAATAAAACCTTTTGTCCATCTAATATACTTAATAAATGTTTATTAAATAAATTTATATCTATAGCGTCTATCGATTCAAAATCAAGTTCACCATATTCATCTCTTGGGGTATTTTCACGATTAACAAAGTAGTCATCAATTGAGATTTGATGGGGAATTAGACCATGACTTCGCAAATAAACTTCTAATTTTTTTGAAGTAGTTGTCTTTCCACTAGATGATGGGCCTGCTAGTAAAACAACCTTTATATTTTTAGAATTTTCAGAGATTTTATCAGCTATTTTAGATATTTGACTATTATAATAGGTTTCTGATAATCTAATTAAATTGCTATAATTTCCTAATGAGACAATTTCGTTTAAATCAGCTGCATTAGATACATTTATTTTTCTACCCCAATTAGTATATTCTAAAAATTTATCGAATAATTTTTTGTGATGCACGTATGGTAAAACACATTCAGGGTTAAAAATGTCAGGATAACACATGACAAAACCATTTTCATCAATATAATTTAAACTAAAACTATCTAAATATTTTGTTGATGGGACCATATCACTATAATAATAGTCATAAACATTGTCAATTCTATATAAATTAATATAAGTATTACTAATATATTTTAATACTTTTACTTTATCCAACCATTTTTTCTTTTTAAAATATTTAATTGAATCAATTCTTGATGCACTAATTTTCGTAAAAATTAAATCCTCAGAAACGATTTTTTTCATTTCTGCTTCAATATTTTTTAAAACAGTTTTTGTTATTTTAATATCAACTAATTCACAATAAACGCCTTTGCTTACAGAGTGTTCAATTAAAATTTCTGCTTGAGGGCCAAACAATCTTTTGATAGCTAAAACTAGCATAAATTGTAAACTCTTTCTATAAATATGGTTACCAGCTAACGAGCTACGATCTAAAAAATCAATATCACATCTCTTAGTAATTTTCTCCTGTAAATCAAAAATATCATTATCAACCTTAGCAACTAAGATTGGATATTGAAAATATTCTTGAAATTGCTCACTAATTTGCTTAAAACTAGTATCGATTGGAAATTCCATTGTTACAATGTCCCGAAAATTAACTTTTACATTTTTTGGCATGATTACCCCTCTATTCTTATAATTATTTTATCAAAAATTGCTTATTTTGTCACATTTTTTTATGAATAAATATTATTACTTTACACTATCATAAATATAGAGGTGATATAAATGGGATTAATTCCTACAGTAATCGAAAAAAGTAATAATGGCGAAAGAGCTTATGACATTTATTCACGTTTGTTAAAAGACCGTATTATTATGCTTAATGGTGAGATTGATGATATTAATTGTAATACTATTATCAGCCAATTATTATATCTTGACTCTTTAAATCATAATGACATCAGCATATATATTAATTCCCCAGGTGGAAGTGTAACTGCTGGGATGGCTATTTATGATACAATGAATTTTATCAAGAGTGATGTTTCAACAATAGTAGTTGGAATTGCAGCATCAATGGGTGCTTTTCTATTATCAAGTGGTACTAAAGGGAAACGCTTTGGACTACCTAATAGTGAGGTTATGATTCATCAACCACTAGGTGGTGCCCAAGGGCAAGCAACGGAAATAAAAATAGCTGCTGAACGTATTTTAAAAATGCGCGAAAAATTAAATAAATTATTAGCCAAAAATACGGGAAAAGATATAAAGGAAATTGAAAAAGATACCGAAAGAGATCACTTTTTAACGGCTGTGGAAGCTACTGAATATGGATTAATTGATAAAATTCTTTAAAGACATTATTATTTTATATCGTTTATTAAAAAAAATTCACATTGTGAATTTTTTAATTATTTATAATAGCTCATTTTTTATATTATTAACAAGCAATACTATATATAATTATGTATAAAATAAAGTCTTTTTTTACATACTAATTATGGTGATAATATGTACTACTTAAATTGTTTTTGGATATTTTCAATTTTTGGTTTCTTACTAGAAACAATTTGTTATTCGGTCTTTAAATGGTCAGGAGAAAGTGGTATTTTATATGGGCCTTGGACCCCCTTATATGGTTTTGGAGCAGTTATAATTATTTTAACGACTAAGTATGTTTTTAGAAATTTTAAAGGAAATAAATTTCTTAAATTAATTTTGGTTTTTATTTTTAATTTTATATTTTTAAGCTTTATCGAGTTAGTAGGTGGCTTATTAATCGAAAAATTATTTTCAATTACATGGTGGGATTATAGTGGTCATAAATATCATTTGGGAAAATATGTATGTTTAGATATGTCATTACTTTGGGGATTAGCAGCTATTATACTAATTTACATAATAAAACCTATTATAGATCGATTGATAAAGAAAATACCTAGTTTTATAGGAATTATAATGACAGTTATTATAGCAATTGATTTTATAATAACTATAATTAATAAAATTAATTTAAAATAATTTATATAATTAAAAAATGGATTAATCAATCCATTTTTTAATTATTTATTTAATTGTTGCATACCTAACTGAACTAAACGTCTAGTCATTTCTCCACCTACTGAACCATTCATTCGAGAAGATGTATCTGCACCTAAAGTTACGCCTAATTCACGAGCTATTTCATATTTCATGTTTTCAATAGCTTGTTTTGAACCAGGAGCTACTAACTTATTTGTATTCATTTAACTCACCACCTTGTTTAATATTATAATGCCCAAGATGGTAAAATTTATTTATAATTTACTGTGCCAATTTATGGTTATTATATATTGTTTCCAACAAAATATAATATAACTGATCCTATTACAACAATAATTAATAATACTAATATTGGTGTACTAATCATCTTCTTAGGTTTGTGGTTTTTTGGTGTATCTTTTTCATTTAATACGCTATCCAAATTACCTAATTTATCATTAAACACCATTGTACTAGTAGTTGTAGAATTATTAGACGTTATATTATTTCCTACTTCACTAACTTCTTCCTTTTTTTCTTCTACCTTAATATCGTTATTACTATTAGCAGTTGGGGTAACAGTAACTGACTTATTTTCAATTTCTTTATTTTCAACTAAATCATTTTCTTTAGTAATATCAGCCGGATTTTTATGATAATTTTTTAAAAAGTCTAAAGAAGTAGTTGGGACTTGTATTTTTTGAACACTTTCAAGCACAATTGTAGCTGTGTCAATTATATTTTCATAATCACTAGTTTCTGTTGTTGGGTTATTACCAGCTAGAATACTTTTTACAACTGTTAAAAAATCATTTTGTTTTTCATTATCAATTTTATTTATAATCAAACATTGATCTCCATAACTAATTTTACCAATATAAATATCAATTGAACTTTTTTCAACTTGTGTATTATAATAAACAATATAATTTACATTATCAAGCTTAAAAGTTGTTCCTAAATTAACTAAAGTACTAGATTTTCTATCATCTTTATTATATAAATAAAACTCCATTTATATCACCCTATCCTTTCTTAATTTTATAATACTTTTTTTTAAATTTCAATATTTCTATATTTATTATTGACAAATTAGTCAAAAGTTTACATAAAATTAAAAAAAGACAGTTAATATCTGTCCATTTCTAATTATTTTGATTGGAAATTATTTCCACCCATTTGTTGTTCACCCATTTGAACTAATCTTCTAGTGATTTCTCCACCAACTGATCCGTTAGCTCTAGAAGTAGCATTAGGTCCCATAGTTACACCTAATTCACTAGCTATTTCATATTTCATTTTTTCGATAGCTTGTTTAGCACCAGGTACAACTAAATTACTCATATTGTTTTTATTATTCATTTTGTTCACCTCCTGTACACTAATAGAATGTGTACATTTGGTTTTTTCATACCTTTTTTTTATTGGAAATTTTTGGTTTATAAAATATCTTTATAATCATTAGAAAATTTTGTAATAATTTCAATATTATTAAGTGTCTCTTCAATTAATTTTTCATAATCGAATGTATTTTCATATAATAAACATTTATTTAAATCAGGATTAATAACTGGATGTTTTGGCAAAAAAATTGTACAACAATCCTCAAAAGGTAATATGCTTGTGCCATAAGTCCCAATTTTTTTTGAAATATCAATTATTTCCAATTTATCTAAACAAGCGACCGGACGAATTACTGGTAAATTTGTCACATTATTAATAACAATCATACTATCTAACGTTTGGCTTGCTACTTGACCAATACTTTCACCATTAATAATAATTTTAAAATTTTTTCTTTTACAATATTCACTAGCAATACGATACATCATTCTTCGCATAATGGTTATAATATAACTATCTTTAACATTCTTATAAATTTCTTCTTGTATTTTAGTAAATGGTACAACATGTACCTTAATATTGCCTGAATATTCATTAAGAATAGATGCCAACTTTAAAACCTTGTTTTTAGCTTCAAGGCTAGTATGTGGTGGAGATTCAAAATACAAGCAGTCTATATCTACACCACGTTTTAAAGCTAAGTATCCAGCAACTGGTGAATCTATCCCGCCACTTAACATTAAAAGTCCTTTGCCTTGAATCCCAACAGGATATCCACCAGAACCTTTAACTTCATCAATATAGATATTCGTTCCTTCTGGTCTAATTTCGATATTAACTGTTAAATCGGGATTATGAACGTCAACTCTACATTCGATATTTTTTAAGACAAAACCACCAAAAATATTATTTAATTCCATTGTATGAATTGGAAAATTTTTATCTGCCCTTTTAGCATTTATTTTAAAAGTTTTAAAATCTTTATCTTTTAAAATATCTAATACTTGCTTTTCAATGTCATTAATATTATTATCTACTTGATAACAAATAACTATACCATGAATACCAAAAACTCGTTTCAATTTTAAAACAATTTCTTCTAAATTATCATGTGCTTGAATATACATCCGAACCCTGTCTTTTTTTATTTCTATGTTAGTATCTTTCAAAATATTTTTAATATTTTTCTCTAACATATTAATGAATACTTTACGATTGGCTTTTTTAGTTGTTAGTTCTCCATATTTTATTAAAATTAATTTATTCATAATACACCTCATATTCATAATTATACCAATATTATTTAAAAAGAAAAAGATTAAAAGTTAAAACTCTTAATCCTCTAGATAGTAAATAAATCATTTATCTAATTTTTTTAGCTTTAATTTTCCATTTGTTTCATTATTAGATTCTAATTGTATATTTCTATTATAAAGAATACTTAATTTTGTTTTAAGCTTATTGATTTCATTTTTACAATTAACTTTTTTAATAATGGACATAATAATATCAAGAAAATCTTTAATAGTTATAAAAGAACCAGACATAAACATAATTCCACTTGTTATTAAAGTTACGCCTGCACTAATATTATTAATATCATCAATTTTGCTAGCAAAAGCTATAGGAACTGAACATAAAATAATACCCATCCCAAATATAATTTTAGTAATGTTTTCCTTTATTACTTCACAAGTTTCAATATCTAACTTTTCATATTTCTCTAACTTTTTAACATAATATTCTTTTGAATATTCACTATTACTAACCATAATATTCCCTCTTTATAAATTATTTATACTATAACAGCAAACTCAACTATTGTCAAATTTTTATAATAATATTATTAATTATAATATACAAAAAAGACTTAAAGTCTTTTAAAAATTTGAATTTAAGTTTTCTTTTGTTTCCTTAATAAAAAGTGGTAATAATTTTTGTATAAGCTCTTTATCTTCAACTTCAATTAAAGAATTTTTATCTTTATTTTCAACTAAAAATTTGATATTAGCTAAATTTTCTATTTCCGTTAAGTAATAATAAGCATTATTTTTGTAATTTATTTTACTAACAACAACATATCTTACATCATCACTTAGAGTAACTACATCTTTAATCTCAATATTCATTATACGCTTCGCCCTTTTTCTCTTTATAATTATTACGATTAATATTTTTTAAAGTAATATTAAACCTATTTATTGTCAAATTTTTGATGTAAATAGTTAAATAATTTATCTTGTTCTAAGGTTGAAGGAACATATTCAGGATCTTTATTTTTATAAATTTGTTCTAGATATTCATAATAGACATATTTAATATCGGTAAGTTCTGAAATTTGTAGCTTAGTATTTTCAACATCAATATTAAGATTTACTAAATATACATCGTCAATAACATGTAACATTTTCTCTTTATAAGGTTGATATCTTCTTAAGGTGCACAAATATTCTATTTGACTGTCAATTACAATTTGTCCTAACTCTTCTTTTAATTCTCTTTTTACAGCATCAACACTTTCTTCCCCACTTCTTACATGACCAGCTACCGAAATAGCCCACAAGTTAGGATATGTTTCTTTTTTTGGATGTCTCTTTTGAACTAAAATTTGCTTTTCATCATTAATAATCCATACATGAACAGATCTGTGATAATCACCCATTTCATAGACTTCTTGTTTTGTTTTAACAATTCCTGTTTTATTTCCATTTTTATCTAGTACATCGATATATTCCATTTTCTCACCTCAAGTAAAAAAAGTAATATTTAGTTACTTTTTTATCTTTCCATTTCGTATAAATTAGATAATTTATTATATATATCTGGTTCAACTTTATTTAAAGTTTCAATTGTTAATTCTAATGATTTTTTATAATCACCTTTATTAAACAATAATTCAGAATAAGTTAATCTTTTATCTAAATCTTCTGTATTACTACGATATCTATTTCCATACACGATTGCCATTTCAGCAAATTTTGCTGTTTTAATCATTTCTTTAGTACGCCCATAAATTTTTAAAACTAAATCACGTGCTGTATCAACGCGAGTATTTAAAACCTCAATTGTAATTGGCTTTTTAGCTAGTTCTTTCACGATTTCTTTAATTGCTGATTGGGCTTCACTTAGTTCGACAAAATATGATTTTGGAATAATTGGCAAACTATATTGACGAAGATAATTTTTAGAGTCTTTTAAGATTAGGCGTATTTCTTCTAATTGTTGACGTGCTCTAACCTCATCTTCGCGCATACTACCTATTTGATCCAAAACGCCATCTAAACGAGTTTCTAAATTAGCTAGTCTCAAAATTAAGTTTTCAATTTCTTTCGTTAATTTAGAATAAGCAAAAGTATTATTATTAGTATGTTGAATTAAAACGTTATAATCATCATTTAAAGCATCAAAATCTTTTTTAATATTATTTAATTCTTCAATATTTTCATCTGATAAATCATATAAATTTTTTACATCATCAATCGATGAAAATATTTCTGTTAATAATTCATTTATTTTAGATAATTTATTTTGTAGTTTATCATTTGCTTCATCATATACATTTTTTGTTACTTTTTCTTTTTCAAAATCATTAAATAAATTTTCAAAATAATCATGAAGAACTTTTAATTCTAAAAGACTATCCTCTAAATCTAATTTTTCAGCTCTAGCTAAAATATCATCAATTTTTTTATAAGCTTCATCTATATTATATTCAACATTTAAATAGTCAAGAGGAAATCCTTTACTAGATAATTGTTTATATGTCTCACCAATTTCAACAATTTTTTTAGGCAAAATACTTGTTGCTAATAAAATTACTGAAGGCATTTCTGATACAATAACCTCCATGTGTTTTAGCATATCACTAATAGTCTTAACTAATTCGCTAACCTCTGTATAATCATTATTTTCCATAATAAGTTCAAATTTTTCAAAACTTTTAGCAATAATTTCAAATTGTTTAAAAACAATTTTTTCATAATCGCCATAACTTTCTTTTTCATTAGTAAATTTTTGATATATTTCGCGATATTTAGCCTTTAATTTTGTAATTATAGCGCGATTTTTTTCCTCACTATTGGTTATATCCTTTATTTCGTTAAGAAGAAATTCCGAATTAGTTCTAACTTTATAAATTTCCATTTCTAACTTAGCAATTTTATAAAGTGTGGCTTTATAATCCATTTGTGAAAGAGAATACTCAGCCTCAATAATCATATCAGTAATCTTAGGAATTTGATTATTCTTTATATTTTCAAGACGTTCCTTCCAGTCATTATACATGACTTCCATCTTCTCGCTTTTTAAGTAAGATTCCACTTTGGAAAGTTCTGGTATAATTGGCGTACTATCCAAAACATTTTTTTGAACCTCTAGATTATTTATTAATTTCTTCATCTTTTTGTTCTTAGAACTTTGTATTACGTTAAGGACAACGACAATAAGGATTATAGCTACGACAACTAATGTAATGATTGTTAAAGCTACACCATCCATACTACCACCTCTATTATATATAATACCATACTTTTTTGAAAATTTTGCATTTTTTTTACATTTTTTGACGATTTTTGTAGTTTCTAAAAAATAATATTGTAGTTTTGTGCTTGACTAATAAGGAAAAACATAATATAATATTGATTGCGTATGCATCTAGCAGCATTATTTTGAAAATTGTAATGTGTTTATTACCAATTGGGGTTATTGTGTACCTTAGGCTGCAAAGCGAAAATATTAAAATAAACACCCTATGATTTGGCAAAATAAAAAGTTTGATGTCTAAGCATAAAATGAAAGGAGAAAAAAGTATGGCAAGATATACTGGACCTATGTATAGAAAATCAAGAAGATTTGGATTTTCTGTATTAGAAACTGGTAAAGAATTAGCTAAAAAACCTACTATTCCTGGTCAACATGGTACAGGTAGAGGGAAAAAATTATCTAACTACGGAACTCAGTTACAAGAAAAACAAAAAGTTAAATTTATGTATGGATTAACTGAAAAACAATTTAGAAAAACATTTGAGGAAGCTGGTAAACTTAAAGGAGTTCATGGTGAAGACTTCTTAAAATTGCTAGAGAGTCGTTTAGATAATTTAGTTTATCGTATCGGTTTTTCAACAACAAGAAGAGGTGCTAGACAATTAGTTAATCACGGACATATTACAGTAAATGGAAAAAAAGTTAATATTCCTTCTTACAGATGTAAACCAGGTGATGTTATCTCTATAAAAGATAACGCTAAAGAAATGGTTATTATTAAGTCTTCATTAGAAAGTATTAACAATCGTGTAGAATTTATAACTTATGACGATAATAAAATGGCTGGTACTTATGTAAGATATCCTGAACGTAGTGAATTAAATGCAGATATTAATGAATCATTAATTGTTGAATTCTACAATAGATAAAATCAGAGTTTTCTGATTTTTTTCTTTTAAAATTTTAAAATATATGTTAGAATATAATTAATGATAGGAAGTGATTAATTTTGAGAAAATTTTTTGGTATAATGTGCATTGTTGCTATACTAATACCCTACTTCTTTGTTCCAAATTTTAAAGTAACTGGTAAAACACTAGGAGATTTAAAAGCTGAGCTTGCTCAAAAAGAACAGGATTTAAAAAATAATCAAAATGAAAAGAATCTAACACAAGAGCAAATTGCAACAATTAAACGAAATATTGAAGAAATTAGTAACACAATTGAAAATATCAATGAGCAAATTATTACACTTACTAATGAGATTGAGGAATTAAATAAACAAATTGGGGAAAAAGATACAGAGATTAAAAAAATCGTCAATTTTTTGCAAATTGCTAATGGCGAAGCTGCTTATTTAGAATATACTTTTGGCGCTAAAGATTTTACTGATTTTATTTATAGAGCCGCTGTTTCTGAACAACTAGCTAGTTATAATGACAAATTAATTGATGAATATAACAGTTTAATCAATAGTAAAGAAGATACACAAAAAGAGCTTAGTACTGAAAAAATTAATTTAACGAATAAGCAAAAAGAATTAGGAATAGAAATAGAAAAATTAGGTAATAAAATAAATGAGTTAGAATCAGATGCTATCTCAATCGAAGATGCGATTGAAACGCAAAAAAATATAATTGAAATGTATACTGATATTGGTTGTAAAGATAATGAAGACATCAACGATTGTGGTAATAAGGCACTTCCTCCAGATACTGTTTTTTGGAGACCACTAAATTATGGTTATATAAGTAGTAATTATGGATATCGAACATATTGGATTAATGGTGGTTGGACTAGTGACTTCCATTCTGGAGTGGATATGGCAGCCTCTGGTGGTTCACCAATCTATGCAACAGCAAATGGTACCGTAGCAGCAATTAATTGGCAATCAAGTTGTGGTGGAAATTATGTATATATCTATCACTATGTAAATGGCAAATATTATACTAGTCTTTATATGCATATGCGTGATATTTATGTAAACGTTAATGATGTTGTTACTAAAAATACGGTTATTGGATCAGTCGGTGGAAACCCGTATGTTGAATACTGGGATCGATGCTCAACCGGAGAGCATTTACACTTCTCAATTTTCAATGGGCGAGTTGGAAAAGACTATTATACATGGGATGCTGATTATTATGCAAATCGTTTTGATCCAAGATATGCAGTTAACTTCCCAGCTTTAGAAAGTAGTTTTTATGATAGAACTACTAGATACTAATATATTTTAAACAGAATTTATTTATATAATTCTGTTTTTTTATAACATACTTTAAACTCTATAATTTCGCAAATAAAAGAAACTATATAGGTTAAATAAACATACCTATATAGTTTTTTTTCTTACCACGCCTTATGACAATAATTTCATTTTCAATAGCTATTTTTTTAGTTACCACAAAGTTCTCATCAGTAATTTTTTGTTCATTAATACTAATAGCCCCACTATTTAAAAACTCTCTCGCTTCTCTTTTACTTGTACAAATAGAATTATTTATAAGTAAATCTAAAACATTAATATCTTCTATAATCTCAAAATGTGGCACATCTTTAAACCCAATCTTTAATTCGTCACATGATAAAGAATTTATATTGCCACTAAATAATGCTTCACTTATTTTAATAGCTTTATTGTATTCTTCTTCACCATGTAAAAATGTTATTATTTCATGAGCTAGTTTTTTATGTGCTAATCTTAAATGTGGTTCTTTTTTATTACTGTCTGCTAAGTTTTCAATCTCTTCTTTTGATAAAAAGGTAAATATTTTTAAATAATCAATAACCATTTCATCATCAACATTAATTAAATACTGATACATTTCATAACTAGAAGTTTTATTTTTATCAAGCCACAAAGCATTACCTTCGCTTTTACCAAATTTTTTACCATCTTTAGTTGTAACTAATGGCATCGTAAATCCATAAACTTCTTTCCCTGTTTTTTTACGAATTAAATCGATACCTGCAGTAATGTTTCCCCATTGATCAGACCCAGCCACTTGTAAGGTACAGTTTTTTTCTTCATACAAATGTAAAAAGTCCATAGCTTGCATAATCATATAAGAAAATTCTGTATAAGTAATTCCACTATCGAGCCTTCTTCTAATAATATCCTTATCTAACATATAATTGATATTAAAATATTTGCCATAATCACGTAAAAAATCAATAAAATTAATATCTTTAGCCCAATCATAATTATTTACAACCTCAAATCCAAAAAAATCTTCAGCTTGTTTCTTTAATCCCTCAAAATTTTTTAAGACTTCTTCTTTAGTTATCATAGCTCTTTCTGTAGTTGGGCGAGGATCACCAATTAGTCCTGTTGCTCCCCCGATTAATAAAATAGGATTATGTCCAGCATTTTTTAATCGTTTAGAGATTAAAAATGATGATAGATGACCAAGATGCATACTATCGGCGGTTGGATCTGTTCCTATATAAAAAGTAAGTCCACCATTATTTAATTTTTCTTTTAACTCATTACTAGAGATATCTTTAATAAGACCTCTCCAAAGCAGTTCTTCATATAAATTCATTTTATGCCTCCTATAGCTTTTATTTTTCTTCATCCTCATCATATTGACAAGAATGGTTTTGATTAGCCTCTTTCATAATAGAAACTCCATTACTAGTACCAATTCTAGTAGCACCAGCTTCAATAAATTTGCAAGCATTTTCAAATGTTTTAATTCCGCCACTTGCTTTAATTTCTAAAAAATCCATTTTATGCTCATTCATTAATGATACATCCTCTATCTGGGCACCAGAGGTTCCAAACCCAGTTGATGTTTTAATGAAGTTAACAAAAGTTTGATTACAAATTTCTGTCATTTTTACGATTTCTTCCTTTGTTAAATAGCAAGTCTCAATAATAATCTTTAAGGTTTTACCTTCAATAGAATCCCTAATAGTTTCAATTTCTTCTTTAATATAATCATAGTTTCCGTCCTTAATAGCAGCAATATTAATAACCATATCAATTTCATCAGCGCCTTCTTGGACGGCGTTTATGGCCTCAAATTCTTTAGCTGAAATAGTATTTTGTCCTAATGGAAAACCTATTACGGTACAAACAGATATATTAGTCCTAATTAACAATTCATGCGCTAGGCTAACATAATAAGGGTTAACACATACTGAAGCAAATTGATGTTGAATCGCTTCATCACATAACTTTTCGATGTCTTTTTTTGTAGCATAAGCTTTTAAATTGGTATGATCGATATATTTATTTATTTCCATATTTATTCCTCCTAAAATAAAAAATCCTCATGATTGTAAGGACGAAATAACTCGCGGTACCACCTTACTTCATAAAGATTTATGCACTTAAACTTTTAACGCAAGTAAACGATTTGGCTCAAAAATATGTAATTCATTATTTAATATCAACTAATTTTCACCAACCATTAGTTCTCTAATTTTTTTATTAAATAACTACTTTTTATTTTGTCGTTGCCATTCTTCATTTAAAATTTCGGAAAAAGATTTACCTTCACATGTCTTAATGTCTTCCCTATGATGGTCATATCTTTTTATTAATTTTTTTGCCTTTTCATCACGGTGAAATCTTTTTGCCTTATCAATATCAATTATTGGATCAACCTTTCTATTAACAGGCATTTTATTCAACCTCCTATTAAATATAACACATAATAGATTACTAGTCAATTAATTATATTAAATATCTTTGATCTTATTAATTAATTCGACGTTCCATTAATTCAACAGTTCTACTTAAATCAGAACATAGTTTGTTATATAATTTAGGATATTTTTTTATCTCTTTAATTATTGCTAAATCAGCCTTTGACATCTTTAATACTCTTGATTTCTTTTTAGAATATTGTGTTTCTTCTTCACAAACAACGTCAACATCCCTACCTAAAATATAATTAGGTTCCATATTTAAAATGTCAATTAACTTTAAAAACGTCTCCATTGTTGGGGTTCTAGTTCCATTTTCATAACCACATACCGAAACTTTAGTAACACCTAGTAACTCACCTAATTGTTGTTGCGACATATCTCTTTTTAATCTTTCATCTTTTATTCTACTACCTACTACCATAAAGCCCTCCATTATCCATTTGTTAACACAATTATAACAACTAATGGTGGAAATTAAAACAAAATTAATCAATAGTTAATTTTTGTCTTGAAATTAATCAAAAGTTAACGTATAATTAATTTAGGATGGTGATAGCTTGGAAGAATTAAAAAAGATTAGGGTTCGAAATAAATATAGTTTTAATTATATGGCTCAAGAATTAAATATAAGTAAAACATATTATTGGCAACTAGAGCATAATCAAAGAAGAATTTCTTATGAGATGGCTTTTAAAATTGCTAAAATATTTAGAAAAAAACCCGACGATATTTTTTATCAAGAATTTTGTGATAAATTAGAAAAAGAGTAATTTTAAAATTACTCTTATTTTAATGCCGAAATTAAATCGGCTTTTTTCATAGTTGAAATACCGTCAATACCTTTTTCTTTGGCCATTTCTTTTAATTCAGCAACAGTTAATTTAGATAAATCGGTATTGTCTTCCTTTTTATTAGTTTCTGTTTCTATCTTCTTTGTTTCCTTTTTAACAACCTTTTTATCATTTAAAGCACTTTTAGCAATATCAACTAAATTAGTAAATGATACTGGGCTATCAATAGCAATTTCACTTAACATTTTACGATTAATTGTTACACCTGCTTTTGAAAGTCCATTAATAAATTTTGAATAACTAATATTATTTTCACGACAAGCAGCATTAATTCTTGTAATCCATAATTTTCTAAAGTCTCTTTTCTTTTGTCTTCTATCTCTATATGCATATTTTCCTGAATGCATTACTTGTTCTTTAGCACTTTTATATAATCTATGTTTACTTCCAAAGTACCCTTTTGCTTCTTTCATTACTTTTGCACGACGGGCACGATGGATTGTTCCACCTTTAACTCTTGGCATTTCTATTCCTCCTCAACTTATTTTATTATATCTTTTAATCTGTTATAATCAGCCTTACTTAACATAGAGGCTGTTCTGCCACATCGATTAGAAGCAGCGTTTTTCTTTCCAGTATTATGTCTTGTTCCTGGATGACCAATTTTAATAGTTCCGCCTGGTCTTGCTTTGCAAACCTTAGCAGTTCCCTTATGTGTTCTTTGTGTAACTTTTGCCATACATTTCCTCCTATTTTTCTTTCTTTGGTGCAAGTATCATATACATTACTCGTCCTTCTAAGGAAGGCGATTGTTCAACACTCGCTACGCTATTTAAAGTTTCTGCAAAACGAAGTAAAACATTTTTCCCTAATTCTGGGTGAGCCATTTCTCGACCTTTAAAACGAATACTCACCTTTATTTTATGACCTTTTTCTAAGTATTTAGTTGAATTAATAATTCTAGTGTTAAAGTCATGAACATCAATTGTTACTGATAAACGATATTCTTTCATTTCTAAATTAGTTTCTCTTTGTCGTTTTTGATTTTCTTTTTGTTTCTTCTTAGTTTCATATTTAAACTTATTATAATCCATTATTTTACAAACTTGTGGTGTAGAATTTGGATTAATAAGGACAAGATCAAACCCAGCATAGCTTGCCAAAGTTAAGGCATCTTTAATAGGTTTAATTCCTAATTTTTCTCCATTTGGTCCAATAACCATTACTTCTTTTGCTCTAATCTGTTCATTAATAAACAAATCTTTTTCTTTATTTGCGATATTTGACACCTCCAGAACAAAATTAAAAAAATATCAATTTTAAATTTTGTTTCTAAATATTATAGATTTAAACTTTTTAGTTTAAACCTTGATAGCTAGTAGTAATCTACTATAAATTTAAAAAATGGGCGCATAATAAGCACCCACTAAATCTAGTCTAAATAAAACATATAAAAATATTTTTATTTTATTAGCCTTTAACCCAAAACTATTTGTAATCGGGTGAGAAGTGGATACTTCTTCTTTCCTTTTTTTAAACTATTAATAATTATAATAATAATATAGTATTTTGTCAATACCATTTATAATATTTTTTAATAAATTGAATTATACATTATTAATATATGCAATTATATCATCAAGTATTTCTTTAAAATTTAGTCCGTTAGATGCTTTCATTAAAATAGTATCATCAGGAAGAATTATATTTTTCAATAAATTAATAGCACTTGTAGTATCATCAAAGCTATAGACATTTTGTTTATTCATTCCCAACTCAATTACCTTTTTAGCAATTAATCTAGCCTCTTTTCCTACAGTAATTAAAATATCTATTTTATCATTAAAAACGGTTTCTCCAACTTCTTCATGTAATTGATTGGAAAATTCTCCAAGTTCAAGCATACTACCCAAAACAGCTATTTTTCTTTTTCCAGTTTGATTTTTAAGTATTTCCAAATTAGCCTTCATTGAATCAACACTAGCATTATAAACACCGTCAATAATTTTAATTTGTTTTTTTAAATTAATTATTTCCATTCTATTCTTTGTTAATTTAAAATCACTGATACCATCTATTATCTTATCATATCCAATTCCTAATAATGTAGCGGTTGCAAATGCAACTAGGCTATTATATATAAATACTTTACCGGGTATTGGGCAATCGATTTTATATTTTTTTTCGAGATATTTAATATTAAAAGTTGAATGATTAGGATAATATTCAATGTCAGTAGCTACAAAATCACTATCATTATCAATACCAATAGTAACAATATTTCCTTTATTTTTTAAATAGTATTCATGTAGCAAATCATTATCATTATTAATGATTAGTTTTCCATCATTATCCATTCCACTTAAAATTTCTAATTTAGCTTTTAATATGTTTTCCCTACTACCAAGTTCACCAATATGGGCAGTTCCAACATTAGTAATAACCGCAATATGTGGTTTTGTTATATTGGATAAATATTCGATTTCACCCAAATGGTTCATTCCCATCTCTATAACGCCAACTTGTTCATCATTTAATCGCATTAAAGTAAGTGGCAGGCCAATTTGATTATTAGCATTGCTATCAGTTTTTAATGTCTTAAATTCTTTTTTTAAAACACTATAAATCATATCCCTCGTACTCGTTTTTCCAACACTACCTGTTACACCTATAAATTTGGCAGTAGAATTATTTCGAATATATTCAGCAATATCTTTTAATGCCTCAATACTATTTTTTATCAAAATAATGGGTTTATCATACTTAAAACCGTTATCAATTTTAAAAGAGTCTTCTTCCAAAATTACACAATTAGCGTTCTTTTTAAAAGCTTCTATATAAAAATCATTACCATCAAAATTATCGCCTTTAATACCTATATAAGTATCCCCATCATTTATAATTCTTGTATCCTTAACAAAATTAGTACATATAACATTATCACTTCCGCAATAAAGTTTTCCATTACAAATTTTAGTTATCTCTTTCACACTTAATTTCATTTTAAAGCCTCCAAAACACAATCATAATATCATAAAATTATATGCAACGCAAATCATGTTTTTGCATAGATGTTGAAATATAAAAATAATAATGTTATAATATTTAACTATGTAGGAGATGAATTAAATATGGATGAGAAAGTAATAGAAGAAATAATTAACAATCCAAATAAAGTTGTAGAATTAATTAACATATTAAATGATAGTTTTGAAAATATTTATTTTGGCTTAACTATGAAAGATTTATTAGAACTTGGAATCGACAATATAAATTATGAATTAATTACTAGGGACGCTATATCATATTATAAAACGGGGGAATGCGACACGTATGCGACAATACTATGTGAAATATTTGGTCCTTATGCTACTAAATATAGTTCGGAGGATCATGTCGTTACAAAAATAGGTAATCATTTTTACGATGTTAGAGGCTTACGAGACCAATATGTAGGAAACGATTTTCAAAAAGAAAGTCCGTATTATATTGATGTTCACTTCGGAAAACGCGATAATCTTTCAAAGCCTATTGCCGAGCAACTAATTATGATTGGTAAAAATGTTCTAGATAGATATAAGGAACATACAAAGAAAAAAATATATGATAGATTCTAAATTATCAATGATTTTTATTTTAAGCAAAGGGATTACTAAATAATTAAGCTTTATAATCTCTTTTTTTATTTTCTTTATTGCTAAAGAAGAATCATTAATATAAAAAATATAAAATTCAAAAGTATTTTTTTGTCCTAGTATTTAATCTTTAATAAATGTTGACAAATCACAAAAATAATTATAGAATATAATTCAAATAATCAAAATTTAAATATTATTAATTAAACAATTAATAGTAAGAAGGAGAGATTTATATGGAACAAAAAAAGCAAGTTATGGTAAAAATAAAACCATTTCTTATAGGTTTAACACAATTATTAACAATATTTGAAAATAGAAATTTCAAATATAAAATTGAAAATTATTCACATTATGGAGATAATGACGATGAACAAAACCTTGTTTGGCATGAAGAAAATTATAAAAATCATTTAGTATGTTCAGAAAATGAAACTTTGTTTAGATATTCTAAACTAATTAGTTCTATAACTAGAATTGATAATGATAATAAAGTAAATAAATTAGAATATGATGCTAATTACGAAGATTTTAATAAGATAAAACACGCAATTTTGCCACTTGTCAGAATATATCCTTACCTATCATACTTTATAGAGCAAATAGAAACAATTTGTTCTAAAAATAATGGAAATATTACTGTAACACAAATTTTATTATTAGCTAGAGATTATATAAATAATAATAGTAAAACAGATAAAGATAAATGTAAAATGTTTAGTAAAATAATTTCATGTATGGCTAAAAACGAGAAGAAATAATTGTATAGAAAATACACTAATATGTGTGTTTTTTTTGTTTTAAAGTAAAAGTTAAAAAAAACCAAGTTATACCTTTAATAATTTGACAATATAAATACTTATTGTTATATCAACATAATATTAAATGGGAGGTATTTATGTTAAATTTATATGATGATACCATATTGCAAACTGTTTTAAAATTAGATGAAAAATTAAAAAGGATTGAATACGGTAGTATAGTTAATTATTATAATTTACTGGGTGTGAATTTAGATTGTAATAAAGATGAATTAAAAAAACATTATTGCAAATTAAAAAAATTTATTGAAACCCATAATAACTCTTTTACTGAAAAAGAGATTCAGGAAATAACCGAGGGGTACAAAAGATTCACAAGTGTTTTAGGAGCTACTTGGTATGAACATAATGTTGGTAAAAATGGAGCTTTTAATATCCAAATATTGTATAATAATAATAAACGTTTTTATGATATGTTTAGTGTTTTAGACGCACAAAAAGGAAACCAAATAACCGTTAAATATTTAGAACATAATCATAATGAATTTGTTGAAAAAACAGCAAATGGAATATTAAATAGTAGCGTCGGATATGACAGTATCCTTATTAGTTTATTTAATGTAGAAAATAGTATAACAAAGAAAATAGATTTTCTAGGTAAAGAAACTGCTATAATAGAAATATCTAATGAATCTAAAAATATTATATATAATAATCCCTATTTAGTTGATGTTAACAAAAGAGAACTATATAATAGTAATACTGTAAACGCTTTTAGAATTATTTGCTATAATTTCTATATGGCAAAAATTATTGATATTATAGAGAATGCTGATGTTATAAACGGCGATAAAGATCAAAAAGGTTCATATATGAAAAAATATAGTGAATAATAAACACACTATATTTTTTTTATTATAATCTCCCGAATCTTAATATTACTTATTACTTAAAATAATTTAACACTCTTTTATCGTTTTTATTAATTCTTTGCTTTTTTTAGGTATCTCAGTTAAACTAATTTTCGATAATTCATTATATATAATATTAAATAAAGATTTAGGATTTTTTAATATTGCTTCCATTTGTAATTTTAAGTTAAACAGTATATTATTCATAAATTCCTCAAGATTTTTATAACCACTTTTTATATATTCTATTTCACGCCTTTTTTTGACTGTATGAAAAAATAAAATATTTCTTATGAGAAATCTAACCATGATATCATCTAAATTTGTAACATTAGATATATCTTTATTTTCATGATAGCGATAAATATATTTTAACTTTTTAAGTATGATAGATTTCTTTTCGCTCAAATTTTGTTGAAATAATAATTATAAAATTATATTGGCAATATCGCCATCAATTGTTAAAAACCTAGATTTATATTTAGGAAGTCTAAAAGTCTTTTATTAAATGAGTCTCATGTTGCAAAGCTTTCTCTAAAATAGTACAACCATAGTCTGTAATAAAATCAATATTACGATATGTATCATTTTATAAAAAAATGTCATGAAGACACTTTGTTTTTTTTATCGCTTTCTAGACTTTTCAATAAAGTCTATATCAATATCATTTTTTTCACATAAACCTTCAAGCTGTAATCTTATATCTTCGCGAGTAGTAAGATCATAAAGATTTAAAATAACATTAGAACTATACTCCTCGTGATTTACATATAATTCCCTAAAATATTTATCTCTTTTTTGTTCTCGCGCATCTATTTCCTCTAAACTACTGCCTCTAGATACTAAAGACTCACGCCATTTTTCTAATTCCTCATCAGCATACCCACGATATATAAAATATGGCACAACATTTCCTTGATAATCTTCTAACATTTTCAGCATATTCTGATAATTTGGGCAAACAACTATAGGGCTTTTTCCAATAGTTAATACTTTATCTAAATCAGTTTTACGAATGCCATACCATCTACCATTCTCAGCACCTTCATAATAATAATCTAATTTTTTTATTTCATCAATAGGTGTTGAAAAAATAGAAGAAATAGAATTTTCTTCTCCATTTCTTGGATTACGCGAAATATATCTTTTTACTACCTCAATAGATTCGTATTCATTAGCAACAGATAAAACAAAATCCTTACCTGATCCACTATCGCCTACTAATAAAATTATTTTATTCATATAATACCTCTATTATTTTAATTTTTTAGTTAATTGATTACCACTTATATTTTCGTTATTGTTATTAATATTTTGTGTTCTTTGTTCACATAATTTTGCTAAATATACAGTATCTATACGATTTGAGTCAATAAATCCACCTTTAACTTTTTTATTATTACTTAATGGTTTATGCATTAGAAAGATAAATTTTCTTTCATTTGAACCTGGTTTCAATTTCTGCATAATTTCTCCTTTTTATAATATTTTAAATTAATAAACACTTAGTTATGATTCTTGTTGTAATTAATTTTTTTAACATTACCTTTATAATTTTGAAGCATATTAATTTTTTCAGTTTCTAAAGCTATAAAGAAATCAATAAATAATTGTTTGTCTAATAAAATACTTTGCATATCACTAGATAGCATATATATATCCCAACTTCTTGAAACAGAGATAATTCCATTTCTTATTTCAAAGCCTTGGCTATCTGGTAAGCCGGAAGTAACAACTGCATCTATTTTTTCTTCATTGAATTTTTGTTGTAAAAATTGTGAAAATCTTTGCAATTCTGATACACTAATAAAATTTTCCCCTAATATTTCTTCTTTGGCACTTGCTAATGCAACAGCAATCCATTCTTTTCTTAAAAATTGCGTTCCCATACTGCCTCCTATAAATTAATCTTTTCTTTTCCGCCCATATATGATTGTAAAACTTTAGAAATTTTTATATTCTATCTACAATTTTTTAAATATATTTTAGTCAGTTTTTCGTCTGTTTTACAATTTTTCATTTCATCTGTTAAATCAAATTTTTCAACTTCTTCTAAGCTTGGCAAATTATGACACTGACCATCAAAAATATTGGTCATTCTGAATCCTTGGAAAGCCATCATTTTCTTTATGTTCTTTCCATTATTAGTTACTCGTAATGCCCACCCGTGACCTGCAGATTGGAACATAGTGTATTCTTCATTTGCTTTTTCATATTCAAAATCGAAAATATCATGACGATATTTTCGACCATTTTTTTCTGTAAAACGGCTATGAAGTAAATGATATTCTAAATCTAATCCACAATAATATTTTTCTAAAAAAATTAATTTTTCTTCTTCATCTGTAATATCATAGGTTGCATGTGCTAATGACCATGGATTACTAGCAATAGTTACGAATGGAGTATCTTTACTAAGATGCCAACACACATCTGCATTCAAATATTCTATTTTCTCCATATTCTCTTTAAAAGTTTTTGCTAAATCTGGATTTTTATTTAAATCCCAGTCAAATAAATTATCATAATATAAATTTGAACATAGTTCTCTTCTATCCAACATGTCATTATCTTCCAAAAACTTTTTAATATTAGGATATCTTTCTAAAATCTCGTTCCACTTTTCTTTTGTTGGTGCAATTGTGAACCAGTGATGGACTTCAAGCATTCGCAAACAATTTTTCTCAGAAATAGGTAAATTTCTTATTTCATAAGCAAACTTAGTAAATTCTTCTACTCCATTTTCTATCAAATATTCAAAAAATTTAATAAATTGCCCTGTTTTCCAAGGTTTTACAATTGTATCTTCATTTAATATATAATTTTGATGTTCTTCTATCCATCCCATTTTAAACCACCCTAAATTTATTGTACCAAATTCCAAACCACAAGTAAATGTAATCTTTATTAATTTATTTAATCCTAATTAACTAATTTTGTTGAACAGTAATGTATATTGGACCATTTCTTTATTTTATTTCTATCTTTTCTTTTCCGCCCATATATGGTCGTAAAGATGCAGGAATTTTTATACTTCCATCTTCACAATAATTATTTTCTATTACAGCGATTAATCCTCTTGGTGTTGCAAGTACTGTATTATTCAAGGTTGTTACATAAGAGTTACCACTTTCACCTTTCATACGAATACCAAGTCTTCTTGCTTGAGCATCTCCTAAAGTGGAACAAGAACCAACCTCAAAATATTTTTGTTGTCTTGGACTCCAAGCTTCAACATCACATGATTTTACTTTTAAATCGGCTAAATCACCAGAACAGCATTCAAGGGTTCGAACTGGAACATCTAAACTTCTAAAAAATTCAACCGTATAACTCCACATCTTGTTATACCAATCAAAAGCTTCTTCTGGTTTGCACAAAACAACCATCTCTTGCTTTTCAAATTGATGAACACGATATAAACCTCTTTCTTCTATACCATGAGCACCTACTTCTTTTCTAAAACATGGTGAATAAGAAGTTAAGGTAATTGGAAGATCACTTTCTTTAACAATTTGTCCTTGAAATTTTCCAATCATTGAATGTTCACTAGTTCCAATTAAATAAAGATCTTCATTTTCGATTTTATACATCATCGCGTCCATCTCTTCAAAACTCATAACCCCCGTTACAACATCGCTATGAATCATAAAAGGTGGAACACAATATGTAAAACCTTTATCAATCATAAAATCACGAGCATAACTAAGCATGGCTGAATGTAATCTTGCAATATCTCCCATTAGATAATAGAAACCATTACCACTAGTTCTGCCAGCACTTATTTTATCTAAACCATTTAATTTTTCAATAATGTCGGCATGATATGGTATTTCATAATTAGGAACAATTGGCTCCCCAAATTTTTCAATTTCAACATTTTTGCTATCATCTTCGCCAATTGGGACACTATCATCAATGATATTAGGAATCACTAACATTTTTTCCCTAATTTCCGTTTCTAGGCGTTTTTCTTCTTGTTCTAATTCTAAAATATCATTAGCGCATTTGGCAATTTCTTCTTTTATTTTTAACGCCTCATCTTTTTTACCATCACGCATTAAATTACCAATTAAATCACTTTTTTGATTTTTTAAACTACGTAGATTATCACCCTTTAATTTACATTCACGATACTTTTTATCCAATTCATATATTTCATCTACTAAGGGGATTTTATGATTTTGAAATTTCTTTTTTATGTTTTCAATTACTAATTCTTTATTTTCTCTAATTAATTTTATATCTATCATTAAAATTCCTACTTTCCGACTAATTCTTTAAATAAATTACCCTTTTCTTCAAAGTTTTTAAATTGGTTATAACTAGAAGCTGCTGGGGATAGTAAGCAAATCATCCCTTTTTTCGTAACTTGTTTAGCAATTGAAACAGCTTGTTCCATATTTTCAGCCTTATAAACATTTTTATTTGTTATTTGGCTACCTATTGTATAGCCGGTATCAGGCATACAAATAAGATTTTCGACCGCCGAATTTTTTAAATATTCAACTAATTCTTCGTAATGAATGCCTCTATCTTTTCCGCCAAAAATTAATGTATTAACAATTCCTAAACTTTCAATCGCATTAATGGTGGCATTAGGAATAGTCGCAATCGCATCATTATAATAAGTAACACCATCGTATATTCCAACTGGTTCTAATCTGTGTTCTAGTGGAATAAACTCATTGATACTTTTACTAGCCTCTTTATTACTAAGTCCTAAAATATAGACAACAGCAAATACTGCCATTACGTTATTTAAATTATGTCGACCGATAAGATTGCGATCATCACTAACGTTATAAATTGGTTTATTTTTACAATATATATAATTATCGTCACAATAAATAGTATTAAAATCATGTTTGCCACTGGCAAATTTATATTTAATTAATTGGGCATCGCCCTTTTGTAATTTGACTAAATCATCTAAAGTTTTATTATCTTCACAATAGATGGCGTAGTCAATTCTACTTTGATATTCAAACATTTTCATTTTACCTTCATAATAATGTTCAACAGTTCCAGCGTGGTCTAAGTGTTCTTCAAAAAGATTTAAAATAATACCAATATGTGGTGAAGTTCTAATAAATTCTAATTGGGCAATAGACATTTCGATAACGACTTTAGTTGAATCTTTTATATCATCTAAATAATCAAAAACAGGCGTTCCAATATTACCAAGTAGTAAGGTATCAACATTTTGATCTTTTAATACCTTATATAACATCGAAGCAGTTGTACTTTTTCCCTTTGTACCTGTTACACCAATAATTTGATCACGAAAGCATTCTAAAACAATTTCAATTTGTGAAGTGATATTATTTTCAAAACGTGAAACATCGATATCTTTTAAAGAGATACCAGGAGATTTAATAATTACATCATAATCACGTAAATTATCTAAATAATTATAACCTGCAATAACTCTTGTTAAAGTATCGCCTCTTAAAAATTCATTTTCTCCAACTAAATTTTCATTTTGGTCTAAAACAAATAATTTAAAATTAGGATTATGTTTTCTAATATAATTAAATGTTGATTTTCCTTCTTTACCAAAACCTAAGATGGCAACTTTTTTTCCTGTTAAAAAATCAATTACTTTATTCATAGTATCCTCTCCTTAACTAGTTTAGCAAAATGTTCTTCTAAATTGTTTTGATTATTATAACTTTTTAAAACATTATCATCAACAGGTACTAGACCATGTTCATTAAAATAGAATTGTAATAAACTAGGTAATTCTTTATGTAATTCAAAATACGCATAAATACTTTTATTGACAGCGTAAATAACTTCATCATAAGTTCCAACACACTCAAATGGCTTATTAGCGCTTTCACCAATTAAACCAATAAAATCATTTAATAGAGATTCTTTATTAAGTAGATTTTCACCAAATATATTAATTAATTCTTCTTCACTTAAAAAGGGACTTAAAATTATATAAATGAATAAACACTTAGAACAATTTAAGCACCACTCCCAATTAGAACCTTTACTTCCTAAATTACAACTTTTAAAAACAGAATGATAGTTTTTAAGTTTAGAAAAAAGATAGGCAATTTGTAATTCTTTTAGGGGTCTTAATAAACTAAAATATTTAATATTATCACTAAAATATTTAGTAGTATAATTATAAAAATCGGATTCAAATTCAAAACTTTTGGAATACTGATGATTAACGTCCTTACCTTTAACATAACTTTCATTAGCGCTTTCTTCATTAGATAATACAATATATTTTTTACCCGATAAGTAAGCTACTAAATAAGAAATAAAGGCAATTATAGAGCTTATTGGTATATGACCATTTAAAAATCCTAAATTATTAAGTTTAATAATTTTGTCTCTATCAATAATTCTATCAATACAATAAATATCTTCATCACTATACCCTGATATTCTAGCGCATTCAAGCATTGGTCCTTTAGCGTTCATTAAAAAGCAAGCATTATTACTTTCTTTTTCTAATATACTTAAACTAACACACGAGTCTTTTCCCCCACCAACATTAATTAGATTTCCATTACTTTCAAATGTTCGCTTTTTAAATTCTTCAGTTTTTGTTTCAATAATAAAATTTACTAGATTATTCTCATCAATTTCAATATTATTTCGATATAATAATTCACCTAAACCATGATAATAAAGCTTTTTAAACCAATTAATTTGCTCTGCATTTAAATACCCGCATTTAATTATAATATTTTTAGTACAAACACTTTTATAATAACTAATTGCCTCTATTAAACCAATATGGAAAATAATAAAGTTAATAAAGTCATTGTCAATATTATCCCTTTTAATAATTTTTTTAGGAATAATAATTTTATGACTGAAGGTTTCTAATTTAGGGATACTAAAGTTATATATAATTTCTAGTTTGTCATCATACTCATTAATTTTATAATCATCATAAATAAAATCGGGATAGGTCTCTCTAAACTCTAAAAATTTTTCGTTCATAAATTTGCTCCTTTACAATAAAAGATTATTATAGGAAAAAATTATAAATTACTATCCTATTAATAATCTTAATTTAAATCTTGGTTAAATAAAAAAGATGGTAATTTTTTGATTTTAACAATATACACTATATTCCTAAACCAATAATTCATATAATTATATTACCATACTTAGTAAAATTTAACAATATTTTTAACTAAATTAATTAGCTAGTTAACATTATAAAAATTATATATAAATTCATATATTAAACTTTTTTGTGCAAAATATATATGGTGATTATATGGTAAAAATAAAATTTGATAAACAGTTACTAATAATTTTATTTATATTAGCCATTATTAGTATTTTAACAATTTATAGTGCTCAAAATATACTACCAAATTATTTAGATAATTTATATATAAAACAGTTATTATGGTATATTTTAGGTTTTTTTATTGTTTTCTTAATTATGAAAATTAATTTGAATTGGCTATACGACCATATATGGATTTTTTATATTATCGGCAATATTATGCTTTTGCTTCTTTTAATAGTCGGTAAACCAGTTAATGGCGCTAAATGTTGGTTTCAAATTTATGGAATCGGTTCTGTCCAACCTAGTGAATTTATGAAGTTAATTTTAATTATATTGCTAGCTAAAGAAATGGAAATTTTCAATAAAGAAAATAAAAATCCAACTAATTTAGACGAATTTAAATTTTTAGTAAAAGTTTTATTAATCGTTTTAATACCAAGTGTTTTAACCTTTTTAGAACCAGATACCGGCAATGTTTTAATTTATTTTTTGATTACTATGATTATTTTATTAGTTGGCGGTATTAGATATCGTTGGTATTTATTTTTATTATTTATTATAGCAGGTGTTGTTTTAGCAATTATTGGTTTATACTTTTTTAATTTAAATTTATTTAAAAAAATATTAGGTGATGATTTCTTCTTAAGAATTAATCGTTTACTTGATTGGTCAAATAAGGATGGTTATCAACTAGAAAAAGGTTTAGTATCCATAGGTAGTGGTGGCCTATTTGGTACAGGTATAAAAAATGTTCCCCTATATTTTCCAGAAGCACAAACCGATTTTATTTTTGCAGTTTATGCTAGTAGTTTTGGCTTTATTGGATCAATTATACTAATTGCTTTGTTAATTGCGTTCGACATAAAACTAATAAATATAGCTAAAAATACTAAAGAAAAAATTAATAAATATTTCATAGCCGGTGTTATAGGCATGTTAATTTTTCAACAATTTCAAAATATTGGTATGACATTTGGATTAATGCCAATTACAGGCATTACCTTACCATTTATTAGTTATGGAGGATCTAGTTTAATTCTTTTTATGATTATGATTGGGATTATTTTAAATATTTCTAAAGCATAAAAAAATAATTTATCGATTGGGATAAATTATTTTAATATTTTGTTATTGGCAGGACAATCTAATCCTACATCATTATTATGTAGTGATGATTCTATCTTTCCAACAACATTATTTTGAGGGAATTTAATATAAAAAATTGAACTTAAATCCACTTCATTTCCTTTAGAGTCTGTAACAGGAGCAACTAATTTGCCATCAGAAACCAAAACAGCAAGTTTAATACAATAACTAGTTCCATCAGTCGATTTATTTTTCTCTTCTAAATATTGTTGTGAAGCTGTAAGTATTAAGGAATTTAAAGCTTGATCTAATTCTCCACGTGATTTTTTTATTTGATTAATAATTGGTGGAAAAGCTATTAACGCAACAGCTGCTAAAATTACTATAACACCTAATAATTCTGCTAATGTAAAGCCATTTTTCTTTATAATCTTCATATTATCACCTATAATAAGTATACATTTAATCGAAAAAAAAGTAAAGAAAAAAACAACTATTCTTCAGTTGTTTTTATTACTTCTTTATTTTTGTATGTTCCACATTTTGCGCATACTCTATGTGGTCTTACTGCTTCTCCACATTTTGGACACTTAACAGTTGAATTCTCTGTAATCTTATAATGTGTACGACGCTTTCTTCCACGTGTCTTGCTTACTTTTCTAAATGGTACAGCCATTTTTACACCTCTTTCTTATTTTAACAAATCTTTAAGTTTTGCTAACTCGGGATTTATATCTTCTAAATCCTCTGTTACTAATTTCCATCCATCACCCTCAATTTTTTCTAAATTGGCATCTGGACTAACAACTCTCATGGGAATTTCCATTAATATATTTTCCCATACAATTGGTAAAATATCAATAGTATTTTCACATTTTTTAATTTTTTTTGACATTTCCTGTGCATCTTCAGAAAATATGGTATCAATATTAAAGCTAAATGGATAGTCAACTGGTTTTAAAGTTAGAGCACATGGCAAGACCATTTTCCCTTCAATATGAAGTTCAACATGATAATCATCTAAGTTATTTCTATCAATATTTCCAGTTACTTTAACATCTTTTAAGTCAATCATATCCGCTCTAGTTATATCATCTTTTGAAAAATTCAATGTATTATCGATTGGAATAAAACTGACAATTGAATTTTTTAACTTCGTAATATCTATATTCATATTATATCTCCTTTATGCCCATTATGATTATACTCCAAAAAATATATTTTAACAAGTTGTAAAAAAAAAATAGGTGTGTTAATATATAAATGGTGATTAACAATGGAAATTATTGGAATTATTTGTGAATATAATCCTTTTCACAACGGTCATTTATATCATATCAAACAAATTAAAAAAAAATTTCCTGATTCAATCATTATTTTGGTTATGAGCGGTAATTTCCTAGAGCGTGGTGAAGTTAGTATTATAAATAAATGGGATAAAACTAAAATAGCCCTAAATTATGGTATTAATCTTGTTGTAGAACTTCCATTTCAATTTGCAACACAAGCGGCGGATATCTTCGCATTTGGCGCAATTAAAATATTGGAGGCCCTACATGTTGATAAACTAATATTTGGTAGTGAATGTAATGATATCCGCTTACTATCAAAATTAGCTGATATTCAATTGGAAAATAGCGAATTTGAAAATAAAGTCAAAGAATATATGGATAAGGGAAGCAATTATCCAACTGCTATGTCTAAAGCTCTAAATGATATTACAGGTAGCACAGTTAATAGCCCTAATGATATTTTAGGTTTAAGTTATATTAAAGAAATAAAAAAGCAAAAAAGTAATATAAAACCAATTACAATTAAACGTACTAGCAATTATAAATCAATTGAGCTTAATAAAAAAATTGTTAGTGCCTTAAGTATTCGTGAAGCTATAAAAAATAAAATTAGTATTGAAAATTTCGTTCCAAAATATTCTTTAAAATTTATTGATACTAATATTAATATGGATAAATATTTTCCCTTATTAAAATACAAAATTATTTCAGAAATAGATAGTTTAAATAAATACCAGTCCGTCGATGAAGGAATTGAAAATCGAATTAAAAAGCAAGTATATTTATGTAATAATATGGAAGACTTTATTAAGGCAATTAAAACTAAAAGGTATACTTATAATAAAATTCAAAGAATGCTTATGCATATATTATGTGGTTTTACTAAAGAGGAAGCAACAAAACTAAAGGAAAATGTTTATGTCCGAATCTTAGGATTTGATGAGACAGGTAAAAAGTATTTAAATGAAATAAAAAAAACAATCATGATTCCTGTTATTAGCAATTACTCAACTAGTAGAGGATTACTTGATTTAGAGTTTAGAGTAAACGCTATTTATGCGAGTATATTTGATTATCAAAAACAATGTGATTTAATAGAATTAGAGCGTCAAAGCAAACCAATTATGAAAATATAGTTAAAAAATATCTAACAATAGCTAGATATTTTTTCGTTAAATAAATTTTTATAATTCTCAATTAAATGGGCGACACTAGCACAACTCATAAAGCATAAGACACAATTATGATAATTAGCTAATTTGAAAATTGTATCTTCAGTTATTATTTCACCATTTTTTAATTGTTCTAAAATCATTTCTGAGGTTATACCAGGATAATCACTAGCACTCTCTCTATTACAATCAATTGGGGTAATATAGGTTTTATCAGCTATATTTAAAACATCAATAAATTCTTGTTTAAAATACGCAGTTCTAGAATATGTATTGGGCTTAAAAATCGCAATAAGTTGCTTATCTGGATATTTTTGACGAGCTGATTCTAATGTTACTTTAATTTCCGTTGGATGATGGGCATAATCATCAATAACAATATTATCGCCCACTTGTTCTTCACAAAATCTTCTTTTAGCATTTTTAAAAGTGATTAGTAAATCATGAATAACTTTATAATTAATATTTTGTTCTATACAAATACAAATACTAGCCAAAGTATTTAATATCATGTGATTTCCAAATAGTGGCAATTCAAAATGACCATAGAAATCATTGTTGTAGTAGACGTCAAAGGTACTTCCATTTGTTGTTAAATTTATATTAGTCGCATATAAATCATTATTTTTATTAAAACCGTAATATATTATTTCCTTATCTGTTTTTATTTTTCTTATATTTTCATCATCACCACAAGCGATAATTTTTTTAGTAGACTTGTTAGCGAATTTGCTAAATGTAGCTATGATATCGTTAATATCGCTATAACATTCGGTATGCTCTAGTTCAATATTGGTAATAACAGTATAGGAGGGATGATAAGCTAAAAAATGTCGATTATATTCACAGGATTCAATTACAAATAAATCGTTTTTTAAATCGGCAAAGCCAGTCCCATCTCCAATAAAATAATTGCAACCAATTGTATTTTTCAAAATATGACCAATAAGCGACGATGTTGTTGTTTTACCATGTGTTCCACAGACAGCAATCGTCGTAAACATCTTCGTAATATCACCTAAAATGTCATGATATTTTTTTATTTTTAATCCTAATTCTTGAATACGCTTAATTTCTTTGTGGTCAGGAGCAAAAGCGGCCGAATATGTTACAATGGTATCACTACTTAAAATGGCACTATCATCATTATATATTTTTATACCACGTTTCGCTAAACCTTCTTCTGTAAATTTATAATCTTTAACATCATCATAACCGATGACTTCATTACCTAAATCATATAATATTTGAGCTAATGTACTCATCCCAGCCCCTTTTATTCCAATACAATAATATTTCATACAAACACCTCTATTACCATTATACACGTTTTATTAAAAAATTCTTATATTATTAACAGAAAAATCAATGATTATTTTTATAAGAATTGATAAATCGCTTTAAAAAAGCCACTTTTATTAAGGGGCTTCGTATTAATTAATATTCATTTTCTAAAGTTTTATTTAAAAATGTAACTATATCTATTTCTTTATTATTTAATTCTAAATTATTACAGCAAGCATTATTTATTAATAATTCACCCTTTAATAAATCATAAGAAACTTCACATTTTTCATCAATTACTTGTTTATTATCTAATAATGTTATATTTGGAAAATCAAAATATAAAGCTAATTCATTACCAATATTTTTCTTTTCTATTTTATAAAAGTGGCCACAATAAATGCATAAATGTTTGTTATGAGGAGTATACGCAAATTTTCCATTATCTGTGTGCAAACCTCCACAATATGGGCATTTACTTGATTCTAATTTGATGTTATTTAATTTAGAAATCATTAACCCACCATAATCCTTTAAGTCTATAACACTATTTTCTAATTTTAAAATACCAGTAAATTCTTGGTTATTAATAAATACTTTTACATCAGTACTCTTATTTAAATTTGGATAAATAATTTTAATGCTATCAATTTTCTTAGGATGCATCACAACTATATTTTCATACAAATTTTTATACTGACAATCACAAGTAATTGGTTCAGTTAAATCGCTTTTAGTTGCTTTTGTTTTATGTGTTAAACACCAATGTTCTAATCCTTGATTCTTTTCAATATGTTTTATATTACACTTCATATTTACCCTTATATGTTATCGCTGACGCCCATTATCAACCGTTTTGTCATCATGACCGATTTCCCACATTTGTCGCTCTAATTCTTCCATACCAGGAATTTTTGTATAATAATGATTACCAAAAACAGCTCTCCTTTTTAGGTCAAAATATTGACGACATTTGGCGGGATCGCTATTAATTATAGCTTGGCTAGCTAATATAGAAGCACATGCTATATACTGTTTTTCACTTATTGGTAGTGGTTCTATTTTAGGTTTCTTTTCAATTTCTTTAAGTAAATCAGGCTGATCCCAGCCCCTATCTTCGATCATTTCAGTTATTTTTCTATCGAATCTATTTACATCATTATCCATTTTTCCATCTCCATTCATCATAAATAATAATTTAAATTAGTTATGTTTTTATATTTATACATTATAATTTATTATTTAAGCAATTTTTATACCACCATCAACTCGTATAATTTCTCCATCAATATAACGAGCTTTATCAGATGCTAAAAATAATATAACATCAGCAATCTCTTCTGGTTCAGCAAATCTCTTTAGTAATATCTTTTCCATTTCTGCTTTTAAATAACTTTTAGATAGGTTATCATTCATACCCGTATCAATCCAACTAGGCGCTACCGCATTAACATTAATATGGGGCGCAAATTGTATCGCTAGATTTTTTGTCAGATTGATAAGCGCAGCTTTAGACGCATCATAATCAATACTATAAGGATATAAAGTATCAATACCATTAGTTGAGGATACATTAATTATTTTTCCATATTTATTTTCTAACATATATTTGCCAGCATATTTTGAGGTTAAGAAAACACCTATTAAATTAGTATTAAGCGTTTCTTGCCAATCCTTAACATGGCGATCCTCAAAATCATTATCAATAGCTATTCCTGCGTTATTTACAAGTATATCAATGCGACCATACTTTTCTATAATAGTATTAATCATTTTTTTAACATCTTGTTCCTTTGATACATCGGCTTTAATACACATACAATTACTATTATAACTTGAAATTATTTCAGTTATAGCCTTAGCCTCATTTTCATTACTTCGATAATTAATGATAACGTTTGCCCCTTCTTTAGCAAATTTGACAGCGATACTTCTACCTATTCCACGTGAAGAACCAGTTACCAAGACAACTTTATCTTGAAAATCCATTTAAATCACTCTCCACTTTTATTTCTAGACAATATTGATTTAAAATATAGTCAAAATATTTATTATATTCTTTAAGGGTCCCCTCATTACAATCTACATAACCTAATGAAAACTCATTGCCGTAAGTATCCCTATAAACGCAATCATTATAAATAATTATACCATCTAAAAGTTTCATACATATATCCCTATCTTTGACTAGCAAATTATCTTTATTGACTAAATAAAGCTTATAATTAGGACATATATTCTTTATAAGTAATTTGAAAAAGTAATTTTTTTTGAATAATTCTAATTCTTCTTTATTACATACGAATATGTCAATCAAATATTTTCCCTCTTTTATAGAGCTTAATTTTTCAGTTAAATAATTAATTTCACGTAAAGAATCATCATATACTTTGTTATTGTAAAAATTAACAATTTTTAGAGTAAAATCATTTGGCAACATTTTATTCTTTTTAGATAACCAACTATATGTATTAGTTATTGAATCAAAAGTAAATATCCAATTATCAGGAATTGTCTTTAATGCTGTAAGATCGTATATCATTCCATTATAATCGTTTTCATTCTCTAATAGCTCATTAAGTTTTTGAAGCAAAATATAATAAATGCCTTTTTTTAATAAGTATTCACTCTGAACATCAGTATATTTGGTTTCATCATTAATTAAATTTGTAATAATATAATTAACTTTTAAGTTCGTATTTATAATTCTTTTGGAATCGCTTATTACAATAAGTGATATGTTCTTATTTTTTAATAAATTATTAAAATTGGTGTTTCCATCATCTATACAAATAACAGTTTTAATATCATTTGATAATTCTAGAATATCTGTTTCTACAATATAATCAATTTTTTCTGAGTCCATATAATTAGTTATAACTTTTAATATATTACTCTGTTTATTAGAATTAATAACTATCTTTTCATTCATAAAGTTATCCTTCCATAATTATTTTAAAATTTTTTGATGATCCGCAAATGATTTTTCTAATTGTGTTGGTCTTAATTGGTGCATCTGCTTACAAAATTGAATTTCAGACCAAATTCTATTGGCAGTATCTTCACTACCATAATGTTTTAGTAGCATTCCATAAGAATATTCATGTAATAATTCATATTCATTATGTGTTGGTAATTCTAAACCTTTATAATATGAAAAGTCATTAACAATTCCTAATTCCCATTGCTCTAGGCAATCATCATAATCAGCATCTGTATAAAAATCCATAAGCAATTTTTGTTTTTCTTGCAAAGTCCAATTAGGATTGCGTAAAATATGATATCTAATATCAAAAGCACCTACGCCATGAACATTCGATGTTGCTCCAAACTTTCTCATCGCTTCATTAACTGCAAATGCCTTTTGTTCTTCAGTTAATTTGAAATTATGATTCCATAAACTCATTAATAAAAATGAATATCTACTATTAGAATTATCTCCAACAACAATTCTAGCAATATCTATCTTTGAATAGATATTGCTTAACAGTTCACTATAAGCTACTTGGTCTACCTCTTTATAATCAATTAACATCGCACTAGCGATAGTTAATCCAGTTACTATATCTTTTTCATTCCATTTATCTTTTTTGACTTTGACTGCCTCTCTTAAGATATTTGGGTTATTTTTAATTCCTGCCCACATGCTATCAGGATCGCCAGATTGTGGGATGCCATACATAGCTTGATATAATTCATTATCTAATTTTTCTATATTTTCCATACCTAAACCTCCATATTTATATTATAATATAAATTATTTTAAATTTAAATACTATTGTATGATTTTTTTCAATGACAAAAAATTATTCTTTTGAGGATATTCAATTAGCTAAAGAATACTTTGATGAGAAAAGGCCTACACTAATAAAAAAATAACCAAGTATTAAAATAAGGCTTGGTTTTCTTAAGAATATATTTTACTTAGATAATTTTCATCTATAATTTATAACCAACAATTCTTTTTTTACTATATTATAAGAATAATAAATTTATAATATATCTATACTTTAGTTTTTATAACCACATAAACTCTTTGTAAGTTGTTTAACATTTTCTTCAATGGAATCTTGGTTTAAAGGAATATAATTATTACCATATTTAAAAAATAATTCACCTAATAATTCTTGATATTTTTCATATCCTATTTCATAATCATCTTCAGTATACATTATTATATGATAATTTTTACGTATATATAGCAATCCTTCGCTTGGACGGTATTGTGGTCCTAATAAACAGCCATTTTCAGTATGCAAAATACAAGGATTATTACCATTAGCTACTTTGGAATCAAGAAGTATAGTGCTAACTAATTTTTCGTCAGCAAGCCCTCTAGGCCTTAAATATATATTTTGTCTATTATAAGAAATAACTAAAACGACCAGACCTGTATTTAATATATTCAGAATTATTTATATCTAAAAAATCATTTGGAGCAAAAGCACAAGGAAATTGCGTACAACAAGCTCCACAACTTTTACATATAGTAGAAGAACAAAAAGTTTTTTCGATATCTAAATCAGCATAATTACTCGTTATTTCAAAATAATCTAAATCTTGAGCACGACTATTATGAATATTAACTAATTTTATAAGTTCTTTCTTTTTATGAATTAAGTATTGTTCCTCTAATGACATAATTATCACTCTCTTTAAACTCAAATATTTTTTATTTTTAACTATATAATTTTATGTCTATTGAGTTTGTATTATATAGTAAAAAATATATAATGTCAAATTTAACTTTTATGTGTGTATAATTAAATTTTAAGAAAAAGAAAAAAGTTAAATAAAATTAACCTTTTCTATTAAGCGTCTTTATTATTATTCTTCCATAGTCTTTCAATATTTATTTTTTCTTTTTCATAAAAAGCATCATATAAATTTATATTTAACAAATTACATACAGTAGTTAAAACAATAAATACATCGGCTATTTCACCTTCAACCGTATCATAATTATTAATCTTATATTTATCTATGCACATATTTGTTTTTTCTTTTCTAATAGCCTTAGCAAGCTCACCTACTTCTTCTACTAATAATAGCATCGCTTGTTCAATTGGTTGATTGCCAAAACCTCTAATTTCAATAACTTTTTTTATATAATCTTGAATATCATTCAATTCCATCTGACTATTTAATTGGCTATATAAGTTTTTTTGTTCTTCCATATTTTCACCTCATCCTAATTATATCACATATATTATTTATAGTTAACTTTTTTGCAATTTCTAGCATTTCAATCATCTAGATTTTGTTTAGATACTATCGCCCAAGATAATATTTTGCCTTTAACTTTTTCATCATAAGAAACATGATCTGGAAATTCAGAAAGACCCCAATAGTTTAAAAGTTCGTTTGCTACATTTTTCATCATTTCTCTTTTTGATTTATGATCTTTTAATCTAAGATTAATTTCATCATTGCTTTTACCTTTCTTTTTATAATTTTCTATCAAAGTATTAGCAAATTCGCTAGTATAGCCATTACTATCATAAATAGTAATGTCGACTTTTGGTCTTAATACATGTTCAATTTCTAATAATGGAAACCCAAACATTCCTGTACAACTAAAACCATTTATCTCTAGCCAATTTTTATCTGGTAACGCAACTTTTACTTCTATCTTATCTTGTTCAATTTTATTATTTTGTTTAAGAATTTTTAAAATTCCTTCATATAAATTATATCTAGCAACAAAAATAAATAATGGATTATTTATTAAATCTTCATTTAATTTATCATTCTCGAATATTGAAACATCTAAATTTAAAAGCGATTTCAAATAATTAAGTTGTTTTTTATTTAAATTATTGCTATTTTGATTTATATTAAATAATAACTCGTCTCTATCAGTTAATAAACTATCTATATCACTAAGTATTTTAGTTTCGGCCCAGCTGGTATATCTATTGTAAAAAGTCCTTCTGATTCATTTTTTTTGTCCATATCTCATACCTCCTATAATTTTTTATATTTTAGCTCTTTTTCAGCCAATAAATAATATGCTCTTGCACTTGTATTATCAAAAGATGTCGTTATATCCATAAAACAATTTTTGGTATTATGAAGATTATCTATATACTTTTGCAATAAAGTAGATAGACCATCAAAATTATTTACTTCATTGTTACTTGGTATATCAGTATTAAAAGTATATCCAAATTGATGCAATTCCTCATATATTGAATTTTCAGATGTAATGGCGGCTATTCTTCCATGATTTTGTAATAGTTCAAAACATTTATTAAAGAAAAATAAATCCAATCTATTTTTAAATGGTGGGTTCATTATTATATGGGTAAAACTTGGAAGGTTACCTTTACTTATATAATCTTCAAAGGTTGAATTAATGATCTTTGTATATCCTTTGGATTTTAAAATAGGAATACATCTCGCATCTGGCTCAACTAAATATATATTTTTTTTGGGTATTTTTATATTATCAGTAAGATTGCCAATTCCTGCCGATGGATCTAATAAAATTGAATTTTCACTGCTTGTATTATTTATATAATTCGATAAATATTGAATTAGACATTTTTTTGTATAATAACTTTGCGTTTGTTCTCTCTTTAGTATTTTTCCATCTATTTTGCAATTGTCTTTTATTCTACTTAAAGATAAATTTATAATATAAATATATTTTTCTAACTCATTATAATTCAATAATGCATTATCTGGTAATATATAACATTTATATCTTTCGGACCAAATTATTCCATACTCCTGTACCAATAAAGAAAACACCTTTTGTTTTTCATTAGGAATAAATCTAATTCCAATCAATGGAGAAAAATCATCTTCATATCTTAAATTAGGTTTAAAATATACAATTTCATACATAAGAATTCCTCCAATATAATTAAATAATGAATATACAGGTATATTTTATAATTAGCTTTTTGAATTATAATAAAAGTTATAAATTTTATACTTTTATTAATTTCTTATTTTATCATTTATTTAACTTTTGTCAATATGATAAATTTTAAGAATCAAAATATTTTTAAATTATAGAACAAATTTAATTTATTTGAAGTGAATTTCTATAATCATTATACTAAAAAGTATTTTAAATCATTAAAAAAACTTGCCTAAGCAAGTATTTTATAAAATGGTGTCCCAGAAGGGATTCGAACCCCTGACCGCTGCCTTAGAAGGGCATTGCTCTATCCAGCTGAGCTACTGAGACAAGTGCTCATTAGAACACATAAATTATACACCATTTATTTTTTTTATTCAATAGTTTTTAATACACTTTTTATAATTTCTTCATCATCTACTAAAATATTTACTTCTTTTACATCGTAATTATCCCTAACTGACAATCCAATTGTATATATAACCTCTTCTAAAATATCTTTTTCGTCATAATTATTAAAAATATAGGCATTAAAATTTAAGTCTAATTTATCAATGGTTTCATTAGCTGCTAATAGTTTTGTATTGCTATTTAAATAACTCATTAGATTACTATTATATATTGATGAACTTGTAAGTTCTTCAACAATGATTTTTATTTTTTCTCTATCATCATTCATATATTTAGTTACAGGAACATAATAGGTATCTTCATTATATTTATTAACATAGTAAACAGTTACACTACATATATCTTTGGTACTTTTTATATCATATTTTTTATTGATACCATATTTTCTATTTAAAGTACTAGGTAAATTAAGCCCTGTTTTGGGTAATTTATTTAAAACTTTTCCATCAATATAAATAATGATACTATCAACACCATCAATACTAGTTAATGTATAAATTAATGCCTCAATAATTTTTTCTTCATATTTTTCTTCTACATCTAATAATTCACTAGAAAAATTAATCTTTAATACACCATCATTATATTCAATACTTAAGATTTTTGTTTCACTAGGTAAAATAGCTTTAAATCCGTTAGGAACCTTACTTTCACCACTTCCACCTTTTATTAAAATATTAATTAATTCAGTAGCTTTCTTTTCTATTTCTGTTTCGGAAACAACAACTTGTGTTCGTGCTAAATAATTATAGCTATCTAATAAAAATATTTCATTTGTTTTAATTTCATTATCAACATACGAAAGCTCCTGATTTAAATTGCCAGTTAAATCCAGTTCATCTGTCGATGGAATAATATATAATAATAATATAGCAAATAAAGCTGATGTTGAAATAAATATTCTTTTAACCCAAAATCTTTTTAACATGTTTCCACCTCTAAATAATGATATGAAAAAAAACGTAGTTTAATACGTTTTATAATGAAATTTCTCCAAGTTTTAAAAGTTCTACTACGGCTCCAGCACGTCCTTTAACGCCTAGTTTTTGCATTGCATTTGAAATATGATTTCGAACGGTCTTTTCACTTATATCTAAAACAGAAGCTATATCTTTAGTTGACTGATTCTTAATGAGCAACTCAAAAACTTCTTTTTCTCTTTTAGTAAGTATACTTTTATTCATATGTCCCTCACTTCCTAAGTCGGGTGGTTTATATTTCTTCAATTTTATTTTATGTGATATTTAATATTTAGTGCCATATATAGCCTATTTTTACAATAAAAAAAGCTTTTAAAAGCTATTTTTGAAATTTAACCGATATATACATTTTGCTATCATAATTCTCTTGTACAGTTCTCATGATATTGTTTGCTAATGTCGTATCATGTTTATCGCTAGCGACAATCACACGAATTTGGTCACCATCTTTTTTAACAAAAGATTCTAAATTATATTTTTCCTTAATGAGTTTTTCTAATTTTTCTTCCTCACTTTTTGACATATTTAAAGCTTTCATTTGTTCAAAAGCATTATTCTTTTCTTCAACAGTTGATTCAACATTGGTTAATATTGCTTTCAAATCCTCCATTTCATTTAACATCTGTTCTTCGGCTTCGACTCTTAAAGCCACTAATATTTCACTTTCTTCAATACTAACTTGTAAGTCATTATTATCTTCTGTTTTAGATACTGGACTTTCATTTAAATAGCCATTATTGAGTAATAATTCTGATGGCATAGTTATATAGTAAACACTTAATACTAATATTAAACTAAATAAAGTTAAAAACCACAAATTCTTTTTATTTATCATATATTCCTCCTAGTAATTTCTATCTAGTAAAATATATTATTAATAAATAATTTTATGACAAAAAAATAAGGCTTTATTCCTTATTTTCTATAATTTGTTTTAGCATATCCATAAATTCTTGATTCTCTAAAGTATTTGTTTCTTGCTCTCCAAACTTACGATAAGAGATGGTATTGTTTTCACGCTCTTTATCGCCTATGATAAGTGTAAATGGTATTTTTTTAGTTTGACTCTCACGCATTTTATAAGAAAGTTTTTCATCACGACTATCTAATTCGACACGATAACCTTGATTGTCTAATAATTCATATAATTCACTCGCATATTCTAAATGATACTCTTGATTAACAGGAATTATATTGACTTGAACTGGTGCTAACCAAGTTGGAAATGCTCCTTTATATCTTTCAATCAAATAGGCCATGAAACGGTCAATTGAGCCAAATACTGCTCGATGAAGAACGACTGGTGTTTTTTTTATTCCATCACGGTCAACATATTTTAAATCAAACTTAGCTGGTAAACAGAAATCCAATTGACAAGTCGATAATGTATATTCATTTCCAACAGCTGGTTTAACGTTAACGTCTAGTTTTGGGCCATAGAAGGCTGCTTCCCCAATTTCTTCTGTATACTCAATATTTAGAGAATTTAAAACCTCTCTTAATTCATTTTCTGCTTTATTCCACATTTCATCATCAGGATAATATTTCTCTTTATCAAGTGGGTCACGTAATGATAATACACAATGATAATCCTCGATTTTAAAATCTTTATAAGAATCAAAAATTAAATCTACAACTTTCTTAAACTCATCTTTTATTTGTTCTGGAGTTACGAAAAGATGGGCATCATTTTGACAGAAATGTCTACCTCTTTCAAGGCCTTTAACTGCACCACTCGCTTCATAACGGAAATCATGAGCGATTTCACCAATTCTAATTGGTAAATCTTTATAAGAATGTAATTTATTAGCATATATCATCATGTGATGTGGACAGTTCATTGGTCTTAAAACAAAGGATTCTCCATCAACTTCCATGACTGGAAACATGTTTTCTTTGTAATGATCCCAGTGTCCACTAGTTTTATATAACTCAACATTTCCAACACATGGTGTCATAACATGTAGATATCCTAGTTTTCTTTCTTTATCTTTAATATAATTTTCTAATTGTTGCCAAATAATATACCCGTTTGGAAGTAACATAGGTAGGCCTCTACCAACTAAATCATCAGCCATAAATAATTCTAAGTATGCACCTATTTTACGATGATCTCTTTCTTTAGCTTCTTCTAATTCTTTTAAATGAGCTTCTAAATCTTCGGCTGTTTCAAAACAAATACCGTAAATACGTTGCAACATTTTATTTTTAGAGTCCCCTTTAAAATAAGCACCACTAACTTTTAATAATTTAAAATGCTTTAATTCTTTTACTGTATCAACATGTGGTCCTCGACAAAGATCAGTAAAATCTCCTTGTGAATAACAACTTATAACCGTATTTTCTTCATCCATTCTAGAAATTAAATCTATTTTATATTCATCATCTTTAAACATTTCTAAAGCTTCTTCTTTAGAAAGTTCATGTCTAACAATACGTTTACCATCTTTAGAAATCTTTTTCATTTCACGTTCTATCGCTGGTAAATCATCTTCTGTAATGGAATTATCCCCTAAATCAATATCATAATAGAACCCGTCTTCAATTACTGGACCAACCCAAAATTTAGCATTTGGGTATAAATGTTTTACAGCTTGAGCAAGTAAATGCGCACAACTGTGGTTTAATATACTTAAATTTTCATGTTCTTTAATATTTATCATTTTATCTCTCCTTTTCAGTATTCTTATAATCTAGTATTTACTAATATTATATTTGTAAATAAAAAAATACGTTCCTATTATAACAAGGAGCGTATTTACGCGGTACCATCCTACCTTTTAACTTAATTTATTTAGATAACGGTATAACCGGAATATTATTAGTATTCACTCATAGGGAGTAATTATTAAATAAATTTATTAGGTCACAGCACCCCTAACTCTCTTTAAAATTTAATTTTAATAATCATGTCCTAATCATCGCATTTACAAATATATTGTATCATTTATATTTTTTTTGTCAATTACTTTTTGACTGTAGTATTGCTATTTTTTACATTTTCTAATTACTAATTTCTTAAATTTTGACTTATCATTTCTATTTGTGATGTTAATTGTTTTATCCTTTCAGTAATTCTACCTGCTTTTATAACATCAACACCATCTCGTGTCACACTCAAATGTTCTTTTAGTTGGTCTAAAGTTAAATTTGAAGTAAAAAAGGTTGGTAGCTTTTGTTCCATACGGTATTGAACTAGTGGGCATAAAATTTCATCTCTACCCCATGCAGTTATTATTTCAGCCCCTATATCATCAATTAATAATATTGGTGTTTTCTTTGCTAATTCATATTTTTCATTATAATCATTTTGGAATGAGGCTTTTAGTTCTCTTAAAAAATCTGGCCAAAAGATAATTGTGCTTTTGAATCCTTTTTTTGCTAATTCATTTAGCATAGCTGTAAGCAAATAAGTCTTACCACTTCCAAAATTGCCACACACATATAATCCCTTTAAATGCTTCTCATTAGGATAATCATCAATAAATTGTTTAATAGAAGATATAACCTTAAATCTATTTTTATCATTAGTAAAAATATCTTTCATTTTAGCATCTTTTAAATAAACTGATGAACCAATAACACTAATATTTTTTAAATAACGATTTTCTTCTTCCAATTTTTTTAGATATTTGCACTTCTTATATTTAAAGATTAATGCATCGTTTTTTTCAATTGGAAGATAAGCTAAACCCTCTATTTTATTTTTACATTCTAAAATTGATTTACAATTTTGACAGTTATGATATTCTAAACTAGATTGTTCTAAAGAAGATGTATAATTTTGCAAATGATTACGATCTAATTTTAGGTGTGAAACTAAATTTTTGAATTTAGAATCTTTAAGGGCCTCATCATAATTTTTTTTCAAGTCTTCATTATAGTCCTTATTATATAAATTTTTAACACTATCTTTAATCGTTTTCATACATCACCTACTTAAATTCACTTAACATCTTTTGCATTTCTTCTTGCTCCTCTAAGGTTGCAACATCGACATCAATATTTTGATCAAACCAATTAGGTTTTTTTATTTCTTTTTTATTTTTTTCTTTTGTTATTGATATTTTTTGTCGTTTTTTATATTCTTTACCAGCAATATTCATTGCTTCTTCTACTGTTTTTATATTACTTCTAAGCCATTGGCTAGCAATTGTATCAATAAAAGTTCTATTAAGTTTATTATCATTAATTTTTAGAACATAATCGATTAATACATTAACAACTCCCGGCATCATATTTAAATCGACTAACAAATAAGCAACAATATTTAAATCAGCTGAAGATGGCTTTATTCCACCATTTTTACTAGTTAAAAATTCGTATGGTGAAACTGTTTCAAATTGATAAATTAATTTTGATTTTTTAGAAGTATTTGAAATTTGTTTTCTTAAATATTCAGGTTGTTTTTTATAAATAATTGTTGGTAGATCCCCTGCATTTTCAAACTTATAATATTTCTCGCAATTACCTTTTAATAGTTCAATATCTATTTTTCTTTTTTCGTCAATAGAGTTTATAATTATTTCTTGCATTTGTTCATTATTAAAATTATATATATAAGCTAATTTCAATATAGTATCCTTTATTTCTTTATTAATCAGTCTCAAATTAATTTGTTCTTCTGGAATTAAAGCTAACATTTCATTCAAATTAACCTTAGATGTAATATTAATTGTTCCTTTATTATTTGACTTAATATCCCCATAGTATTCTAAATTTGGGCTGCTTATAGCATCATAGACATCATTAAAAGAACAGGTTATATTTTCATAATCCGTTAAATTAAAATTTGGTAACCGATAATAACTAATCATTTTCTCAAATTCAGCTGGTCCAATATTACTTAATAATGATGTGTTTAAAATTGGATTATTAAAAAATTCATAAGCATTTAAAGGGGCATATAACTCATATATATAATTATTAATACTACCTTTTTTATAATAAGTTTTGATTAAACCTATACCTTCTAATTTTTCTCTTGATGATAAGATTGTATCCAAATCTGATTGCATATTGGTCATAAGATGATGATGAGGCCATTCTAAAGAAAATATTTCTGATTTATCCAAATATGCCCAAAGAGAGAAATACAAATTAGATGCCATAGCTCCTATAATTGGTTGATATAAATTGATAATTAGCTTTTTGTCATAATCCGTAAGAATTGTCTTATTAATTACCACAAAGGTATCTGCAGGTAATAAGGTAGCATGCATAATATTCACCTCCATAGAGAAAATTTCTATTCTTATTTTAGCATATTTATAAAAAAAAAGAAATTAAAAAAATAAAAGCAATTAAGCTTTTATTGTTCTGGTATTGGGATATTTACACTATATTCTACTCTAGCAGCTTTAGATAAGTCTAAATTACATGGAGTAATATAAGATTTTTCTTCATCAATTTCTAAATTTTCATTAACTGTACTGGTTAAAATTGTAAGAACTTTACCATCTTTATCAGTAATAGTCATTTGATAATTTTCTAAAGTAAAAGCTGCTCCTGAACGATTTGTAACTTTCGTAATAATAGATGATACTCCATCCTCAACCTTAAAAGTTGTATTTTCAAATGTAATACCATTAACATTCTTTTCACCAACTACAGCTTCATCAGTAATTACAGTTGCATTATCATCATTAGTATCATTAGGTTTATCTTTGTCACTGTTTCGAACACATGAACATCCTGATAAAAAAAGTGTGCTTATTACCATTGATAAAATAATTATTTTCTTCATAAATCTATCCTCCTAGTATTAAGTATAGCATATTTATGGAATACAATCAATATTTTTTTACTTCAACGATTTCATAGGCTTCTATAATATCGCCTTCTTTTAAATCATTATAATTTTCAATTGTAATTCCACATTCTAATCCTTTTTTAACTTCTTTAACAGAATCCTTTTCTCTTTGAAGTGAATTTATATTTCCGTCGTATATAACAATGCTATCTCTTATAATGCGGGCCTTAGCATTATTTTTGATAATTCCATCTGTTACATAACTACCAGCAATAGAGCCAACACGTGAAAACTTGAATATTTTTCTTATTTCAGCAGTTCCTAAGACTTTTTCCTCCAAAACAGGATCTAACATACCTTGCATTGCGGCTTCCATCTCTTCAACTACTTTATAAATAATATTATATAATCTAATTTCAACATTATTATCTTTGGCATAATCTTTTAATTTATTATTAGGTCTAACATTAAAGCCGATAATAATAGCTTGCGAAGCCTTAGCTAATACAATATCACTTTCAGTTATTGCCCCAACACTACTACGGATAACATTAACCTTAACATCTTCAACATTAAGTTTTTCCAAAGCATTTTTAACAGCTTCACTACTGCCATTAACATCAGCTTTGACAATGACATTAATTTCCTTAGCACCATCTTTAATCTTAGAAAATAAGTCCTCTAATGTTACAGCTGTCGCTTTGTGATTTTGAGCTAATTTAGAGTTTGTTTTTCGCGTTTCACCAACATTTCGAGCCTGTTTTTCTGTTTCAAAAGACATAAATTTATCTCCAGCCATTGGCGTTTCATTTAACCCAGTTATCTCTACTGGCATCGATGGTATGGATTCAATGATTTCTTCATTTTTATCATTTTTCAAAGTTCTAACTTTACCATAAGATGTTCCAACAACTATAGGATCACCTAATCTTAAAGTACCATTTTGAACTAAGATTGTAACTACAGGTCCAACCTGTTTATCAAGGCGTGATTCAATTACTGTACCAATTGCATATCGTTTAGGGTTAGCTTTATATCCTTGCATATCAGCTATTAATAAAATGTTTTCTAGTAATGCATCAATTCCAACATTATTTTTAGCTGATATTTGATTATATAATGTGTCTCCACCCCAAGTATCTGGAATTAAGCCATAATCGGATAATTCAGTCATAACCCTCTCTGGATTAGCACCTGGTTTATCTATTTTATTGATAGCAACGATAATTGGGACATTTGCTGCTTTAGCATGGTCTATAGCTTCTTTTGTTTGTGGCATAACACCATCATCAGCAGCAACTATAATAATAACAATATCAGTTATTCCAGCTCCTCTAGCACGCATTTCTGTAAATGCAGCATGACCTGGCGTATCAATAAATGTAATTTTTTCATCATTATACATTACTTGGTAAGCACTTATGGCTTGGGTAATACCACCAGCTTCTCCATCAGCAACATTTGTCTTTCTAATCGTATCAAGTAAAGTTGTTTTTCCATGATCAACATGGCCCATGATTGTTACAACAGGTGCTCGCTTAACTAAATCTGATTCATTATCAATAATTTCATATTCCTCAAAATTAGTAACATCGGCTGTTTCCTCACGCTTTAATTCTTTATCATAATCAGCAACTATCAATTCAGCTGTTTCAAAAGTGATATTGTGATTAACAGTTGCCATTATCCCTAAAAGAAATAACTTTTTAACTAGTTCTGTTGAAGGAACATTAAGTAAATCAGCTAATTTACCTACAGTCATATCATCACTATAAAGAATAACATGTTCATTGCTAGTTGGATTGTTAGTCATTAATTTTTCTTTATTTTTATACATTTCCTTTTTTTTGATTGCAAAATCTTTATTTGTTTTTTTGATATTACTTACTTTTTTCTTTATTCTTTTTATATTTTCGCTATTATCTACATCTTCTTTAGAAATTGAAATAATATCTTCTTCTTGGGTTATAAAGCTATCCATTTCTGTGTTTTCATCTATTCCTGTATCACTCGCAAAGGCATTATCTAGCATAACAATTGCGTCCTCATCTAATAAATCATTTTCCCCATTAACTAAAATATCCAACGAATCACACTTTTTTAAAACCTCATCAACCGATTTTTTGATATCTTCGGCATATTCAAATACAGACATCATAGAAATCACCTCTTTCTTAATCTAATAATTTATACAATTTATCATAAATTTCTTCTGGAACAATTATATCTAAAACTCTATCTAAAGCTTTACTCTTTTTTGCTTTTTCAAAGACACTTATATCCTTTTTTAAATAAGCCCCTTTACCATTTTGCTTTCCCGTTAAATCAACGATAACCTGACCATCAGGTGTTCTTACAATCCTAATCAGGTCTTGTTTGGCGCATTTCTCTTTTGTTATGATGCAGCTACGCATAGGAACTTTTTTTGTCTTCATTTTATCACCCCACAAGATTAAATGACAATATTAATACCATCTTCTTTAGCTTGTTCATAAGTTTTAACGTCTAATTTATAATGTGTTAAACGAGCTGCTAGACGAATATTTAGTCCTTTCTTACCAATTGCTAAAGACAAATTATCTTGATCAACAATAACCATCGCTTCTCTTTTTTTATCATCAGTTACAAAAATACTTAAATTTTTGGCTGGGCTTAAAGCATTTTCAATAAATTGTTTAGGCTCATTGCTATACTCAACAATATCTATTTTTTCACCGTTTAGTTCTTCAATAATTTTATTTATGCGAGAGCCTTTTTCTCCGATACATGAACCAATAGCATCAACATTACTATTTTCTGAGTATACAGCAATTTTTGTTCGATTTCCAGCTTCACGAGCAACACTATATACTAAAATAATTCCCTCATTAATCTCTGGTATTTCTAATTCAAATAATCTTTTAACAAAGCCATAATGATTTCTTGATAAAAGGATTAATGGTCCTTTTCCACTGGTTTCAACTTTTGTTATATATACTTTTAAACTGGAACCCATTTTAATAGTCTCACCTGGAATAATTTCCGTTTTAGGTAATATCCCTTGGGTTCTACCTAAATCAATGTAGTAATTTCTAGCATCTTCCATAGCCACAATACCAACCATTAATTCATCTTGTTTATCACTAAATTCATCAATTATTGTATTTCTTTCAGCCTCACGAATTTTTTGAATAACTACTTGTTTAGCAGTAGCCGCAGCTACTCTACCAAAGTCTTTAGGCGTAACTTCCTTTTCAATTGTTTCACCTACCTTAATATTTGGCACAGTCTTCATTGCTTCTTCTTGAGTTAAATGAATTCTCTCATCAAAGTAAATTATCTCTGGTTCATCATCTTCTTCAATTTCTTCAGAAATTTGATTATTATTAACAGTTGATTGAGCGGGTTCTTTAGCTAAACTAGAATCTAGATTTCTTTCATCACTATCTTCTGATTCCACAGGTAAACTAACAACCTCACCTTGCTCATTAACATCAACAACAGTTTTATAAGAATAAACATGAATTTCGCCTGTTGTTCTATCGATGTCAACACGAACATTTGAGAGTGAATGATAATTTTTCTTATAAGCAGATGTAAGAGCTAGTTCCATCGCATCATAAATAATATCTTCTGAGATTCCCTTTTCTTTTGATAATAAGTCAACAGCTTTTTTAAATTCTTTTGTATCCATTTTAGTCCCTTCCTTTCTCTTTTGAACAAACATCTAAAATGTATCTATCACTAATTGGATCCTCAGAATCCAAAATAGGATTGACTAGATTGCTAATAATAACGCAATCGTCTACTGTAATTATATCTTTTTTATCTATTATTAGTCGTAAAAAATTATTGCCATCTTCTTTTTCATAAATTACTTCGTCAAGTATATATCCTTGATTTGTTATTGTTGTTTCTAGCATTTGACGTATTTTATCTTCAATTCCCATAAATTCCTCCAAATTTAAATTTAAAGAGTGGGGAAATCCCACTCTTTGCCTCACTTAATTTGATTATACCATAATGTATGGTGATTGACAACCTTTTTTAGTAACTTAATTTAAATAATAAATTTATAATACTAATTTTATTGTATTATTATAATTTATCTTTAATATTTTAATTTTTTCGTTTATAATATCTACAGGAGATGATTAATTTGAAAACTGACAATAAAGAAATGAGAGTTTATATTTTAATTTTTTGTTCAATTGTTTTATATGCAATTATACTAACATTGAAAAATATTCCATTAGTGCTTATGGGGGTTGATGAAGTCCCTATATATAATATTATTTATCAAGTCTTTGCAATCGGAAGTGTTGGTTTATTTCTTCTTAGTTGGAAAAATAAGTCTTATGAACAATTAACCGAACAAGTAAAAAAATATATTGCTGGATTAGGCGCAATTATTGTTTATTTTCTATTATCAGAATTACAATTATTACCTTTTCAATTATTAGATATTGATATAACAAAAATTCCACTTTATTTAAAAATAATTTACTTATTATGTTATGAAGCAATTCTAATTGGTATTATTATCTTAATACATCTAAAGAAGTTAAAGAGGGATTTTATACTTTTAAAAAAGAATCATAACATTTATTTTAAAAAATATCTAAAATACTGGCTAATTGCTCTATTTATTATGTATATAAGTAATTTTATCATTTTTGAAATACAATCTGGATTACCTACTAATGAAGAAATAATAAGACAACAGTTTCAAATTAGTCCAATTTATATCTTTATAAGTGCGGTTATGTTCGCTCCTATACTCGAAGAATTAATTTTTAGGCAAAGTTTTCGTAATTTATTTCAAAATAAATGGTTATTTATAATTATATCAGGACTTGTTTTTGGTGGCATGCATGTTTTTAATAGTGATAATCTTACTATGATTGACTTGCTTTATATAATTCCTTATTCAGCACCTGGCATGGCATTTGCTTATATGCTTTATAAAACAGATAATATTTTTGTATCAATGGGATTTCATATGTTGCATAACGGTATTATGGTAGCTTTACAATTCCTGACAATTTATTTTTTATAATAAATTGTTTTTTTGGTTAAATGCTTTATTAATGTGCTAAAATATTTATAGGTGATAATAAATGAAAAAAACTTTAGAACAAGAAGTAAAGTCATCCAAATCAAGAAAAATATTAAAAATATTATTTATAATTTTAATTTTAATAGTTATTATTTTTCTATATAGTCGATTTATTGGAACAAAAGGATTATTAGTTAAAGAATATAAAATAATTAATGATAATTTTGTAGATAATTTTTATGGTTTAAAGATTGTTCAAATATCGGATCTTCACTATGGCGATACAACTAATGAAAAAGATTTAAAACAAATCATTGAAAAAATCAATGCATTAAAACCGGATATTGTCTTTTTTACTGGTGATTTATACTCTAATGGGTTAGAAGAAAACGCTAAAAATGAACTAATCACAAATTTAAAAGATATTAAGGTAAGCATCAAAAAGTATGCGATTAAAGGAAATCACGATGACGAAGCATGGGACGAGGTTATGAAAGAAAGTAATTTTGTTGATTTAAATAATAATATTGATGTTATATATAATAATAATGCTTCAAATATTTTGATAACTGGTATTAATACTAATGATGATATTAATGAAAGTATTAAAAAAATTGATGAACTTTTAAAACCATATAATAATGAAGAAGAGGATTCTAATGTAATGCTAAAGTTTTCATACAAAATACTATTACTTCATGAGCCTGATAAAATATTAGATTTTGATTATAGTAATTATGATTTGATTTTAGCGGGTCATTCTCATAATGGTCAAATAAGGCTACCCTTTATTGGAGCCTTATATACGCCAGATGGTTCCAAAAAATATTATGATGAATTTTACGATTTAGGTAATACAAAATTATATATATCTAGTGGTATAGGAACCTCAAAACTAAAATTAAGATTATTTAATCGACCATCAATTAATCTATATCGATTAACAAATAAGTGAGGGATGAATTATGCGAACAAAAAGAAGAAAACAGAAAATAAAAAAATTAATTATTCTAATTTTGATTATTATCGCTATTGTATTTAGTTTTATTTTGTTAATAAAAATGGTATTTAAAAAAGAGACCAATTTATTTAATAATATTAGCAATTATCAAACAAGCTATTATAATGATTACGTAGAATACTATAATAAAAATAAAGATATTGAAAAAGAAGATATTGTTAATTTTATTAATTACTGTAAAGATAATAACTTAGATTATGGACATACTTCAATAGATTTAATAAAATTTTATAAATTAGAAAACTTTGATTTAAATAATTTAAGCAAATACTTAGATTACTATGAAAGTCATAAAGATAGTGACCTATTACAAATCGTCAGTATTGTAAATAATGATTTAGAGAGTATTACCTTGGAATATGGTGAGGAAATTACTAATTTTTTATTAGATTTAATTAATGAAAAATATTATATAAAAAATAATTTGAATAGGTATATTAATTATTATCAAAAAATAACTAATTTTGATTATCAAAAGAAATATGATACAAAAGAAGTTGTAACAAATGTTAACGCTAATTTGGATTATAATTTCTATGAAAATACAGAAGTAACTGATATTAAAAAAGACACATTAATGATTGTTAATAAGCACTATAAAATACCTGATAATTATACTCCAGAAAATTTAGTACACATTGATGACTGGGAATATGGTTATTGGAACTTAATTAGAGCTGATGTTTATGAAGAATTTAAAAAAATGAGTAAAGATGCTAAAAAGGATAATGTAACTCTTTTTATAGCGTCTCCATATCGCAGTTATAACGACCAAAAAGTATTATATAATTCTTATGTTGCTAGTGATGGGGTTAAAAATGCTGATACTTATTCAGCGGATATTCAGAACATCATACGGGTTTAGCAATGGATTTAATTTCTGAATTTGGTTTAGAACTAGATACTTTTGAAAGCTCAGATGGTTTTAAATGGATGCAAGAAAATGCTCATAAATATGGATTTATCTTAAGATATCCAAAAGATAAAGAATATATAACCGGTTATATGTATGAGCCTTGGCATTATCGATATGTAGGTGTAGAGGCTGCAACAAAAATAAAAAATGAAGGGTTAACTTTCGAAGAATATTATGAATATTATGTAAAATAAAATATTGGCATCAAACCAATATTTTTTTATAAAAATTTTTCATTAATCTTTTCAAAAAAATTATAATTTTCTAATCTTAGACAATTAATTCTTTTTTTATTAACAAATGTTTCAATTTTCTCAACATTATTATATACATTATTATCACCATCTATGGTCACTAAAAGATTAATATTATCTTTTTCAGGTATAATCGTTATAAACGTATTTTCAGGTATAATAATCGAATTAATTAGGCTACGATATGATTTACTATTTAAAGGCGCAATAGGTGTAATTTGTAATGTATGTAAATTATTAGCGACAATGGCCCCTCCAAAACTTAAGTTATAGGCCGTTGATCCAGTTGATGTTGAAATTAAAATACCATCACCTATAAATTTTTCTAATTTAGCATCATTAACTTTAATATCTAGTTTAGTTGTATTCAAATCCCTATCACGTAATACAATCTCATTTAAAGAATAGAAAATAGAAGTATTATCTTTAGTAACTATTTTTGTTTCCTGAATACCAACTTCATCTATTTTAAACAAATTATTATTAAGTTTATAAATAAAATCATCAATATCATCTATTTTAATCTCTTGTAAAAAACCTAGAGTTCCAGCATTTATTCCTACATAAAGAGGCTCACTTTTAAAGTTATTTTCTTTTACCATTCTTAAGAAAGATCCATCACCACCAATAGCTAAACAAAGATCAGGATTTTCTAAAACAATAGAATAATTATCGGCAACTAATTTATCACTAACAATTCTTTTTATTTCTTGTGATTTCACATTATCATTACAAAATATTCTTACAGTATTTATTTTTCTATGCATTTTTTTTATCCCTTTTATTTTTTATTTTGTAACGAAATAATGCTGAAGGGCGATGACCTCCACCTGTTTTTACTTTATCCGTTTTTTCAACCTTATTGGCTATGATTCGTCTAAATGCTGGATCTAATAATTTTTTATCCAAAATAACTTCATATACTTGTTGTAATTCGCCTAAAGTAAAATATTCTGGCATCATATTGAAAACTATATCCGTATACTCTAATTTATTTTTTAAACGAGAAATTCCTGACGCAATAACAATAGCGTGATCAAAAGCTAAATGGTTATTTTTAATAACATCATAACTATAACGATCAGTTGTTAAATCCTTTAAAGTTTTTTTAATGACAACACTAAATTCTTCTACATCATTATCAAAAGTAATATGAATACTTTTATCATCTTCTAAAATTTTCATATTAAACCATGAGGCATTTTCTGGAATTTTCTCATTTAGCATATTCTTATCAATAAGTGCCATATAAGCTGTACTAACAATCCGCATTCTAGGGTCCCTATTAACACTACCAAATGTATAAAGTTGCTCAATATAAATATTATGGAGATTTGTTTCACTTGCTAGAATTCTTTTGGCGGCATCATCTAATGTTTCATTGATACCAACAAAACCGCCTGGCAAACACCATTTATCTTTAAAAGGATAATCGCTTCTTTTTACAAGTAGTACACTAAAGTGTTTTTCACTGAGTTTGCGATAATTATCTGTTAGGCTATCAGAAACACTAAAAATAATGATATCTGTTGTCATTGATAGTTTTTCAAATTTGCTTGAATCATAATGTTTTAAAAACTCTTCTTCACTTTTATATTGCATAATATACCTCCTACAAATTATTTTTTATATCAGGAAATAAATCATATACATTATAACCTAATAAATCATCAAAATGTTTTTTTAATTTTTGAGCTTCATTAATATGATAAACGGTATTTTCAAAAACACCATATCGTGTGATTAAATCAATTAGCCTTTTTTCTAAAGTAACTATTCTTTTGGTACACATTAAATCGCAGAGATTAATTAATTTATCATAAATTGTATATTCGTGATTTTTTATAAATTCTGTTCTAAATGGAATATCATCGGGAATGCCACCTGCAACACATTTATAATCATTGTTTAAATATGAATGCGTTAAACAAATATTGCAATATTCATCATCATATCCTAGTTCCTTTAAATACTCATAACCTTTCATCGGATGTGAAGTAAATTTAATAAGTTTACCAATATCATGTATATACCCAAGTGCCCTAGCCTTATCTGTATCTAGATTTAAAGACTCTGCAATTATAGCAGCACTATTGCCAACACATATTGAGTGATGAATCCAACCATCACATTTAGTTTTTCCTTTAGCATCTTCTAACATTTTTAGAGCTTCTTTACTTGTCAATATCATTTAATCACATCCCTTTAATAAATAGGTACATTTTAAATTGATTAATATATTCTTATTATCAATTTGATTATAACACATTAGAAAAAAATTTGCTAGAAATTGATTGAAAAATATTAAGTTCTATAATATAATGTATATAGATGGACGAAAGTTCATAAAATAAAATGGGAATACCTAGTTTTGTTGAGTTAGGTACTATCCCTTATGTTTGTTGGATTAGTACCGACTTATACAGTTGGTACTATTTTTATTATCATAAGTAAAATTACAATAATAAGGAGTATTATGATTAAACAAAGAGTTCTCTCTATTCTTCTCATATATCATCACCCCTTTCACTAAAAAGTAAAAGGGAATAGTACCTAAACTAACCAAGTATTCCTATAACAATTATATAGAACATTTGTTCTTGCGTAAAGATTATTTAGAAAATTTCTAATAATTTTTTTATTATTTCATTAATAACTAATTCTTTATTATCTTTTCGTGATTTTTCAGTTGCCAAAACTTCTAATAAATAATCTTGGAGTTTATCTTTATCATAGATACATATAAACACTTTATTATCTTCACCAAAAGGATTATTTTTATCAACTCGGTTTAATTTGCCTGTAATACCAATGCCATAATTAGAACCAGCAAACTCAGAAATATTATGAGCCATTTCTATAGCTGTTTCTTTACTATAAACGGAATATTTATCAATTACATTTGGATCAACACCCATTTTTATTTTATATTCATTAGAATAAGTTACAGCACTAAATTTTATAATTTCACTAGCACCTTCAATATCTGTAATAGCGCTTGCTAAAGCACCTCCTGTACAAGATTCCATAGTAGCAATGGTTTTATTTTTATTTGTTAAAATTTCAATTATTCTTTGCATATTTCTTTGTATTTCCTTTCTCATAAAATTTATCTATTAGAGGAACCATATATTCTTTTATATAAGGTTTAACATTTTCTATAATTTCTTCCGGGATACCGTAGTAAGCTTCTGCTAAGGAACCAGTAATTGTAGCTATCGTATCGCTATCACCACCTATTGATATAGCTTTTCTAATTGCGTCTTCAAAATTATTTGATTCTAAAAAACAAAATATAGCTTGAGGTACTGACTTAATAGCTTCACTAGTGAATGTATAGTTCATTCTTAAATCTTCTAAATCGTAAGCTAGGGAAAAATAATTTGCTTCTAAAAATTGCTTTAAATTTTCCCTAGATATACCTGTTCTTAAAAGATAAATAGAAATAGAAATAGCAACCGCCTCACTACATTTAATACTACTTTCATGATTATGACTTGGAATGGTCACTTTATAACTTTCTTCTTTTATTTTTACTATATCATCAAATAAAAATCCTACTGGTGATATCCGCATCGCACATCCATTCCCATAACTATTCCCTTGATAATTACCATTTAACCAAGCTACAAAACCTTGACCAAAACGGCTTCGTCCATAAATGTCTTTACCAAAATTAATCTCTCTTAAACCATATTCCTTTAACTTATCTTGATATGGTACATTTGACATAATAGCATCAGCAATCGCAACTGTTAAAATAGAATCATCAGTTACAGAGCTATTTTTATCAAATAAGGGAATGCTTGTATCCATAATTTTCATTCTATCTTGATATAATCTAGGTTTATGCGCTGCTTTATAGTTTAATATTTCTAGAACTTCGTAATATGAACCTGCTGTATCACCAATAATTGCTCCTAACATAAAAATTCCTCCATTATCTTTTTAAAAATGCGCTTTATATTAAAGAAAAGACTAAATATATAAATTATGGTCAATGATATAATTTAAGACTTCTTTTATAATCATATCACAATTTATATTTAATCTATCTTTTTTTAATAAATTTCTTATTTGTGTGGATGATATATAGTTTAAAGGTACATTGGCAATAATAATATTATCTTTCCATTTATAATATTTATTAATGATATTATCGATATTATCATCATTTCTTCTAATAACTAAGATTTTAAAATTAGTTAATATATATTCATATTCCTTCCAACTATCTAGTTCTTTTAAGTTATCACTTCCACAAATAAAATAAATATCATCATTTGGATATTGCTTTTTAAAATATGTTAATGTTTGATAAGTATATTTTAGCTTTCCAAATTCATAATCAGATACCTCAATATTTTTAGTATTTTGAAACATTAATTTTAACATATTATATCTATCAATATCACTCGCCAAATTAGGTTTATTATAAAAATTTCCCGTTGGTACATAAATAACTTTATTTAAATAATTATTTTTAATTAAGTTTAACGCAATATCTTTATGCATTTGGTGAGGAGGATTAAAACATCCCCCAAATATACCAATTCTCATACTACATTTTTTTTCTATAGGTTGGAATATTAAATTTATGTAAATTATTTTGATGAAGCTTTGTTATTTTTTCGGCTTCCTCATTTGAAACAGAATTTTTATCTTCCATATAATCAGCGATTTTCTTATAACTTACACCCAATTTATCTTCATCAGTTTGATTAGATAACCCATCATTTGGTTTTTTATATAATACTTTTTCTGGAACTTTTAAAACTCCGCCTATTTGAATTACTTCGTCGACAGTTAAATCAGCAATGGGCGCAATGTCGTGAACAGAGTCTCCTCCTTTAGTAAAATATCCTACAAATAATTCACATTTATTACTAGTTCCTGCTACTAAATATGTTTTTTTATTTACAGCACTATATAAAGCTGCTAAGTAGTAAAGAGTTGCCATTCTAAGCCTTGGTTTAATATTTATATCACTATTTTTAAGTTCTTCCTCATTAAAACTACCTAAATTATCTAATTCTAATTTAAATGTATCATAAATTTTAGTAAGATCAAAATTAATAAGTTTAAAACCATAATAATCACTAATTAACTTTGCATCAATAGCGTCCTCATCTTTTGAGTGACATGGTAATGTTACACCGATAACATTTTCACTACCTAAAGCACGTACCATTAAAGCAGCTACAACACCTGAATCTTTTCCACCACTAATACCTAAAATAGCGCCTCCTAAGTTATTTTTTTGATAATAGTCCCTAATAAAATTAATTATATTTTCGGTTTCTTTTAAAGCATTAAATTTTTTCATCCTTATCTCTCCTTCACAAACGCTTTAGCTTTTTCTAAAGTTAAAATTGAATTAGCACCTTTAATATATCCTAATTGAACAAGTTCTAAAGCTTCACTAAAAGTACATTCAAAATAGTGAATAAATTCTGATTCATCAAGTCTTTGTTTACTTGTTTTTATAGCATCTAAGGCAAGAAAGCTTGTATTAAGTGCTCTTGAACAACCTTCATCTTGGTAAAAACTAGCTAACCCAATTAAGTTATTTGAAGTATATCCTGTTTCTTCTTTCATTTCTCTAATAGCTGCTATAATTGGATCCTCACCAAATTCTATATAACCGGCTGGTAACCCTACGCCTACTGTTTCTTCCGCAAATACTCGGGGCTCAACTACTAAAATAGTATTATTTTCTTTAGTAACTGGTAAAACAATTACGGCACTTCCACTACTACTATTTTTAATTATTTCTTCACGAGTAATTATTTCACCATTCCCAAGCAAAAATTTGGATTGTTTAACTTTTAAAAACTTAGGTTGTTCTAAACTTTCAAAGGTTTTAATGGTTTTAAATTCTTCAATATATGATTTTAATTCTTCAAGTTTTTCTTTTCTCATCTTTTTACCTTAGCCTTACCTTTATGTTGTTGAATCAAATTATTCTTAAGATTTAATAATTTTTCAGTTAGGTCAACATAATATTCATGCGGATTATCAATTCTTTTAATTTCTGGATAGAAAGTATTAAAATCATTTTTACAATATTGTTGTTTTTCTAAAACACTCATATCATTATAAACTAAATTTCCGTTTAAGAAAATTGGAACCTGTAACTCACGAACAGTATAGTTAGTAATAGTCTTCCTTTTATTAGTATCTGTTGGACAAATCAATGTAAATTTTTCATTACTTATTTTCTCATCGTGTAGGGCGATAACATCTCCTAAAGCATAGCCTGTATCTTTATCATAGAAACGATAAACTTTTTTATAGCCCGGATTAATCGTTTTCCCAGTATCTTCACTTACTTTGATTTTAGGAATAATAAGGTCATTTTTTTGGGTAGCGACTAACTTATAAACAGCATTGCCTCTTTCTTTAGGGGCCGCAATATTATCACCCGCCCCAATACTATCAAATTTTGCTCCTTGATTGATAAGTGACGCAATTGTTTTTTCATTTAAACCATTTGATAGGCAAATTTGTGTATCTATAAACCCTGCTTCATCCAACATTTTTCTGGCTACTTTAGATAAATAAGCTAAATCACCACTATCAATTCTAATTCCTTTAAATTTGATTCCATTTGGAATTAACACTTCATTAGCTACTTTTATGGCTGCTGGTATACCACTATTTATTGTATCATAAGTATCAACTAAGAACACACAATTATTGGGATTATCCTTTGCGTATGTAGAAAAAGCTTCTTCTTCAGTATCAAACATTTGAATATAGCTATGCGCCATTGTTCCAGATACTTTAAGATTATATAATCTTGCGGCTTCATCGTTTGATGTTGATGCACATCCACCTATTACCGCGTATTTAGAGGCTTCAATAGATGCCTCACCTTGACACCTTCTAGCTCCAAATTCCATAACAGGTCTACCTTGAGCAGCTTCCGTTATTCTTTTAGCAGATGTTGCAATAACGTGTCCATGATTGAAATAAGATAATAGTGCCGTTTCAATTATTTGGGCTTCAACTGCATTCGCTCTAACAGTTATAACAGGCTCATTTGGAAAAATAACGGTGCCATCAGGTATTGCAAAAATATCACCTGTAAATTTTAAATTAGCTAAATATTCTAAAAAAGCTTCATCAAAATTGTGTCTTTTTCTTAAAAACTTAATTCTTACTTCATCAAAATTTATATTTTGAATAAAATTAATAATATTATCTAAACCACAACTTATGGCATATCCACCTTGGAATGGATTATTCCTAAAAAAGACATCAAAATAAGTTGTAGTATTTATCATTCCATTTTTAAAATAAGTATAAGCCATTGTATATTCATAGTCATCTGTCATTAATGTGTTATTTTTCATATATTTTTCACCTTCCTATATTCATTTACAACTTGAATTCCAGCTTGACTCATTAAGTCAAAAGCCATATTGTTATATTCTTCTCTTCTATGTTTTGGTGGTATGCTATATGTCTCGACAGCATTCATTGGTATAACGATATTAATATCTTTATTAATTGCATTAAAGTAAGTTTTTAAGGCAATGGCAAGTTGCATTACACATATATCAGTACAGCAACCTGTAACAACAAATTCCTTCACTTCTTTTAAACTATTAATATAGTCTATAAAGCCATTAGCATATATTCCATTAGTTGAATTTTTAAAAAATACCTTCATTCTATCTTCATAAACTTTAATTTCATTAACAAGTTCCGATTCACTAGTTCCTTTTAGGCAGTGTTCAGGAAAACTTTTAAACTCTACTGCCCCCTTTTCGTGGCAATCGCGAAAAGCGATAACAGGATAATTTTTGTTTAAAAAGTTATCAATCAAATTCACATTTTCATCAATAATATTTCTTATATATGGATCGGCCATCTTTCCTTCATTGATAAAACCGTTTACCATATCAACAACAATTAACCCACTTTTGATCATTTCTAATTTTTCTTTCATAAAATCTCCTCTTTCTTATTAATATTTTGTTAATAACATAAGTTACTAATATATTCTATTCGTGTTATGTACATTTTGTTAATAACAATAAATAGAATTATACTAAATATTATGCAGATTGACCATCTGTTATTAACATTATATTATTAACATTTTAATTTGTCAATATGTTTTTAACATTTTTTTAATAACATATTAAATTAACAAAAAAATCAAATACTTTTTATATATTTGATTTCTATTTTTTCTTATATGTTTTAGTATCTTCACTTAAATATAAATCTAATTCATTATTGTTTAAAATAGATTCCTTCATTTCTTTAACTTCAGTCGCCCAAGTATTATCCCCTTCACAATATAACTTTTGCATTTCATACTCAATATTTGTTTCATCAGTATTTTCATCCACTGTCAAATCTTTAATTTTAAGTGTATTTCTAACGAAACATTCTACACCGATTTCAAATGTTTTAAATGTTAAGAAGTCATTTCCTTCTTTGATGCCACCAGGATTATTATCATAAATACATCTATCAGATTCTCCCCAGTAAGTTTCTAGGCGGTGAATAGCAAGCAACAAGGCTAAAGTATTTTCATCTTCAACTTTATAAATATCTTTAGCCATATATATAATATATTCTTCCTTTTCCTTAGAAGTTAAATTAGTTATAATTGGATCTTTATCAATCGTTTCATCTAAATAAAAAGCTTCTTTTACTTTTAAGATAAAAGTGCGTTTATAATTATCAGAATTATTAATTTCATCATAATTATCATTATAAATACCATTAACAGCTTTGTAATCCATAAAATATAAATCTGCATATTCTTGAATTAATTGTTCTGTTTCGGATAATTCACTTATTGAGTTATCTGGTAATTCATTTAAAGCTATACTGGTTGCGTTAATTTGACCAATGGCTACTCCCTCAATAACATTATCTTCTAAATTAATATCAATTTTTGCATTCGAATTATTTTCTAAACTTTGGGTTTCTATTATAGATTGATTACTAGCTAAATTGACTAAAGTATTAATTTCTTGATTAAATTTTTGACTTTGATTTTCAAGATGTAGAAAATTAACTGTTTCTAAAACGCCTATTGAAAGACAGGTAGATAATAAAATTTTTGTAATACCACTTTCAGATAGTTGTCTATGTTTATTTTTAACAAGAGTTACTTGATTAGATACTTTATCACCTATAACACCTTTTACTAAAGCTCTGTTTAAATCTTTTAATTCAGGATAATTCTTTATTAAAGAATAATCACTAATATAAACATGTGCATTATCAGCAATTCTAAACTTTATCATATCATTTTTGTTATTTTTTCTAATACTATGAATACTACCATTTAATAATTCTTTTAATTTTTTCTCAACAAAATAATTACCACGATACTTATTATTATCATTATGTTGCCATTTATTATTAATATAATTTTGAATAACTAGGTAACTTTCACCTAAGTATTGCCCTATTAAAATGCGCATATTACTATTCATAACAGTTTCCATTTTTTCACCTCACTCACAATAAAAAGATATTATCACGTATTTTCCATAATAATATCTTTAAAAAATTATGTCAATATTAATTGTTTGTATTAACCCCTTTTTTACATAAATTGACTACTTTTCCAACATTAATGGATTTTTTCTTCTTACACGCACTAACATTATGCCTGTTAAATATGTAAGTGTTAGTAAAAAGTATTCTAAAAATTGGTTTCTTGTCAAAAGCGATACAGCAGAAGCAAAGCATCCTAAACCAACCCCTATTGAATATAAAACCATTAAAATCACCTTTTTCACATTAATTTTCATATGAAATCCCCCCCTTTTCCAAATGAAAATTACAATATAATACTATATAATATTTATTTTGTCAAGAAAAAATTAATTTTTTTTATATTTTTTCAAAATAAAAGTCTTTTATCCCTTATATATTAAGCTAATATGGTAAAAAACTTTTTTAAGTTAATATTATAGTTTTTTCGTTTTGGGACCTTTAAAATCATCCGTATTAAGATATGACTGTTCAAATAGCGTTAACAGCTCACGAAAATTATTAATTGTTGTTTTTAAGTCAGTATGGATTATTTGTATATTATCTACTTCTTTTGGTAAACCTTTTACAATTCCATCTTGAAAAACTCTTTTTAAAATGGTCGGTGCTACTGTTATACTATGAATGGTAAGATTCTTAAAATCTTGACAACTTCTCTTTATAAAAAATTCGGCAGCTTGATCTTGAAGCAATTCTTTGCCACTTAATTGATTATTAGAAAACTTATTAATGCCATTTAAACATATTAAAGATTTAGCCATACAGAAAAGAAAATCTGGTGGTAAAAATTCATATTTTAAACATATATTCATTACATCTGTAAAGTAGCAAGTAATATCTTTGGTTTTAACTTCATAACAATATTTTTTTATATCTTCTTTAAATTTTTCTTTTTCAAAATCATTGATATAAGCATAAGGCATAAATAATTCAAATAATTTTTCATAATTACCTAAATAAGCATTTAGAAAAAATTGTTTTGTCATTTCAACATCTTCTTTGGATAATTGAAATAACAAACCCATATCTAAAAAACCAATATTCCCATCTTTATCTATATAGATATTTCCACTATGAGGGTCCCCGTGAAAAATAATTGGTTTATCAGTAAGTAAGGCATTAAAACTTAATTTTAGATAACTATTGATAGCCATAGTAATTTTTTCTTGATTTTCCTTATTTAATTCTAATTTATTAATTGTTTTATCATCTATATATTCCATAACAATAATATTTTCTGTGCAAAGGTCTTCATATACTTTAGGTACTTTTATCTTTTTTGTTTGTGGTACCTCTCCATTAACATTATCAGCAAATTTCTGATATAGTTTTATATTTTCTTTTTCTTGTTCAAAATCTGTTTCTTGCATTATCCATTTAATATATAAATCTAAAGCTCTATCTTTACCCTTAAAATTATTAAATTTAAATAATCGTCCAAATTTATTAACGATTTTTCTTATTTGTTCAATATCTTTATACATATTATTAACAATATCTTTTCTTTTAATTTTGATGGCAACAGTATCACCATTTTTTAATATTGCCTTATGTACTTGGGAAACGGATGCTGAACCAATTGGATTATGGTCAATTTCTACAAATAAATTATCTAAATTAGAGTTATATTCTTTTTTTAATATTTCGTGAATAGTTTCAAATGGTATTTGATTACAATTATCACAAATACTTGAAAGTAATTTTCTATCTTCTTCGGTAAACAAGTTACCATAATTTTGGGTTGCTAATATTTGGGCTAGTTTAATATACGCTATTCCCATATCTTCACATAATATTTTGACTGCTTCGCCATTATTATAATGTTTAAGATACTTATTTATTAATAGTTTAATTATTTCAAAATATAACTTCATAATATAACCTCAATTCAAAATGTTATTTTATCACGCTTTTAATAATTGTCAATAAAAAGAACTATTACAAAATTATAATAGTTCAAATCTTTGTTTAATTGTATCTTTACCTAAAATTTTCATAATTGAATATAAATCAGGTGTGGTTGCTTTAGTCGTTAAAGCTACTCTTAAAACATTACTAATATCAGCAATATTTCCTTTATAATTATCAGGATTTAATTTATATTCTTTCATATTAGAGGCATAACCTAACTTTTCAGCTAATTCTTTCATTTTATTAAACCAAGTTTCATTATCATCAAAATCGTTATAATATTCATTAATATAAGTATTTAGGATATTTTTTATTTCTTCCTTATCAGTTATTTTTTGAAACTCATAATTTTTATTTTCTTTAGCAAATAATTCATCATACATATACCATACTTGATTTTTTATATCTGAATAACAGGCATAATCTTTTCTTGGTTTGGCTTGTTCTCTTTCAATATTAAATATCGCTATTGATTTATCTTTATATTTTTCAAGTAAATTTTTAAATTCTAAATCAAATTCATTTGACCAATTTAAAATGCGATCATAAATTTCACTAGCTTTTAATGTTGATAAATAATTTTTAGAAATATTTAATAATTTTTCTAAGTCAAATAAAGCACCACTAGTACTCATTTTTTTGAATTCCATTTTAAATTCATTAATTGATTTATCCTTATTATGATCAAGCCACTCTTCAAAATTAGAATTAGCAACAGTCGTTAAATACAAAATAACAGCCTCATTAGGAATTCCTTGTTCGTGATAATATGTTACTGATGCTTCGGGGTCTTTTCTTTTGGATAATTTTCTTTTGGTTCCTTCATCATCTTTTAAAAGAGGCGCAATATGGGCATACTTTGGAACTTTAAAATTAAACATTCTAAATAATTGTGTATGAATTGGCACACTCGATAACCATTCATCACCTCTAATAACATGGGTTGTGCGCATTAAATGGTCATCTACTAAATGCGCAAAATGATAAGTAGGTAGTCCATCTGACTTAATAATGATAATATCTTGGTCATTTTCTGGTAGTTCCATTTTGCCCTTAATACAGTCATTAAAGACGAATTTCTTTTCAAAGTTACCAGGTGACTTTAATCTAATAATATATTTATCGCCATTTTTTATATGTTTTTCGATTTCTTCAATACTTAAATTTCGGCATTTTGCATGTCGTCCATAATAGCCGATACGACTTTTATATTTTTCTTGTTTTTTTCTAATTTCATCTAAATCTTCTTCAGTACAAAAGCAGGGATAAGCCATATCATTTTCGATTAGGTATTTCGCAAATGCCCAATAAATTTCTTTTCTATTTGATTGAATGTATGGTGCATATAACCCCACTTCAGTCGATTCAGAAGTAACACCTTCATCAAAATTAATATCAAAATCATTTAATGATTTTATAATTTTAGTTATACCATCTTCAATCGATCTTTTTTGATCTGTATCTTCAATTCTAAGATAAAATACACCATTAGTTTGATTGGCTAATTTTTTAGATATAACTGCTTGATATAAATTTCCAATATGAGGTAAGCCAGTTGGACTTGGAGCATAACGCGTTATAATGGCGCCTTCACTCACATTTCTTTCTGGATACATTTTTTCATAATCTTCAATTGTTTTAGTAATACCTGGTAAGAGTAAATCGGCTAATTCTTTTCTATTCATTTTTAACACCTCTTTTTTAATTATACACTAAAATTAAGGAAAATTTAATTATTATTTGAATTTATAACATATTCTTTAAAATTAAGATATTTTGGAACCTCATTTTTCAAATTGGGTAATTCTTTTTCTATACTATTTATTGATAATTCTAATTTTTCATTTAATTTAATAACTTTTTCAATATCACTAAAGATATATTTATTATATAAATTCAAAATTTTTTCTTCATTTTTTAAACCAATAAACAATTTAATTTTTTCTTCATTAGCACTTTCAATCATATCTTCTAAACTATCAATTTTAGATAATGAATCAAAATTATCTAACACGAAAGTCATATTTATATTATTATTTATTGTATAGTCGTAAACCTGCTCAATTAAAATATTAGATAAAAATTTTATTGGATTATAGTTTATTACAAAAATGGCCGTTTTAGCATTAATGTCTGATACTTTAAACTCATTATTATAAAATGATTGTAATAATTCGGGGCGCAAAAATAAATTATTTAAATTTTGTTTTACTACCGATAAAATACTTTCTCTTGTATCTCTTGGTGCTAAAACAATTGGTGAAAGAGCAATATAAATAGGATCCATTGAATCAATATTTTCTAAATATTTCTTCATTAGTAATTTATCATCAAATAAAATTTCACCATCATTAATAATATTATAAATAGATGTAAAAGTGCACTCGTTATCATTTTTTGTTTCATTTGTTATTTTAATTAATGATAATACAGCGCCTATAAAATAGTTAGCTGCCATATTAGACCAAAATGGATCTGAGCCAGAACACTCTTGTGGAAATAAATATATTCCCATTTGTTTTATTTTTTCAATGGCCTTATCAATTTTTTTATTTTTATATAAGTAACTTATATATTGAATAGGATCCCAACCATTTGATTTTAGTGGTTCATTAAAATTGATAACTTTAATATTATAACCTTTACTAATTAGTTCATCGTAAAAATGATTATAGTATTCTAAATTTTTATCAACTATTAATAAATTTTTATCCTTACTTATTTCTTCTTTAACTAGTTCAAATAAAATTTTTCTAGTTTTTCCTGTATTTGTTTTTCCAATAACTTTAATTACATTTTCGTTCATAATTATTCTCCTTTATAATTTTTTTACTTTATTTTTATCAATTTCATTAGATAATATTTTGCCATTAGCGATGCGACCTTTTAAAGCATCAATCTTTTTTATACTTTTATCAATTTCTGATTGTTTTTCGTATAATTCTTGTCTTTTAATTTCAAAATCATTTATAGTAAAATTATTCCATTTATTGACTATTTCGTCTAGTGTGAAACCAGCTTCTTTTAACTCTTTTATGAGTTTTATTTCTTCTAAATTTCTATCACCATAATACCGATAACCTGAATAAATATCTACTTGTTCTGGTATTAATAGCCCTATATCATTATAATATCTTAATGTTTTTACTGTTATATTAGCTATTCGTGCAAATTCACCAATTTTATACATGGCACCACTTCCAATTATAGTTTATCATATTTTTTTCTAGTTATCCAACTACCAAATATTTACCATAAAATTTTTTGGTTAAAACTTTCACTTTAGCTTTTTCTTTAGTTTCAGCCTCTGTATTATAAGCATTATTATATTCCTTAATGATAAGTAATAGATTTCTATATGATTTTAATTTCATAAGTTTTTGTTTTTTATCCATAAGTTCACTCCTTTCAACTAGATAATAACATTACAGTTTACTAGAGGGTCAATACGTTTTTTATATTGTGTTTATTGTTAAGTCCGCCTTTTATATAATTGAGCAATTTTTACTTTTTTAAAAAATGCCTTTCTAATATTTGTATCGAGATAAATATTATAGTTAAAAATTATATTTAGTTGTTTGCTCTTATAATTTTTATGATACAATAGATAGGAAGAGGTTTTAGTGCAATGAAAAAAATGCTAGTAAGTGATTATGATCAAACATTTTATCTTAATGATATAGATATTGAAAAAAATAAAAAAGCTGTAGATAAGTTTCGAGCAAAAAGTAATTTATTTGTAATTGCAACAGGTAGAAGTTATACAGATTTTATGGAAGCTCTTACTGAATACAAATTTAATTATGACTATATAATTTTAAATCACGGTATGACAATTATCAATAAAGATAATAATATTTTAATAAATTATTCAATTGATAAAAGTATTATTTTAAAGATAATAGATGATTTAAAAGGGGCAAATAAAATTATTTATTTTTATGATGATTTTACAGAAAGTACTGAATATAATTTAGTTAAAAAAGTTGTAAAAATTAATATAAAATATGATTCTAAAGACATTGCCTTAAATATTTCTAAACAATTTAATATTAAATATGGTCAGTATATCAATGCTTATTGTGTGCCACTTAATGATGTTGAAATTATAGCTAGTTCAATAAATAAGGCTAAATCAATAACTTTTATTGCCAATACTGAACAAGTTCTTAAATCCAATATTTATACGATTGGTGATGGATATAATGATATCGAAATGACTAAAAACTTTAATGGTTATTGTATGAAAGAATCTACTAGCGAATTAAAGAAAAAAGCAATTAGTGAAGTTGCTAGTGTTTCGGAATTGATAGAAAAAATAATTTAAATATAGATTGGAAGTAATAATATGAATGATAATAGTTTTGCTGTACAGGTGGTAGGGATTAATCAATGTGTATCTGTAAAACATAAAGTAAAAAAAATCTTAGCAGATTTAACAATGGATGTAAAAAAAGGCGAATTTGTCGCAATTGTTGGGTGTTCAGGAGCTGGAAAAACAACTTTAATGAATATTTTGAGTGGCTATAATAAACCAAGTAAAGGTACTGTTTATGTTGATGGATTAGATTTATTTAAAGAAGAAGACTATTTTAAAGGTAAAATAGCTTATGTTCCACAACAAGAAATATTAGATCAAACTTTAACACTTCAAAAATCGCTAGAATACTCTTCAGCACTTCGTATTAAAAATATTCAAAAAAAAGAAATAAAAAGTACAATTAATCGTGTTCTTAAAATGCTAGAATTATCCCATGTAAAAAATTCATTGATTAAAAATTTAAGTGGTGGTGAGAAAAAGCGTGCCTCGATTGCTACTGAGATGCTTAGTGATCCAAATTTATTTTTATTAGATGAGCCCACTTCTGGTCTTGACGCTAATATTGAAAAGAAAATTATGAAAAAGTTAAGAGAAATTGCTAATACGGGTAAAACAATTATAATGACCGCTCATACGGTATCTAACTTAAATTTATGTGATAAAGTTATATTTATGGGTAAGGATGGGAAAATTTGTTATTATGGAACCTATAATGATATTTTTAATTATTTTAATGTTGAAGAGTTTGTAGATATTTATGATATTTTGAAAAATGATACTAATACTTGGTATAAAAAATATATCCATGAACATAAAAAAGAGGAACTAACTATTAATACAAAAAAGGAGAAAGTAGAAAGAGTTAGTTTATTTAAACAAACAAAGATTTTAGTGCAAAGATATGTTTCATCTTTAATAAATAATAAATTTATGTTGGCATTGTTACTCGGACAATCAATTGCAATGGGCTTATTAATTTGTCTAGCAACAGAAAAAAATTGTTTGTCAAATCAAATTACAGCATCAATGGTATTTGTAGCTTTTACAATGGCGTCTTCTTGGTTAGGTCTATTTAATACAATTCAAGAAATTGTCAAAGAAAAAGATATGTTAAAAAAGGAATATATGAGTGGATTAAGTTTTTCAGCTTATATGACTTCTAAAGTAATAATTTTTTCCGTTTTATCGTTATATCAGGCTATAACGTGTGTTTCAATAGTGTATTTTCATTTAGATCCAAGACCAAATGACCCTTTAATAACGAATACACTCTTAGATTTAATCATAAATTTCTTTTTAGTATCTTTTTCAACAAGTATGATTGGGATATTTATATCGGCTATTGTAAAGGATGCTAAAACAACATTAATATTGTCACCCTTATATATGATGATGCAAATGCTATTTTCAGGAATGTTTATTCCATTTATTGAACTAACAAAAAATATATCATATTTTGCAATTGCAAGATGGGGATATGAAAATTTTGCGACAATTAGTAATTTAGGCAAATATGGGGTTATTGAACCAGCTACTGATTTCTTTAAATTTAGTGTAAATCATGTTTTTAGTATTTGGATGATTTTTATTGGAATATTTATTGTATTTTTAATTGCTAGTATTATCATAATTAAACGTAATATTTTGGCTCGAAACCATAATTATTTATTCTTAGATGATAGCAAAGATAAACTATTTAAGACTAAAACATCTAAAAAAGAGGTAAAAATTAAAAATTGCTTAACAAATTAGTTTATAAAAAAATCTTAAAACTTAATAAAAGTCTAAGATTTTTTCTTTATTTACTATATCTTTTGTTTTAAGTTTTTTTAATAAGTAACAAAAAACTTTAAAATACTTCTATTTTAAAGATTCTATTTCCTCTATTGTTAGGTTTGTTAATTCAGATATTAATTCAATATTTATATTTTTATCAAGCATATTTTTAGCTATTTCAATTTTTTCTTTTTGAATGCCTTCTTGAATGCCTTTACGTTCGGCACCTAAAAGTTGTGTCTGTTTTACTCGCTCGGCTTCTTTTTCAGCATCATATAATCCTATAATCATTTCATCACTATTTAAGTCTTCCAATTTTTCATATACCTTTTTCATTATATTATCATTCCCTGCTATTTTTTTCGCAAATTCGCTTGTTTCAGCCATTAAAAGTAGGCAACATCTTTCAAACTTGCTTAAGTTTTCTACAGGTTTATTATAGCACCTTTCTCGGATATATGCTAGGTCTACGTGATATTTTATAGCGTTTTCTGGTAAGATGATATTACTTGTTTCTTCTTTGTATAAAAATTTATATATTTCTTGATTCCCTTTAAAATAACTAAAATTGTCAAAGTTAATTTGAATTATTTGCTTGGTATCTAAATAATTTGTATTTACTACATATAAGCTTGCCCCTATTTTTTGTAAATAAGCATTATTTTTATTAAATACTCCTGGGTAATAATCTTTATTCATTTCAATATTTAAAACTTTATTCCCAACACTTACAATAATATCACTCTGCATTTTTTTATCCTTTTTATGATTTATAATGTGGTCAATATTTTCTACCTGCATATTTTCTAATTCGTTTAAAGAAAAACAGTCACTAGTGTATTATTTCTTTTAAGTAATCTCTATTTTCAGGATCTAACATTATAACTTTAAAAATACAATCATAAGTTCCTAACATTAATTTATTGTCATTACTTGTTGTAGTCATCATTCACCTCCATATATAACATACAACATATCTTTTCTATTTCCTTTTTTAAGTACAAAAAAAATTAAACTATTTAAATTTAAATAATTTAATTTATTAACAATATTTTTTTAGAATTTATATTTTATTTTTTTAGTTTCAATTTGGTTACAATATTGGTTAAAACTACAAACGCAATAATAAATACAATTAATACTAACATATTTGTTATAATTGGTTTTAATGTTATAGAATTAAAAACCTCTACCCCTTTTAATAATTCATTCGTTTTAATATACCAATACGATGGTAAAACGTGGGCTATTTTTAAAACAAAATCTGGCAACCATTCCATTGGTACAAAAGCACCGCATAAAAAGCTTGAACCTAAAGCTACCACATTAACAATACCATTTATTGCGTTTTTATTATTGATTAAATTAGAAATAAAGAAAGCAATTGTAACGGAACAAATCGTAAAAATAAATGAATTAATAATATAGATAATTAAATAATTAGTTGGAATACTACCTACTAAAAGAAAGCCTAAAATTATATATATTAACCATAAAACAATAGCAAACAAACAGTTAGATAATAATAATTTCAAATTAAACGACTTATAATTCATACTACTAATAATTGTTCTTTTATTAATTTCTTTATTTTTAAAACTTGATAAAATTAAGCAAATAACATAGACACAACCTGCCAAAACACTATAACTTAAAAAATTATAATAGAAAGTTACTTGTGATAAAGTATTAGTATCTACTTTAGAAGTAAGTTCAGTTTCAACTTCTAAGGAAAGTGTCTTTTGGATATGATTGATAATTTCGTTTTCATCTTCAAATGTATTTGAATAAATATCGGCTAAATGTAAATATTTATTTACTAACATATCAGCGATACTAGCTTGATAATCACCCGTTGTTTTTATTTCAACAATTGTTCTATCAGAACTTGAAATAAGTTGTTTAAATTGTTCATCCTTATTAGGACTATTACTTAAAATACTCTCACGAAAATTTGGTTTAATATAAATAATATAATTAACATCACGATAAAATAAAGCGTCATTAATACTATCTTCATTATTTTCAATATCTTTTATATTAGTATATTCACTTAAATAGTCGATAAAGTCTTTTGTAATTCCTATATTCTCGTCTTCATTAATAATTAATACGTCTGGCTTACTAGCAGTAAAATTAACATTGTTATCACTAGTTTTAAAATTTAGTCCACCAAATAGCACTAACATAACGGTATACATTAGGACAGTTGCTTTATATTTATTTAGTACTTGTGAGAATGTTTTAAATACTGTCATATTTTTGCCTCCTTAGCGCTAATACGGATAATATAATCATAATGAGACTAAATATTAATAAGCTTATTATATTAAAATAAAAGCGATTATAGGTAGTATAGTAATATAATGAGTAAAAGCCATCCGTTATCATATTAACAGGATTTAATTTATTAACTATTGGAGCGTTAGTATCAATTATATATTTCATCGTGATTCCCATCATTCCTGATAAGAAACTTCCTAACATAGTAAAAGCAATAATAATTCCTGTTTTTAAGTTTTCATTAATTTTAAAAATGGTCCCAACGGCTAAACCTAACGATAAACCAGCTAGCGAACCTGTAAGCGACAGTAAAATAATCATAGGAAAATTATTTCCATAATCAACTTTTAAAGCAAAAACGGTATACATAAATAAAATAAATAAGCCAATTATTTGAACGATAAAACTTGATAATAAACTAGAAAAAATAATCTTTATTCTATTAGTAGGGGAAACCGCAATCCTTTTCCCATTATTACTCATATTAGCTAAATTTTGGTTTATTGCTGTCATACCTATAATTCCACCATATAAGGCTGTCATTGCAATAAGTGTATAAAATTCAATCATCGTATAGCTTAGTTTTTTACTAGTAATATCACGAATTTGCAAAGAACTAGTATCCAACATCGAAATAGCATCCTCACGAACATTTTGAATAAATTCTTCAATACTTCCATCAATGACTGTACTATTTAATTTTTCCTCAATTATATTTGTTAAAACATCTTCATTTTGAATAATTTCTTCTGTTACATATTTCAAAATCGTCTCATTAATTCCACTAGTTTTTACAATAACTTTAGGGCTATCTTCTACTAATAAATACCCCGCTATTTCATCATTTTCTAGTAGGGTCTTAGCTTCAGCTAAATCAACATATTTAATATTAAATAATTGCTCTTGTTCATTTTCTCCACTTAAGTTTCTAAAAGATTCCTTTAAAGCAATACTGTTATTAAATTCTTCATTATCAACAATGGCGATGTCAATAATGTCCAATTTTTCACTATTTTCAATATTAGAGAAAGCTAGATAAAAGAATGTTCCTAAAATAAGGGGAAAGGCATAGGTCCAAAAAATCAACATTTTATTTTTAAACAATGTTTTTAAACTATATTTTAAATTATGTAAGAACATTAGTCACGCAATTCCTTTCCTGTAAGATATAGGAAAACATCATTTAAGGTTGGTCTTTCAGAATAAATTTTGTCATAATGAACATCAACTTTTTTTAAATAATCAATTAAAGAACTCAAGTTATTTTTGCCTTTTTTGTAGGTTATAAATAAAATACCATTATTATATGTGGCCTCGTCAACATTTTTAAATTGTTTTATTTCTTCTAATATTTTTTCATCTAATGAATCAATTTCTACGGTTACTTTTTCTTCAATTTTTGATAATTCTTTTAGTTCATCACCAGTTCCACTAGCAATAATTTTTCCCTTATCAATAATGATGACACGATCACAAAGAATTTCAACTTCTTCCATATAATGTGTCGTATAAATAATTGTTGCCCCATTATCACGAAGTTTTTTTATTCCATCTAAAATGTTATTACGACTTTGAGGATCAACAGCAACGGTTGGTTCATCTAAAAAAACTAATTTAGGTTTATGCGCAATACCACAAGCGATATTTAATCGCCTAAGTAAACCACCTGATAGTTGTTTAGGGTAAAATTTTTTAAAATCTTCTAAGCCAACTAATTTAATGGCATCATCAATACATTTTTTTCTATATTCTTTATCTTTAATATATAATCCACAAAAATAATCAATGTTATCAATAACATTTAGTTCTTCAAAAACAGCTACTTCTTGAAAAACAACACCAATATCTTTTTTGATGTCATAGGCATCAGGACGCATTTCACACCCAAAAATAGTAATTTTACCACTTTCAAATTTTAATAAAGATAAAATGCAGTTAATTGTTGTTGACTTGCCACTACCATTTGGTCCAAGTAAACCTAAGATTTCGCCCTTTTTAACATCAAATGATAAGTCATCAACGGCCTTAAAGTTTTTGTATTTTTTGATTAAATTTTCGACACTTAAAATCGTTTTCATTTATTCACTCCAATCAATTTAATTATAATATATATATTACAAAAATTAAACTTTTATAATATTAATTTTCTATTCTTTTATGGTTTCATTTTAAATAAGTGCTTCTAAATTTGATAATACACCCTATAAGCATTAACAAGCTACCAAAAAAGATAAAGATTGATAAATATATATTTGTTTTAAGACTATTTATCCCGATAATAATTAAACCAGCAATTATACTTAAGACAAAAGTTATTATAAGGAATATTAGGGGGTACCTCACCCATTTACTAATTTTTGTATTAGAACTAATAGTGATACTACCATCTAACAAAATTTAAATAATTATTTCAAAAAAATCTTCCATTTTTAGTCTTTTTTTAAGCCTTACTTATAATAATAGATGTTTTACTATTTCCTCGGTAATTACCCTCTTCGTCAAAATCATCGGCGTCATAAGTAAAAACTTCTAAAGTTATATCAGAAGCAATTTGATTTGTATAATCACTACCTGTTAGTTTTATAGATGTTAAAATCGTATTATCATTATATTCTTCTTCGGTTATATGACTATACCAAGCGCCATCTTGAACATTTATATCATCATATAAATAAAGTTGAATATAGTTAAATACCTCATCTGTATCTTTTGGCGATAAAATATATTTTGATATATTTTCATTATTGATAGTTGTAAAACTTATTTTATACCCAATTTTATAGTTATCAATATTATTATAATTTTGGTAGTATTGATTCCAAAGATTTTTTTGACTATTAATATCAAGTACATCATCTTTTGTATAATAGATTTCTAACGAACATAAATCTTGCCCTATTACAAATGGTGCCTGATAAGTTTCAAGTCTTTTGCGATTTATATTTTGCCCATAATACATATAAAAACTTAATCCAATCGGATTATTATCAATATATTTTTCTTCCTCTTGTTTTGGTTGTTCAACTTCTCTTTTTTCATCAACGTCGTCATTAGGTTGTTCTTTATTTTTAGTGCACCCTGTTAACATACTTAGAATTAGCATTATTAAAACTATTTTTTTCATATTTTCACCCATTTAATTTTAACATATATTTACGTTTTTTACTATTATTTTAATTGTTGACTATCATTTTTTAGAATGCTATAATTGAATAAATTTAAAGTTAGGGGAATTTTTATGAAATTAAGCTCTAAATTATCAATTGTTGTTATGAGTCTTTTATTAATTGGCGGACTAAGTTTTTTAACATTCAAAAACAATCTTTTAAAAAAGCCTATAGAAGAAGAAAAAGAGAATAAACCGGAAATTGTTTTAAGTAATAATGTTATAAGTACTCAGAATGTAGTTTTATATACAAAAAATGATGATGATTTCATCGAAAGTGGAAAGGTGAGTAAAGATGTTTATTTATCTTTAGATAACAAAGAAAATAATTTCTATAAAGTTACTAATCTCGATAAAGATTATTATGTAAAAGGCGATGGCTTAAAAGATTCTGAGGTCGTTACTTACGATACGAGATATAAAAACTATATTGTTTTTAATTCAAATGTTGTAATTAATGATACATTAGATTTATATGATGAAAATAATGCACTTATTTTTAGTTTAAAAGGTGATTTTAGTTTACCAATTTATATCAAAGATAATGATCGTTATGGGGTTGAATTTGCTGGAAGAATTTTATATGTAAAATCCGATAGTTGCAAAATAATTGAAAATTATAATACTGACGCAGTTAATACAAAGGGAATTGGGGCTTTAAATTATCACTTTTTCTATGATGATAGTATTGCTGAGGAACGTAGTGATTGTAATCAAGAAATATGTGCTTCTAAAACCCAATTTAAAGAACATCTAGATTATATTAAAAACAATAATTTTTTTACTCCAACGATGAAAGAGTTAGAAATGTATATTGATGGAAAAATACAATTGCCTAAAAGTGTTGTGATAACGATTGATGATGGTTGGCGTGTTGATTTAGGAATTAAAATGTTAGAAGAATACCAATTAAATGCTACTTTATTTGTCATAACAAGTTGGTATGATCCTCAAATTTTTAAAAGTCCTTATGTTGAAATCCATTCGCATAGTGATAGTATGCATGATGGTGGTGTTTGTCCAACTGGTCAAGGTGGCGGAATTCAATGTCTACCAAAAGAAACAATATTAAATGATTTAAAAACTAGTAGCGATAAAATTGGTGGTTCAACAGTTTTCTGTTATCCATTTTATGAATATAATGATTATTCAATTTCCGTATTACAAGAAGCAGGATTTACTTTAGCTTTTGCTGGTGAAAGTAGTCATAGTGATAATCTAATTAAAGTTGGAAGCAATAAATATAAATTACCAAGATTTGTTGTTGTCGATTATACAACAATGACAGACTTTGCTAATTATTTAGGTTAAAATAAAATCTATTAGTATTTTTTTGCTAATAGATTTTTTATATTAATTATTATAAGGCACTTATTTGTTCCTTAGTTAATCCTGTTATTTTAGAAATAAGTTTAATATCTATATTTTCCTCTAACATTGATTTAGCTATTTCTTTCTTATTTTGAATTACGCCTTGATTAATTCCTAAATCAATACCGCGTTCAATCCCAACCTCATAAGCTGTATCATAATGTTCCGTTTCATTCATCATTAATCTCTCAATATCTTCCATTTTCTTATACTCCTCACTATCTAAGTTATATCTTTTTATCTCTTCCAACATTTTTTTATAAATGCCACTTGTAATTATTTTATCTAATGCATTTATATTTTCTGTATTAAATAAATTTACTAATTCATAATATTTATTTTCTTTATTATTTTTATTAACTTTGGTTAAATCAAAGATTTCATATTCTAACTTCTTTGTAAATATTTTATTTTTTACTTTCAATCTAACACTATTTTTTATTTCACTATTAAATAATGGATAATTGGTTATCGCATAGACTTTAATACCTTTTAATCTTTTGTAATCCTCTCCCTCCTTTAAACAATGACTATGTATTACAGCAGATGAATAAAATAATAATCGCTCTTCAAAATTATATCTATCAATATTTTGTAATTCTAAGATTACTATTTCTTCATCAATACTAAGTAATAAATCAACTATTCCTACTTTACTATTTTTATTTTCTTTTATTAAAGTTGTATTTAAATATTCGATTTTTCTTGTCTTAGTATCAAATAAATCGAATAATAATTGTTTTAAATATTCTTGATTACTAAATATTTTTTTAAATAAGTAATCATTTTCTAATGTATATATTTTTGTCATATTTGTTAACTACCAATTAAATTATACTTTACTTTCTCTTTTTAGTCAATATAATATCAATAGTATTCTCTCTCCTTTCTAATTATAAATATATACATAATTGTCTTAAAATCCTTTTTGAAACAAAAAAAATTACGAGTATTTCGCAATTTAGGATTAATTATAAAGCACTTATTTGTTCTTGAGTTAAGCCCGTTATTTTAGAAACAAGTTTAATATCTATATTTTCCTCTATCATTGATTTAGCTATTTTTCTTTTATTTTCAATGATACCTTCACTTCTTCCCTGCCTACTTCCAATTTCAAAACCATCTATATAAGCATTTTCATAATGTTCTTCTTCAGGTTCAACAAAATTTATTATATTTTCCATTTCTATTCTCTCCTCACTATCTAAATTATATTTTTTTATTTCTTCTAATATTTTTTTATAAATATCACTTTTCATTATTTTATCTAACTTATTAATTTCTTGAACATTAAACAAATTTACTAATTCATAATATTTATTATTTGAATCATTTTTATCTACTTTTGTTAAATCAAATATTTGAAATTCAACTTTTTCTGTAAATATTTTATTTTTCCTTTTTAATTTAATAATATCTTTAATATTGTTATTAAATCTTTTATAATTTATTATCGCATAGACTTTAATGTTTTTTAAATTTCGATAATCTTCACCACCTTTTAATCCATACAATGTCATAATATTAGATGAATAAAATAATAATCTTTCTTTAAAATTATGTCTATTAATGTTTTGTAATTCCAATAAGGTTATTTCCCCATCTATATTAAGTAACATATCGACTATTCCTACTTTGCTTTTTTTATTTTCTTTTATCAAAGTCGTATTTAAATATTCAAGTTTTTCTGCTTTAACATCAAATAAATCTAATAATAATCTCTTTAAATATTCTTGATTACTAAATATTTTTTTAAATAAGTAATCA
>CAMSCJ010000008.1 GCA_947056845.1 uncultured Mycoplasmatota bacterium
TTTTATTTCTCCTTATCATTATGATAGTAGTTATAAAAAAATGACACTTAATCTTGCATAGATTAAATGTCGAACTAAATTAAATTTGGGTAGACATTCAACTCGCTAAAACTGAACATTCCCTTTTTTATTTTATGCAAGTTTCCTTGACATATTCATCATAACATAAAAACGGCTTTTTGACAAGCCATTTTCTACTATTACTCGAAAAGTTCGAGTTTGGTATCACTCTGGTGCCGAATGACAGAATTGGACTGTCCTCTGATGCTTACCATGCATCTGTTTTACCACTAAACTAAATCGGCGGGTATGGAATTATCTATGTAATCCCATTTTATTTTTCATTAATTCATATTTTTTCTTAGCAATCTCACTAGTAAATTTAATACCGTTATCTAAAATTTGATCTAGTTCTTTACTATTAATTAATTCATAATATCTACTTTGGATTCCAGTTAATTCATCTATTACTAAATCAGCTACTTCTTTTTTTAATTCACCATATTTTTTGTTTACAAATAATTGTTCTACTTCTTCAATATTTTTATTACTTAATGAAGCATAAATATTAATTAAATTAGAAATACCAGGTTTATTTATAGGATCAAATTTTATCATTGTATCAGAATCAGTTGTAGCACCCATTATTTTTTTTCTAATTACTTCTGGTTCATCTAAAATTCTGATAACACCTTTAGGATTATCACTAGATTTACTCATTTTTTTAGTAGGATCAACTAAGTCCATAATTTTTGTACCTTCTGTTGATATTAATGGTTCTGGAATTTTAAATGTCTCACCAAATTTCTTATTAAAACGTATGGCTATATCACGAGCTAATTCAACGTGCTGTTTTTGGTCAATTCCAACTGGTACATAATCAACATCATATATTAAAATATCGGCTGCCATTAAGACGGGATAAGTAAGTAATCCACTTGTAAAATTAGCATTTTTTCTACTTTTATCTTTAAATTGTGTCATTCTTGATAATTCACCATAATAAGTATTACATTCTAGCAACCAAGAAATATTAGCGTGATATAAATTTTCGGATTGAATAAATATTTTATTTTTATTAGGATCTATACCACAAGCTAAATATAACGCTAACAAACTTCTTATATTTTTGGATAACTCGTTAGGGTCTTGTGGAATAGTAATTGAATGTAAATCAGCAATAAAAAGGTATGATTCATACATATCTTGATATTTTACCATCTGCTTTATAGCACCTATATAGTTACCTAATGTAATAATTCCTGTTGGTTGTAAACCCGTCAATATTCTCTTCATCATAGACACCTCTAATCAATTATAGCATGACTAATTATAATTGTAAATTAACTATTTTTATATATTTAATTATATTTAATTTATTTTAAACTAATCATTATTTTTTTCCAAATTTAAAATAAAATCATAAGCCTTACTACATTCGCTTCTTTTAAGACCTGTTTCACTAACAAGATAATCAATCGCTTCTTCTTTTGATGCAAATTGTTTAATGATATTTTTAGTTTCCTTAAAACTTTGAATTGAATTATTAAAATCTTTAATAGAAATATTTGATTGTTTACCATAAGCATTTTTTTCTATATAAGCCATCATTCGATTATTTTCGGCGATACCACTAATAAAACCAATTATCATAAACAAATATTGTAAGCCATTATCTTTTATAAAGCCAAATATTATAAAAAATACAATTATAAGCATCCAAATTGTTAAGATAAAAAAATGTTCCTTCTCCCATTTCTTTTTAAAGTAATTAATTCTGTCTTTTAAAGAAAAAACACTGCTTTCTAGTGCGATATACAAATTATCATCGGCTTTTTCTTTATAGTTTTCATCAGCTATTTTTTCGCCTGAGAAAAATTCATTTAAAGTAATGCCTAATATATTACATAATTCTTTATATAAAGAAACATCTGGTAAACAACCACCACATTCCCATTTAGATACTGATTTATCCGTTACACCTAACAAGTTTGCTAAATCTTTTTGGGTTAATTTTTTTTCTTTTCGACATTGAGCAATTAATTTCCCAATTTTTACTTGATCCATACTCTTCCTCCTTATAAAATATAATACCAGTATATCTTTTAAAATAACACCCATTAAAAGTAGAATTTTTAAATCAATAAGAAATTTTAAGCATTATTTTACTTTAATTTTCTTTATAAAGGAAGCAATCATAGTCATGTGAATAAATGATACCTATAGCTTGCAGATAAGAATATATAATAACTGAACCTACAAACTTCATACCTCTTTTTTGCAAATCATTAGAAATTTTGTCAGATAAGTCAGAGGTTGTTTTGTCAATTTCATAAATAATTTGATTATTTGTAAATGTCTTTAAATAATTATAGAAACTACCAAATTCGTTTTGAATATTTTTAAAAATTTTAGCGTTATTAATACTAGCTTTTATTTTCAATTTATTTCTAATTATTTTTTCATTAGAAGCTAATTCCGCAATTTTTTTATCATCGTAATTACAAATTTTATCAATATCAAAATTATCATACGCTAATAGAAAAGAAGCTCGTTTATTTAAAACGCATTCCCAAGAAAGACCAGCTTGGAAAGATTCTAAAATTAACATTTCAAATAAATAATTATCATTAAAATTGGTTCTACACCATTCATTATCGTGATATTCTACATACAATTTATTATTTAAATTGCACCACTTGCATCTTTTTTTAGTCATAATATCTCTCCTAAAATATATTGTTTTATCTCATTTATTTAATTTAAGTTTATTTAAAAACTTCCCAAATTTTTTAGATAATAATTTAACTATTAATACTCCTAAACTAACTCCTAACGTGTTAAAAATTAAGTCATCAATATCACTACTCCTAATTAAAAATAATTGACTTATTTCAATAAATAATGAAAAACAAAAACCAATTGAAATAACACATAAATTATTTATTTTAAAAAGGATTGGTATAAATAATCCAATAGGTATAAACATCATTATATTACCTAAAAAACTAATAATAAAATAATTGATATTATTATTTAAAAATACTTCTTGATATGTTTCAACTAAAATTTTAAAAGGTATAACATTTATTCTTTTAATATCAAAATTGTTAATTGAGAAACCACCCGTTAAAGCTTGCGATAATAAGCCAATTATGAAGATATATAAAAATAATAAGAGCCCTTCATGACACCAATTTATTTTTATTTTTAAATAAAGTTTGTAGATAATTATTCTTACTATAATAAAAATGGGAATTGATATAAGAATAGTTGGAAACATATTTAGGATATAATCAAAAACTTTATTCATAAATCACCTAATTTATAAAATTTATAAATGTTTCATTACATAAATATAAATTTAATATATAGAAACTAACCATAACAATAAAATAAATTAGGGCATCATTATATTTTAAGCCTTTAAATATTTTTTTAATCAAAATACTAAAGATAATAAGCTCCATTGTTAAAAATAATATTACTTGTAATCTTAAAACAGTAAAACCATAGATATTAATATATAAATACATTCGGTAGTAAGAATTAAAGATTAAAATAATTGAAAAAGTAATTAAAATAAAAATTAGTTTTTTTATTTTAGAACTATCATCAATACTTTTTGTTTTATATAATAAATACATAATAATAACAAAATTAATTAGTGTTACAAAAAGTAATTGAAAAAAACCTTCCCTTGCATAACTAGCATACGTATATTCAATTGGTAATTTTAAAAAGTTATTTGTTAATCGTGAGATTTCGGAAATTAGAAATAGAACAAAGATGACATTTATAATTGTTAAAATTGTAATTACCATTACTTCATCTAATTTGGTATATTCTTTTTCTTCTACTTCTGTTTCACGATTAAGAAGAATATTAATTAAAACACTAAATAAGATAATAAAGGAAATAATAATTAAAATGATACTACTAAAATCGATATTTAGGGAATTGAAAATACTCGAAATAAAGGAATCAAAATAAGCATCAGCATTCATAAGTAAAAATATAATAATAAGCCCAATAATAGTTCCAATTACAATACCACCAATAATACTACCCAGATGACTATTTTTCTTATGCTCTGATTTCGTTTTTAAATACGTTAAATTTTTTAATAATCCTTTAGGAAATAATTTAAATAACCAGAACAAATTTTTAAGTGATATCTTATAGTTATTATTAGTTAATGAAAAAAATAAGATGGATATTAAAAGTGGTATCATAAAAATATTAAAAATCATATTATCTTCATCTAATTTAATAATTAAACCGCTGATTAAAATGAGAAATAATGGGATAAGAAAAAGATAAGCTTTTTTATTTAAATTTGGTTCATCTTTAAAAATTATTAAATAAGATACAATCAAAAGTGTAAATGGTATGATTACATCTTTTATATACCAAGCCATATCTAAATTATGAAAAAATACCAAAACAATAGACGCTACTAATAAAATGATAATATGTTTACTTGTTATCTTTATATTATCTTCCATTATGGATCCTCCCTATATTCTAAAATATCACTTGGTTGGCAATTTAAAACTTTACAAATTACTTCTAAAGTTGAAAAACGAATTGCTTTTGCTTTATTTGTTTTTAATATTGATAAATTAGTGGTCGTAATACCTGTTTTTTCGCTAAGTTCATTTAATGACATTTTTCGTTTTGCCATCATCACATCTAAGTTTACAATAATCATAACTTTAACCTATACTGTGTAATCTACTTCATTTTTATAAATGATAGCAGATTTTATAACTTCTGCTAAAACATAAAAACTTAACGATGCGATAAAACAAACAAAAGCAATAGCAAATGATAATAGTGTTGGAATAAATAGCATTTTAATAATAATGATTATAAATAATAACATAAATAAAATAGCACTTATTTTTAGATTTTTTTCAACTTCTTTTCTAAATGGTGTATCACTAAATACATATTTAAATAGACAAGTTAATTGATATATTATTATTAAACATATAATATAGCAAGCATAAAAAGCTATCTTATATGCGACAGTATGAGCTAAAAATCTTCTAACATCTGTTCCTTTAAATAAATCGTATAAGCTAGGTAAAAAGAATAAACATACAATACCTACTATAAAAACAACAATCATAATCAACCAGATTAATTTAGCTATAAAGCTCTTTTTCATAGTATCACCTCTCCTACATAATATAATATGTATTATCATCTGTCAATATATTTTTATCGATTATCGTAAAATATATTATTTCATTGATTAACAAAAAAATGCCTAAAACTTAAGCATTTTCGATACATAATCACTCATCTATCAATTGACATTGTTCTTTACTCCAAGCTGGTGTACAAACTATCGCTATTTTGAAATTACCTATCCAATAATAAATATCTTTTTTGTTTATGAAAATAATATCCCCTTTATTAAATTTGATAGAGTCACCATCTTTTTTATGAAATTCACCATTACCATCTAATATATAGCATATTTCTTCACATTCTAGATTGGAACAATATCCTTTTTCAGGATAACGACCAGTAATCGTATTAATACAAAAATCCAAATTTTTTTCATTTAAATCCATTGAATAATCTAAGACTGAACTAGTACTAGCATACGCAAATGTTTTCGCTTGTTTTTCGGTTACAATTTTCATAGTTTTCTCCTATTCTATAATTAATATTATAAATTCTTGCTCATTTTTACGTGTTCTATCCCAGCCTCAACAAATATTTCAGATCGTTTTATATATCCACACTTTTCATAAAATCCTGATACTTGATATTTAGCATCCATTATTATACTATTTATACCTTGGTTTTTATAAAAATCTTCAATAAAAGTTAAGGTTTTCTTTCCTAATCCTAAATTTCGATAATCCTTTAAAAAGCAAAATCTTTGCAATTGAACTGTATTATCTCCTACATTTAAACATCTAAGTGTCCCAACTTTAATATCATTATAAATTATTATAAAATGATCACATAAATCTAATGATTCATCATATTTATCATGTTCTATATTCCTAGGTACTGATTTTTCATCTGTAAAAACTTTTTTTCTTATTTCTAATGCGTCATTCAAAATATTGTTGTCGTTTATTTTTAATACTTTTATATCATTCATATTATTTTCACCATCTTTAATTTTTTTTAATATATCACATTTATTATTTATTTGTGGTTTTAATTTTTCTTTTAACGGTTCACTTAAGTAATATGTATTACTAGGATCTATTTCAAGCATTCTTAGCATAATTTCTTCATTATTCTTGATATTATTTCCTGTATATACAAGTAATTTAGGATTAATATCTAAGACGTATCGTGCAAGTTCAACACTATTTTTAGCGAATTTTGATAAATGAATATAATTAATTATATCACTAGCTAAATATTTTTTTATTCCTTCTATATATAAATTATATATTTTGGGGTTATTTAAATAATCTTTTCTATGTAAATATAAATAGGACTTTTTATATTCCTCATTAAAAAAACAGAATATATCATCAAACTCTAGTATATCACCATCTAAAGTTAGCGCTGTTAAATAGTTATTTTTTAATAAATTTATCAATAAATTTTCATTGATATTATCTATAAATAATAAAATGTTAGGATTTATTGTACCTAATTTTAAAATTTGATTTTCTGTTGCAGGGGTCAAATATTTAAAAATTTCATAATCTTCTCCTATATATTTTTTGATTAAATCATAGCTAAAATTTATCTTTTTTAAACTAACATTATCAATATTTTCTTCAATGTATTTTCGATATTGATTATTCATAAATGCTTCATTAAAATATTTTTTATCCGTAAAAATTTCTGTATTAATATTTTTTAAATAACCAATATTATCAATTATAGATTTATCTAAAAGAATATTTATTTTCGATATAAGATAATCAACATCTAGAAACTCATCAAACAAATAACATCGATGCACCTTTTTAGTATTAATGATTATATTAATTAGCTTTTCTTCTGTTGACATTTGCTATTTCACCTTATTTTTTATTTCCTCTATATACTCACAAACTTTATTGGTTGATTCGATAGCATTTTTACAATCTGTAACATCTACTTTTATAGTATTAGAATATTCTTTATAAAAGCCAGATTTTTCTTGTAATTCATCTCTTGCAATAATGTGTTCCCGCAATTCTAATAAGTTGATACTTTCCTTATATTGAATAGCCTTTCTTTTTACTCTTTCATCTAATGATGCTGTAATTAAAAAGTGATAATCAAGTTTCGGATAAATTTCCATTAAAGCTCTACCTGATACAATAACATTATATTTTTCCTTGAAATTATCAATAATACTTTTACCTAGCATAAATAATTTTGTATTATTAGCAATATTTCCTGCTTTAGACACTGCTATTGAAGTATGCTGATTTTGTAAGTCTTCTTCATTTATTTTTTGATTATCAACATATACGACAGTTTCATTATTTTCTAGCTCTATTTTAACATTTAATTGTTCCATTACCTTAACAATGTCAATATTTTTTAATGAAGAAATATCTTTATTATTTTTCATAAAAGCATATACTATACCCCTATACAAATTACCACCGTGGATGATAATACTATTAGGTAATCTATTCAATAGTTCTCTACAGATGGAAGTTTTTCCACTTCCTACTAGTCCTTCTATTCCGATAACGACATTTTTCATAATTTCATTCTTCCTATACTACTTTTTATTTATTTAATATAGCGTCAATTGGTTTTACTTTAGATATTTTACTAACGGATGCTGATGTAACTAATAAAGCAATAAAGAATGTATAAATTAGCATAACAATTGGCGTAATTGGATTTACAACAAAACCTTTGATAATAAAGTAGTTTTTACCAAAAATATAAGCATTTAAGAAGTTACAAGATACTAACCAACCAACAATTGCTAAAACCCACGCAATTAAAGCAATTAATATAGCTTCATATCCAAATATTTTAATTACATCATTACTTGTTGCACCTAATGCTCTTAAAATACCAATTTCTTTTTTAGAGTAAGAGATAGATATAACAATAAAACTTGAGAACAGCAAAAATGTAAATAGCATACATACTAAACTAGCAACTAAAATAAATTTAGCTAAAAATTTATAAATATGCGCAATATAGTTAACTGTATCACCATATTCAAAAGAATAATTATAATAAGTCCCTGCCTCTAATTCTTCATTATCAATATTACTTTCTAATTTATTAAAAGCTTTTCTTAGATTATTTAAATTATCATCATAGATTTTGACAGTATAAACCTCTTTTGTAGGTAACTCTATATCATCTAATAAACTAGGACTTACATAATTATTGCCATCGATAGCTACACCTACAATCTCTAATTCTACATTATATACATTAGCTAAATAACTATTAAAATAAAGTGGTGCTAAAGTATTTTGTTCTAAATAAGATTTTATATAATCATTTTGGATTGCCTCATAATCATAATCCCAATTATCATTAGTAACTTGATTAAAATAGTTATTAAACTCATCATAATAATTATCATCAATATTTCCTAAATAACCAATAACGACTTGATTTTTTTCTAATGAGTCTATAGTTTTAATACCATCTTTAGTTACAATTGTTATATTACTATTTAAACCTGTTAGATTAGATATATATATTGAACTATGATTTGTACCATTACTTAACTGGGAATTATCTAAAATTTTATCTTTGCTTTCATCCAAAATAACACTTTCTGTAAATCCCTTAACATAAATAAGTTCTCCTTTAGCGCAATAATGATCACGATAATGTTGCTCTAAATCATAATTATCAGCAAAATGGCCAACTTTTTTAGCCTCTTCATATAAACTATCATCATCATCGATAATTCCTGTTATAATAACTTTATTTTGACCTAATTTTAATTCTGTTTTTGAATTAATTATTTCATCATAATTTTTTGGAAAATACAATTTATCATTAGCGTCTTTTATCCCAAATTTTATCATACAATCGGCAAAGTATTTATGGACAAGTATTTCATTTGAATTAATAGGTTCATTTCCAATTAAACTACCTAAAATTCTTGAATCATTTATTTCAACAAATTTAAAATTGTCTAAATAATTTTGAAATATATTATCACCATAACTAAATTCACCAAATTCAAATTTTAAAGGTTCTCCACCACTATAAAGGGTGTATACCAAGTTTAAATCAGCATTAGTGATGTCTTTTATTTTATCTAAATTACTTTCATCTAAAGAAAGAGGTACAACACTACCATTACCACCTGTTTTACTATAAGCAACATCATAAACGTAAGTTTTATTATCCTTCATAGTATTTAACGTTAAATTGGTTTTATTAAATAAAGCACAAGTTACAGCTAAACCCATAAATACAAGGGAAATTGTTGTTAATATAATTGTCATTATTAATTTAAGCGGTTTTGCTTTAAAGTTTTTAAAAGCCATTTTTAAGGCATAAGAGAAAGGCAAATGCGATTTTTTTAATTCAAATGCTTGTGTTTCTAATTTTTCTTCTGGGGCCGTATCATTTATAACATCTCCATCTTGAACTTCAATAATTCGGTCAGCGTATTTTTTGGCCGATTCCATATCGTGAGATACCACAATTACTAATTCTGTCTTACTAATATTTTTTAAAATATCAAAAATTTGTTCACTTGATTTTTGATCTAAATTACCAGTTGGTTCATCAGCCATTATTATTTTTGGTTTTTTAACAAGGGCACGAGCAATCGCCACACGTTGTTTTTGCCCACCAGATAATTCATTTATCCTTCGATTACCTAAATTACCGATACCCAAATTATCTAATAATTTATCGATTTCATCTCTTGACACTTCCTGATTTTGCAATTTAAGTGATAATTCAATATTCTCATAGACGTTATATAAATCTAAAACATTAAACTCTTGAAAAATAAACCCAATATAAGTATTACGATAAGAGTCATATTCATTCTTGTTGAATTTTTCAATATTTTTGCCATTAACTAAAATTTCACCACTAGTTGGGGCATCTAGTCCACCTAAAAGATTCAATAAAGTCGACTTACCACTACCACTCTTACCAACGATAAAAACCATACCTTTATTACCAATTTTTAAATTGATATCATTTAAGGCTGTTGTTGGAAAACTTTTTTTTGCTTTATAAACTTTTTGGACATTTTTTAATTCTATCATAAATACACTCCTTTTTATAAGTTTATCTTATTTATCTAAAATAAGTATATCATATATTAGTAAGAATTAATATTATTTTAACTAAAATAAAGGTTAGAATATTGCTACTTAAATAATATCCTAACCTTTTCAAGTTTTATTTAATTCTTTTTATTGGATGTCTAATAACTGTTTTTAATCTACTAGGATCTACTCGTCTTGGATCACTTAAATAAATTTCGTGATGGTATCTATTCGCATTTATATCTAATTCAAATCCATGTTCCTTCGCATAATTATGTATTAATTCAATTGTTTCTGGTTCGCTATCATAAGGGCCAATATGCATGACTGTTACGCAAAGACCTTCATCATAAGTTAAAAATTCAACCTTTGAATAATCTTCTTTTTTCTTTTTTGTGGCTTCACTGATTGCCCAATCAAAATCTTTTCGACTGACAAAATCAGGCAATCTTATAAGAGAAATAAACTGCATATTATCTTTATTATTATAATCAATAGTATTTTTTAAACCATCTTGCCACCAAAACCCTTCAAGTGGTGGAACGACATATTCAAAATAACCATCGATTTTATAAGGGCCTTTATAACTCATCTTAATCGTAAAGGCAATCGCATATAATAAACCAATCGATTTTTTATATTCCCCATTTTCATCATTTGGGTTACCTCTACCCCTAACAGCAAGATAATTCATTTTAGGTATTTCAACAATACTAGGTTTATTTTTAGGCATATAAAATTCTTTATATTCTTTTTTATAATCAAAAGCCATTATTCCACATCCTTTCTTTTGCTTTTTATAAATTCTTTATATTTTTTTATATTTTCATTTGTATAATCAAGTAAGATTGAATTGTTTTTTTGATATATAGTCTGCATTATTTCGATTAGGTCATTATCTTTAAATGTTGATGCTAGTGAAAAAGTCTTTTTATTTTTAAGACACACCATCAAATCTTTGCCGACTGTTATACCCTTAGTTTTTCTTTTTAAAATATACATCCAATAAATATCACTAAAAGGCACAACTTTAAAGCCAGTTGAAGTAGAAATAATATTTTTATCTGTTAAATAAACACCTACTTTAAGATAACTTATAGTATTTTTATCATTTAATTGTCTTTCCAATTCTTCTTTACCATATTTTTTAATTGCTGATTGTAAGTTTTTTCTAGTGATAATATAAGATAATATTATAATTATATCAATAATAAGGAAGAAGGTTCCTAATAAATTAAAAATTAATTTTATATTAATGGTAGGGCTTTCGCCACTATCAATATAAGTACCACCAAAATATTTATCATAGTTTGTAATATTAATTAGGTTATCATTATACTCTCTATTATATGTTTTAATAGAAGCACGTTTTAAGGAATCATATATTTGATGTGTAGTTCCTTCTATTTTATATTTAAAATTTTCTTTATCATTTTCGTATTCCTGCATTATTTTATTATATAAATAAAGTGGTAATTTTACTAAATATTGATTATTACTATTTGATACAATATAAAAGATTTGTTCTTTTCCACCATTTGGCGTCACCTTAAACATAATAGGTGGATTTTCTATTTCAATACAAACAAAGTTATCAATGGTACTCCTATTTTCATCAAAATTTTGGCAAACATTTTTATTAGTTCTTACTAAAATTTCACCAAATGTAAAAAATAATAATGTTAATAAAGTAAAAATGATAACTAAATGGGGCTTTTTAACTGTTTCTAATAAATTATTTTTATGCATATAAACACCACCAATATAAATAATTATTAAAGTTTATGATCTTTTTTTATTTTTAAATAATCCTCAATAATCCCAAAATAAGTACTTGTATTTTTCTGTTTAATAAATTCCGTAAATAATTCTTGATAGCCACTCATAAACTGTGACTTCAATTTATACTCTTCACCATTTTTTAAATAAATTACTTGTTTTTTACCGATTACTTGTCCTCTATTACCTCTTACTAAAGCAAGACGTTCCTCTACAACCACAATATCTTTATAATTTATTTCCTTTAAAATTCTAACAGAAAACATATATTCATTGGTTAAATACCAACCATCGTAAATTAAATAATTATCACTTAAATCTTTTTCTAATTTTTCTAACTTATCCATCGTATTTTCTTTCATAAATTTCTTTGTTGTATAAATTTGTTTTATTAAATCTTTATTCAAAAAAATCAATATTACTATAATAAAAATGATAAAAATAATATTAGCTCTAAAACAGAAAATAAACGCTAATAAAATAAATAAATTAAGCACTATGTTAATTAATAATAACTGATGAAGATGTTTTTTTAAAAGTAAATTTCATACATACCTCTTTATAAAATTATAATTTCTGTATTTTAATTATACCAAAAATAAGGCAAATCTAGAATACGATTTACCTTATAATTTTCAATAATATTTTTTATTCACAATTATTGCACCATTTTTTACAATTTTCAATTCTTAATCCATTATCCCCCTGTTCTTTATCATAAGCAAAAGACTTTAATAAATCACAAGGAAAATCACTACATTCACCACAACATTCTAAATTTTTGTCTTCACAACACGATTTAACGGGGCAAGAATCCCCCCAAAACGGTTTTTCAATCTTGGTACAACCTTCACAAACATTATCATTTAAAAATTGACATCCGCTACAACAAATACCACATCTTGATTCTTTTTTAGTTTTAACAGAAACACTATCCATAATTAATACCTCCAATTTAATATAATTATTTTTAATACTATCATTATAACACAGAAAATGAAAATATCATAAATTTTAAATTATAAAATACAATTAATAATTATGCGAATAAAAATCAATAATAAGGACATTTTTACTTATTAAATAGTTGCCAATTGCATTTGTTTCATTTATCCATTTTTGTGGAGACATATAAAAACTATTTTTGCCTGCTAAATTTTCAAAGGTCGTAAATTCGTGACCTTTGAATTTTGAATTGTTAACACTTTCCCACAATTCCAAATAAGAAATAACATCTTTATTTCTCATCCAAGTTTTTATTGGTATTTTTGGTTCATCCAGATTAGCATATCTTGCTAAATTTGTTAAAGAAATATATTCAGAATTACCTGATTTAATAATTCCAATCTTATTATTTTTAACATTTATTTCTTCTCTTATTAAATTATTTTTTAAAACTTTCAAGCTCCCACATTCATATTATTATAACAAAATCACTACTACATTTCTACTACCAAACTTTGGGATTTTAATCTGTTTATTAACAAATTATCCTTTAAAATAAAGCAATTTTGTTAATTGTGTCATATCAGACATACTTTCTAAATGATTCATCCCATTCTCTACTTAATTAATGTACTAATATTTATACATAAGATACTTTTATTCTATATTATTTTTTCATCATATTCTCACTTTCTAATCGGAATATTAAAATTTATATCATCACAAATTGATACGACTACATAATATAAACACTATAGAATGTCATTTGATTGCTACTTCTTATTTTTTTTAGTTCCCTTTAAAAGTGTCCCGACAAATCCATTTTCAATTACACCTTTTACAGTATCTCTTGTATTAAAACCTAACACATCATCTACTGTATTAAACGTATCTTTTATTTTTTCAGCACCTCGTTTAAACATTGATGTTCCTGTAATAGCGTCAACAATCTTTGTTACAAATTTTTTTGCTTCTATAATACCACTAAATCGCAAACTAAAATTCTTATCTATTGTTTGCATAAATACATCACAATTTTTTTGATGTATTTGAGGCTTATTATTATAAGTTTTAATATTATCTAACATAATTATATCCGCAATTTTTGTTTCTGTCCTAGTTTTAAATAAGCCGGCTTTAATAGTCTCAGTTTTTTCAAATATAAGCTTTTTAGATGTTAAAATAATTTTTGAATATTCCTGTAAATCAGAATTTTCATATAGTATTACTTCATCTTCTGTTAATTCATAATTATTCATACATTACCTCCAAATATAATTATTCCAAAATAGTGTTTGTAAATTTCGCGAATTGAGTTTTATTATATAAATTACCGTTCATATTACTCTATATTAAAGCTTTCTATTTTTAAATCACAATAATATCTACCACTTTCACTAGTAAACTTTAAAACACAATAATCTGGATCAGTAACACCTTTTTTATAAAACATTGTGTCTCCTTTTTCCCATATTATATTTTTAGTAGCTTGATCAGTTAATACTTCCATTTTTCCTTTTAGCATTACACCTACATACTTAATAAGGCCTTTATGATAAAAATAAATACTGGCATTAGGATTATTTTTATAGTGTTGTACTCTCACAGATGATGTATTTGTTGAAAAATAAAATTCCCTCAAACCTTTTCTTTTTCTGGGTCTCAACATTGCTTTAACATTAGGATAACCAAATTCATTAATAGAACATATAAAACTTACTTTTTGTTTAGCAATGAATTTTTCTATTTTGCATAATTCCATATTTTTAACTCACTTTCAAATGGTCATTTAGATAACATTTTGTAAATAATCGATAGCATAATGTAAAGAAACAGGAATCGTAATATCTTTTCTTTTATAAGTAATAAAACACATAACTAAATGAAACACAAAACAAAATATTAATTGGGGTAATGACCATATTATATAGTTTATAGATACATTGTTATTTACATACATTTGAAAGGGTAAATGTATTAATGAAAATAATAATGCGCCGATTAAGAAAATTATAGATTTTTTCAATTTTAAACCAAACAAATAGTTTTGAATAAATCCTCTAAATATTATTTCCTCTAATAACGATATATAAAGTAAATAATATAGACTCCCTTTAATTAATTTCAAAAGCGGATACTTTCCAATGATAACACTTAAAATAAAGACTAATATGATAATAGAAAAGCTAATTATAAGATTAATTTTCAGTTTGTCTTTTTTTAATCCTAGATTAACAATACTTTTATCTTTTATAATTACAATTAAAATTCCCGTAATAGCAAAAGCCCAATAAATTAAATTATAGTTACGAACTCCATTTTTATATAAAACACCCATCAGAAATAATCCAATCATATATAAAAGCCAATAAACGATGGCAATTAAAGCATAATTCTTACTTTTGTCTTGATACATATCTTTCTCCTAATAAATTTATTTATTATATATATTTTCGCAATATATATAATTATTATTTTTCTAAAAGGAAGACACTATCTGGATTAACTGTAAAATCAGGTGTATAAATAATCCAATCAGTTATATCATTTTGTGTGTACCATTCTTCATAACCTGTATGTATATTTTCTAAATAGTATGGTTCTTGAGTAAGTCTTGCCTTAAATTTATTACCATCAATTTCTAAAAGTTCAAACCAAATATGTTCAAATTGCCCTTCTTCTTTTAAAGGTAAGCCAATTTTAATGATAATTTTATTATTTTTATCTTCAAAAGATGTTTTAACATAATCAAATCTTTCAATTGCAAGATTTCGCATTCGATTAGTTTCTTCATTACTTAAGAAGAATATTGGATTTTCACCCCATAATTTATCATAGATTGATACTTTACTTAGTTTTTTCTTTTGTTCATCCTTTTCTGTTTTATATAAGAAAATTACGCTAGTTTTGCTATTATGACCTTGCTCTCGATCTTTGATTCCACCTAAATCTAAATTTTTATATTCTAAAATTCCTTCTGTCCAGGACACACAAGTTATTACAATCGGTGTACCATTAACTAGATTTCCTATATATACTCCATTTAAGCGTGGATCTTCCTTTTCTACTTTATCTATTAAATACATAGCATAGGTATTAATTAAATTATAGTGATTTTGTCTATTTTTTTCATCTGATTCTAAAATTTCTAATTCAGTAATTCCACATCTACAAAGTCCATGAGTATGAAGCCATACCTTTTTATCCTCTCCCATTACTGCTTGAACTGAAAATAAATCTTTAGAGCTTGGTAAAACTTTAGAATTTGCTGCTAATAATACCCATTTTCTAGATAATATTCTTTCAGCGCTCTCATCTAAAATACATAATAAATTTGGTACCATAGCTGTAGCTAATTTAAGTTGTAAATGATAACTTTTCTTGGCATTATCATTAAATTTCATAAATATTGTTAAAGCCTTTTTAGCACTCAAAATATCCTCTTTTTCTTGATTAGAAAATAAAGGATTGTTTAAATAATATTCAGGTACTGACACCCCTCCAGCATAAGCACCTACTTCAAATTCTAAACCATCATATCCTAAAATAAAAAACATAATAGCCTTTTCCTCATCAAAATGATGTTTCTTAATCTCAACACCTTTGATTTTTTCTACACAATTCAAAATATCTTTTAATAAATCTTCCTTTTCATTAGCTGTTATTGCCATCATATAAGATGATTCTTCCCAATAATTTAATGGTGCTTCCACCAATTTTTTCTTGTTCATATTTTTTAATCCTTTCCAAATATTCTCTTTGTCTCATACTAAATATTTAGTTTTATTTGATATCTTTTAGCACTTGTCACTTACACTAAACATTATAACATAAAAAAGCAAATTCCCAAAATCATAGAATCTGCCATTTATATTTTATTTAAACATCTATAGTATCAGAATATTATTATTCTAATAGATGGTTTCTTAATACTATTTTTTATTGTAAATCATCTTTTTTAACCCAACTTTGTAATTTGGTGAAAAAAACATACTAAAGTGATCATTTCATTTAAAATTAAAATATGATGTATTATAATCTAAATCAATACCTTTTAATTTGACCATTTCATCAATAGTTACAAAGGCATAACCTTCTTTTTCAAGTTCCTCCATAGCAAGCAATGCTCCTTCAACCGATTCAGTATATATATCGTGTAATAATACGATAGAGCCATCTGATACATTCTTAAGAATTTCTTCCTTTATTAAATAACGATCTTTTAATTTCCAATCAATAGAATCTACATTCCATAAAATAGTATGCATTAAAATTTGATTCTTTATATGAGGAGTTATATTACCATACGGAGGTCTTAATAGTGTTGGCTCGACGCCAATAACTTTTTTGATTTCAGATACACTATTATTAATCTCTTCTAAAAACTCGCTATCGCTTAATAGATTTAAATTTTTGTGATTTTGTGTATGGGTTCCAATTTGATTTCCTTCTTGATAGGCTCTTTTTAGCACCTCCGCATGATAAGGAACTCTACTTCCAAGAACAAAAAATGTTACTTTGGCATCATATTCTTTCATACCATCTAAAAGTCTTGTTGTCGTTTTAGTATTTGGACCATCATCAAAGGTAAAAGCAACTAATTTCTTATTTTTATATTTTTCTAAATCACGAGTTTCAGGAATTATATCACCTATTATTTCGTCATTATAATTGTTTTGATAAGTTTCTTTTAACAAAAAGTTAATCTGTTCGTATGATAATCTAACTTTTATCTCCCCAACGGATCCATAAACTATTTGGTATTGAGGAAAGACGATTATCATACCAGTTTTATCAAAATAAATATTGTGATAATTTTCTTCCGTAGGTTTTATTCCCTCCTCTAGCCATTTATCATTAAACGTAAAACCTTTTTCTTCTGCGTATTTTAACAATTCATGTTTAACAATCATTGTTAACTCCTTAAAAGAAGAATCATCCTTAACAATATCAGTAATAGTTACATATTTTCTGGTAGATTTATTATATATGTAAGTTTCGTTTTGCTTATTATAATGAGCTCCCCCAGTATAAGAATTAGTTACTATATTAACATATATAATATCATTTATTTCTGATACTTGAGCATTTAAAATAAAATCATATTTAGAACTCATAATATCTTTAGATTTTTCAACCGTTGCCAAAAATTCTTCTTTTCGATTAATAACATAGTTTTCAATTTGCTTATCTAATTCTTTAATATCTGTTTTATCATAATCAATTTTCAAATCATAATATTCAGTTTGTAGAATAAGATGATTTTCTTCGTGAAATTTATGAGGTTTTATAGTTTTAACTAATATACAAATTCCAATTATTAGTAAAATAAATAATATTAAAACTGCTATTTTACCGTTTTTATTTAATTTTCTTTTCTTTTTCATTTTAAACACCGCTTACTACTTCTTATTTAACTTTTTTGGACCACTATTATTTACATCGCTGTGATTTTTTATAACTAAAAAATTCCTCTTTATAACCATTTTCTATTTTTAAAAGTTCAATTTTTTTATCTATTCCACCAGCATAGCCCGTTAAGCTTCCATTACTGCCAACAACTCTATGACAAGGGACAATTATTGATATTTCATTTTTGCCAACAGCTCCTCCAACGGCTTGGGCTGACATTCTTTTTAACCCCTTTTTATTTGCCAAAATATTTGCAATTTCACCATAAGTCAAAGTTTCGCCATAAGGAATTGAATATAAAATTTCCCAAACTTCATTTTGAAAAGGTGTACCTTTAAAATGCAGAGGTAATTTAAAATTAGGTTCTTTACCACTAAAATAAATATCTAACCATTTTTTAGTATCTTTTAATATTGGTGTTTCTTTTTCTTCGTTTTCTTTATCTAAATAAAGGGCAAAATATTTTTGACCTACAAACCATAACCCCGTTAAACCCAATTCATCAGCGGCTATCATAATCTCTCCTAAAGGAGATTTATATTTACTTGTATACTGCATATTATCTTTATCTCCATTTCCTACTAAATATTTATAAATTTTTATGTGTCATTCGATACTTACTATTTTTCATTGTCTACACCTAATATTATAGCACAAAAAAAGCAAAAATTCTAATTTGCTTTTTAAAAATAAAAGTTATTATTAGCTACTATCTTTATTGATATAATGAACTTAACTGTTCTTTAGATAATCCTGTTACATCCATTATAAAATTTATATCAAAATTTTTATTGATAAGATTTTTAGCTATTTCTCTTTTATTTTGATTAATTCCTTCTATTCTTCCTAAACTAATTCCTTCGCTTCTTCCTTCACGTTTCCCAACTTTATAAGCCGTATCATAATGTTCAGTTTCATTCATCATTAATCTTTCAATATCTTCCATTTTCGCATACTCCTCACTATCCAAATTATATCTTTTTATTTCTTCTAATATTTTTTTGTAAATACCACTTGTAATTATTTCATCTAATTCGTTTATATTTTCTGTATTAAATAAATTTACTAATTCATAATATTTATTTTCTTTATTATTTTTATTAACTTTGGTTAAATCAAAGATTTGATATTCTAACTTCTTTGTAAATATTTTATTTCTTACTTTCAATCTAACACTATTTTTTATTTCACTATTAAATAATGGATAATTTATTATGGCATATACTTTAATACTTTTTAATTTTTCATAATCCTCTCCCTCCTTTAAGCAATGATTAGTTATTATATTTGATGAATAAAATAATAATCTATCTTCAAAATTATGTCTATCGATATTTTGGAGTTCTAATATTACTATTTCTCTGCCAAGTAATAAATCAACTATCCCAACTTTGCCATTTTTATTTTCTTTTATTAAAGTAGTATTTAAATATTCTAGTTTTTTAACTTTAATATCAAATAAATCTAATAATAATTGTTTTAAATATGCTTGATTACTAAACATTTTTTTAAATAAGTAATCATTTTCTAATGTGTATAATTCCATATATGTTAACTACTAATTAAATTATACTTTTTTTATGTTTTTTAGTCAATAGTATCTTATTATTTATTTTGACAATTTTTCTAAAGTAAATTTAATTTTAGTAATCATTTTCACCTCCATACTTTTAATATAGTATAAAAGTTCTTGAAATCTTTTTTTGTAATAAAAAAAATTGCAAATAATCTTGCAATTTAATTTTTTATTCATTATTTTGATACCACAGAATTTCATTTTTATATTCTTCAATCTCAATTTTTAAATCATTAATATTTGATTCATATTCATATATTTTATTTTGATATGAGGAAATGATTTCTTCTTGTTCCTGTAATTGTTTTTGGTAAAAATTTTTCATTTCTTCTTGATTCTGCCAATTTGCTTCGAAGGTATTTTTATTGGCTACTAATTTAGCAATATTTTCTTTTGAAGCATATATTTTGACATTAACAATATCACTATTTAATTCAATTATTTTTTTATCATTAATATTTTTAATTACTTCTCTTACTAATTTTGGTGTATTAGAACAATTTCTCCATATATGGATACCATCTCCAGGTTGATTAAAGACTTTACCTTGACATAACTTATTTATCGAATACTCAATTTTGACATTATTGATGTCTGTTTCAATATATTCAGCATCTTCTAAATCATAATGACTACGATAAAATAAGTCATCTGCCATTTCAAGTTCTATCGCCTCCGTTTTAAGTTGTGTTTCATCCACTTCAACAACATCAAAACTTAATGTTCCTATAAATATTAAACCACAACTTACTCCAAAGATAATTAATGATAAAATAAAACTCCATACCATTTTTTTCTTATCATTTTGACGATTAAAAATAAAATTAATTAACAGTAATATAAAGATAACATCAATTACGCCAATCGACAAAAACGCCCCAAGTAAACCAATAAAAAACATACCTGTCTTATAAACCATAAAGGAAATAATAAAACCTGCTAATATTCCAATGAGTAATAGTGATAAAAATAAACCAAAACATAGGGCAAGTATTTTAATTATTCCAACGATAAATTTTGATAAACCAGTTATAAATCTATATTCACTATGTTTAGGATCTCTTATAATAATCTTGTTTTCATTATTTCGAAATAATATTCTGTTTTTCTTATGGTTATCCGAATCTCCATCATCTTTTTTTAAAGCTAATTCTTCTTTAATATCACTATTAGTATTTTCATTATTTATTTCTTTTTTTAATTTAGAATAATAATCTAAATACCTAGTCTTAAAAATATGTAGAAATACGATAATAGAAGATATCACAAAAAATACAATTATAATACTATCTATTATTCCGTTTACATAATAATAATATTTATCAGGAATAAATGAAAAGATACTATCAAAAAGAAAATCAATAAAATTAAAACCTATTACTGATATTATAATTAGTAGCAAAATTATTATTATTTCTTCAAATATACATTTCATTTTACTTTTAAAATTCATATTACTAAATAAATTAATTGTATCAGTTAAAAATTTTAAAAAGTCACTAACATATTTATTCAGATTCTTTTTAGATTCTTCTTCCCCCTTTACTTCTTTAATATCCTTATGCAATAAATCATCAATATTTAAATTGAATTTTTCACATAAGAAAATAATTTTATCCATTTCTGGATAGGCACTAGCAGATTCCCATTTTGAAATGGCCTGTCTCGATACCCCTAACTTTTCTGCAAGTTGTTCTTGTGAAAGATTATTGTCTTTTCTGATTTTTTTTAAATTATCAGCAAAATTATTTGTCATACTTTTTCCTCCCTTACACGATAATTTTATAATTTTCTACCGGTAGCAAACCACCATTTTTCAGTTGTTTTTTGTAAAAAGTTGGTTGCATTTTATATAAAATGCTTAAAATTGTATACTTTTTTTATTTACAAGTTGTATAAAATATAAAAAATATTTTAACTTCAATTCAACATTATTATAACACATAAAAAAAGAAACATTCTATATAAGGGGATTGACTTTATGACCTACTGTTTATAAATTTATTATTTAAATAATCTAAAAAATAAGTTGATAAAAAAATTAGATGTAAAAATCATTATTTACATCTAAATATATACTACTTATTTTATATTTATGGTTTTAACAAAATCTAAAACTTCTAAGGCTTCATCACCTTTAAGTCCATAATTTATGAAAATTATATTAGGATTTACGTCAAAAAAAGATATATCATTCCATTCTATATGCTTCTCGTAATAGCCAACAACTGCTTGCAGCCCATTATCTAAAATTATATTTTCATTTTTTCGCAATGTACCACAAAAATAAGCTTGCTCATGATCAAAATATAAAATTGCGTATTGATTAGCCTGACTTTTATATAATTTTAAGGCATATTTATAAAAATCATTTTCTTCATCTTTAGGTAGCTCTTCATATTTCCATTCATTTGGAATATTTATTTCTATTGTAACATTTTCAATTGTTTTTGAATATTTTTGATGTGTCTTAATCTTTTCAACAATTTCTATTTTTGTTGTTCCAATTTGGGCAGGATAACTTTCATTAATCATACCAACATAGGTTATTTTTACAATCGTTCCAACTTCATAAGTAGTATTATCATCTTTTAAATCAATACGAAATTTATCGGAACTTCTTCTTTCTTCCTCATCTTCATTAGGTTCAACTATAAGGTATGATGGCGTTACTTCAAGCACTTTTCCATAAAATGAATGTTCATCACTTTCATTTTTCTTTTTAACGCATCCTGTCATTACAACTAATAAAATACTACATATTAGAATAGTAAATAATACCTTTTTCATAATCAAATCTCCTTTAAAAACCAATGTTTTTTTTATTATAGCATAAAACAGAGTAAATCTTGTATAATCTACTCTGTTTATATAAATTAAAACATTAAAATTTATGGCTAATTATTTATAGTGTTTTCACAATTTTTTAATTAACATTATCTATCTTTTACTTCTTATAGAGTTATTAATTTTTTTGTATATTTCTACTATTACCAAAATTGACATAGCAATAATAAATAGATAAACTAAATGAATAAACGGAATAGAGACTGTTTGTAAAAACTGTGAAAAGAATGGTATTTCCATCACTATTATTTGTAACATAATAGAACTAATAAAAGCTAGTAATAATAATTTGTTTGAAGTAAGAGATATACTAAATGCCGATCTATGTTCACTTCGACAGTTAAAGACGTGAATATTTTGAATAAATACCATTAAGGCCATAATATAACCACGAGCCATAACTAATTCCATATTAAATTTATTTAATAGAATATACCAAACTATAAAAACAGTAATACCAATAACTAATCCTGATACAATAATTTCTTGGAATAATTCTTTATTAAAAATCGATTCTTTGGTATCACGAGGTTTTTCTTCTAAAATTCCTTTTTCAGCTTTTTCAAAAGATAGTGCTAAATCTTGAATACCATCAGTTACGACGTTTAACCATAATAATTGAATAGCAACTAAAGGAAGCGGTAAATCTAATAATATGGATAAACAAAAGAATAAAACTTCCGCTAACCCACACGATATTAAAAATAAAATAATTTTACGAATATTAGCGTAAGCTACTCTTCCTTCCTTAATGCCTACAACAATCGATTTAAAATTATCATCAACGATAATCATATCAGCAGTTTCTCTAGCAATATCGGTTCCACTTCCCATTGCAACACCAATATTAGCAGCTTTTAAAGCTGGAGCATCATTGACGCCATCACCGGTTACAGCAACAAATTCGCCTTGTCTTTTAAGTGATTCAACTATTTTTAATTTTTGTAATGGTGTTACTCTTGCAAAAACACGTTTCTGACAAATAAATTCATCAAAATATTTTTCATCTTTTCTTAAATTTTCCTCGACTTCGTCCCCCGTTGTTACTTCATTATAATCATTAGTAAGTTGTAATTCCTTAGCAATTGAAAAAGCGGTTAGGGGATGATCCCCCGTAATCATTAATACTTTTATGCCGGCTGTTTTACACTCTTCGATTGATATAACGACTTCTTTTCTTATCGGGTCAATAAAACCAACCATTCCCATAAAAGTTAATCCTTTGATATCGCTACTTTCGTACTTTTCTTTTTTGGCTATTTTGCCATTAGCAATAGCGATAACACGATATCCGTCACTCGCTAACTTTTCATTTTGTTCTTCTAATCTTGAACTATCTAAATTATCAGTAATTAAATTAATATCTTTACAATAAGATTTAACTACTTCTAAAGACCCCTTAACTGTACAATAAACACATTCATCTTTTTCATAAAAGACAGCTGAATATTTATTTTCTGATTCATAAGGAATTATCTCTAAAATTTTAACGGAATTTTCATCACATTTAAGTTTTTTACCTAATACTTTAAAGGCTATATCAATTGAATCACCTATTTTTTTATCTTCAGTTACAGTAGCTTCATTATTAATAGTACCAAGTAAAGCGATTTCCTTAGCCAATTCAATATTTTCGCCCATTACACTACCATCAAAACTAAACCCTGTTCCTGTTATCTCATATTCATTATTATTGGGTAAAATTATTTTTTTAGCTGTCTGTTCATTGACCGTTAAAGTTCCTGTTTTATCACTTGCGATTACTGTACAACTGCCTAATGATTCAGCGGATTTTAATTTTCTAACAATAACATTCTTCTTGGCCATCTTATTTGACGCAATTGTTAAAGCCATCGTTAAAGCAAGTGGTAAACCCTCAGGCATAGCTGATACAGCAAGGGCAATAACGGATAAAAATATTTCGTTATATGGTATTCCTTTAATTAATAAAAGAATAGTTATAATAATAGCCACTAATAATACTAAAACACTAATTTGTTTTGATAATTTTTCAACCCTAATAGTAAGTGGTGATTTTTCATCCCCAGTATTATTTAAACTATCAGCAATTTTCCCGATTTCTGTTTTAAGACCAATGCCAACAACAATAGCTTCCGCCCTGCCTGTTACGACATTGGTTCCGGAAAACAACATATTACTTTGTTCAGCAAGGATGACATTATCCTTTAAAATTACTTCACTATTTTTATTAACATTCACACTTTCACCGGTAAGTATGGCTTCATCGACAGTCAAATTATGGGCTTCGGCAACTCGCATATCAGCAACTATTTTGTCGCCCGATTCTAATAAGACATAATCTCCAATTGTTAAATCTAAAGAATCTATTAAAATTATATCTTTATTTCTAATTACCTTTACTTTGGTGGCAACAAGGTTTGCAAGGGCATCAGCAGCTGTTTTGGCCTTATTTTCTTGGTATGTACCCATTAAAGCATCAATTAAAATTATAAACAGTATAGCAATACCATCTATTACTTCACCCGCTATAAATGATACGAACACTGCCACTAATAATAAAATAATCATTGGATCTTTAAACTCATTTAAAAATATTTTAAAAATACTCTCCTTTTCTTTTTGAGGTAAAATATTTTTCCCATATTTAGAAATTCTTGTCTTTACTACTTCATTTGTTAACCCATCTTTGTTTGTTTGTAATTCTTTTTCTAAACTTTCTATATCTTTATTATAGTACATAAAATCTTCCTTCCTTTCTTAAAACTAGAACATCAAACGCTAAAAGGCTCGATATTTAATCTTCAACTGGCTCTATATCTATAAAACGAATTAACCTATTTTTAGATTTCAAATATTTTTTTAAATCTTTTTCAATTCTTAAATATTTTTTTATTGTTAAATTACTAGTTGGTTGTATTTTCAAAAAGATATTATAATAAGTCGACATTTTAATAATTTTAACATCCTCTAAAGTAAATTCTTTAAATTGTTTTACTTCATTTATAATTTGCTCTTTTATTTCATTATTTTCTACATCATTCATAAGTATTCCTCTAATATTTGAAATTAACATTTTTATCGATGTATAAAATACATATATAGCCATCCCTAGACTTCCAATTTTATCAATATTAATAAATGATGGTAAATAGTTTTCAAACAAGGATAATATTAGTACTATCAATACAACGCAAGTTGATATAAAATCTGTTTTTGATTCTTTAGCAGATTCAATTAATAATTCACTTTTATATTTTTTACTATAATTGTATAATAAGCTTACCACAACTAATTTTATAATTAAAACAATCACAAGTAAGTAAAACAACGTTATATTTGGTTTTAATTCTCCTTTAAAAAAGAAAAATTGATAACAAATAAATATCCCAATTAAAAATAATAAAAATCCGGTTATCATATTAGCTAAATAATACACTTGACCATAACCGAAAGGATATGTTTTATTAGCTCTTCTCCAACCGATTTTGTTCGCGATTAAACTCATAATATCCGTTATAAAATCAATAAATGATTGAATGGAATCGGCAATCAAAGTAGAAAAAGAGAATATTATCCCTGAAACTAACTTTGTAATAAATACAATAAAGTTAAGAATTGTTGTTGCTATAATTATTTTATTTTCTTTCATTTTTTTCATCTTCCATCTAATTAATCATCATCTTTATTATCTTTATCATCAATCCTTATATGATAAAGAGATATTCCTTTTTTAGTAAATAAATTTATAGCATAATAAATGGTTATTAAAACAGCCATTATAAACCAAATAATACCAAACATATCAAAAGTTGGAATAACATAAAAAATCCCTACACCACAAAATATTATTCCTACTATAAAACCCACTAATGACATAAATTTAGATGGTTTAATACTCACCTTTTTCATCAAGTTCCTCCTTAAAATATTCTTTACTAATAAATTCATTATATCATAAAAAAAGCAAATTTTTTTATTTGCTTTTTTCATTTACTTTAATTTTGATTTCTAAATGGATGTTTTAATTTAGCTTTCATTTCATTTGTGATAAGTTTTATTATATTCATAAAAACATTTTAAAACTATCAACTTTCAGTTGCATTTAATATGTAAACTAAAAACTTACATATTCTTAATTAGGTAAATAATGATTAAAAATTGTAATTAAACTACTTTTCTTTAGATTCGATGATATCTTTTAATAAAACGGCTGTTTTATCAACTCCTAATGTATCAACATTTATTGCTAAATCATAATTAGCAAAATCACGCCAATTGCGATTAGTATAATATTTATAATGTTTTTCTCGTTGTTTATCGATTTTAGAAATAATATCAGAAGCATTTTCTTCCTTTACATTATAATATTGAATAGCTCTTTTAACTTTACTAGTAATATCACTATACAAAAATATTTTATATACACGAGGATTATCTTTTAAAATGTAATCAGCACATCTTCCAACAATTACACCCGATTTTTTAGCAATATTTTGAATAACTTTAGCCTCAGCTACAAATATTTCATCATCGCTATTATATTCAGAACTAATTGTCTTTTTTTGTTGTTCATTACTTTCAATATATTCTTGTGTAAAGCCTGATTCCTTGGCAGCCAAACTAATTATTTCTTTATCATAAAAAGGAATATTTAATTCTTTAGCAAGTAGTCTTCCCACATATCTTCCCCCTGAAGCATATTCTCTATTAATAGTAATAACAATACCTTTTTCACCATTAATAGTTACATTATCTAAACTGTGATCATTATTTTCTATTATTCCTAATTTTTTATATTCGGATATAAATATAAATAAAACAATAATAAAACACAACATATCTGCAAGTGGTCCTGCATACAAAATACCATTTAAACCAAAATAATGCGCAAATAGTAAAGCAAGTGGTATGAATAATAATATTTGTCTTACAAAAGTACAAGCCGCTGCTTTTTTAGCGTTCCCTAACGACTGAATAACAATACTTGTTGTCATTTCAAAGGCATTGATAAAATTTATCATCAAGAACGTTCTAAACAACATAATCGCAAATTCAATATATAAAGGATTATCGGCACTTCCAAAGATGGAAACAAGTTCTGATGGGAAAATTAAATATATCAAGTTAAAAACAATACCAATCGCAAAATTAATAATATAAACCTTCTTTAATACTTCTTTTACTCTTTTTTTATTTCCCGCACCATAATTAAAACCAATAATTGGTTGAGAACCAATAGCTATTCCTAAAACTGCTGAGATAAATAAATTATTGACTTTTGACATAATACCATAAGCCGATAAAGGAATATCTTCACCAAATTTAGTTAAAGCACCATATTTCGTTAAAACATTATTCATAAAGACAAAAAGGACTAAAACCGTAATTTGTGTAATAAATGATGACAAACCATAAAGCATTACTTTAACTAGCGATTTATTAATTTTATAGTCATTTAATTTTAAATCAAAGTTTTTAAATTTTCTTAAATAAAATAAAGCAATAATAGCTGATATATATTGACCGATAATAGTTGCTAAAGCTCCACCTTCAACACCCCATTTAAACCATAAAATAAATATTGCATCTAAGATAACATTTATAACAGCGCCAATTACTAGAAAAAACATCGAATATTGTGGTGACCCATCGGCTCTAATAATTGATGATAGTGCCGTATAGATGATTAAGGCTGGAGCGCCAATAACAATAATTCTTCCGTAACTTAAAGCATAGTCATAAACATTTGGTGTACAACCGAATAGATTGATTATTTGTGGTAAGAAAATAAATATTATAATTGAAATAATAATAGAAACCAAAATGGTGGTCGTTATCGTTGAACCAACCGATTTTGAAGCTTCTTCCTTTCTTCCCTCACCTAAACGTAAACTTATGTTAGCAGCACAACCATTTCCAAGTAGTCCTGCGATAGCGCCAAATAAAAGCACTAGAGGAAATATTACATTTGTGGCCCCATTTCCAAGTAACCCTACACCTTGACCAATAAATATTTGATCAACAATATTATATATGGAATTTATCAACATACTAATAACACAAGGAATCGAAAACATCAATAATAGTCTTGTTATATTTTCTTTTCCTAAATCTAATTTTTTCATATTTCTAAACATCTCCTTCCAAATAAAAACACAACCCGTAATTTGAGTTGTGCGTTATCATAATTAAAAATTATGTTCGTTTCCATCAAATATTTTTATTTTCCTACAAGAAAAATTATACCAAATTAAAAATTTTTAATCAATAATTTTTTTAAATTTTATTAAGTTATTCATTCCAATATTCTTAAATATCATCATTCTTTTTATATTAATTTAAAAACTAATTATGATTGAAAGATAATTGTTATTGCTAAAATATTATCAAAATATTTAGCTGTTATACTTCCACCATTAAGTTCCACCAATTGTTTTACAATCGATAGACCAATACCATTAGCTTTTTTAGCGTTTTCAATTGTATAATACCGATTAAATATTTTTTCAACACTCACCGCATCTAGCTTTTTCGTTTTATTAGCAATTTCAATTAAGCCATCATCAGTTAATATAATATTAACAATATCTTCGCCATATTTAATCGCGTTAAATATTATGTTTTCAAATATTCTTTTTAACATCAATTCATCTAAAAATTTAATAATCTTTTTACGAGTTATATTGATAACTGGCTCAATACCTTTATCTTTAAATAAACTATAATGACTACAAATAACATCTTCTAATATATTATTAATAACAACTTCTTTTTTTGTTAAGACATTATAGGTTTCAATACTTTTAGAAAACACAAATAATTGTTCTGTTAAATCAATTAAGTCTTTTGATTTATCATCAATATATTTTAAATATTCTTTTTGCTTAATTGTTAAGTTATTTTGTTCAATTAAATCAAGATAGCCCCTTATAGCAGTAAGAGGCGTTCTTAGGTCATGAGATATATTGGTAATGACGTTTTTTATTTCTTGATTTCCTTGTTTATACTCTAATTCTAGTTTTCTCAAACTTTTTAATTTATTATTTAGACATTTACATAATAATTTTAAATTTCTATCATTAGTAGATATCGTAATTAAAGCATTAGTATCTGATTTTATAATAAAATTAAGATTTTTTTCAATTTCTTTAATCGATTTTTTCATAATAAATATTTTTAGTAATAATACAAAACTAAATAAAAATATTAATAAAAATAAATAAAACCAGATACACATATTATCACATCCTATTTTAATTCTTTTCGTTTAAATAAAGTTAGACCAGTATAGATAAATACAATAGAAATTCCTAATGAATAAAGAGGAAATAGTTGTATGTTTTTGGAATCACCAGTTATTAATTGAACCGTTTGGCCTGAAGGATTAATATCAAGTAAAACCTGATAAATGGCTCTTTTTCTTTCAGTAGGATATTTGGGATTAAGTTCTTTAACAATGTCATATTCATGTGTTTCTTGATTGGTTATTTGAGCTACATCTATATATTGTGGTGCATTTAGGGAACTATAACAATATAAACAAAACATCATAAGTCCAAAAGAGGTCATAATATTAACAACCGCAATTATTGTCTTATTAGAGATTAACATTGTTATAAAAGTAAAAATACAGCATTCACTTATCATAATTAGTATTATCAGTAATAATTTCAATAAAAAGTTTGAAATACTCATAGAAAAAATGCTAAATAAGGGTAACCCCAAAGCTATAATTATAATGGAATATAAAAGGTATGAATACAAACTAGAAAATATTACTAAAATTAAATTAGAAAGATAAATATTAAGGCGACTATGCCCTATCGTTATTTTATTTCTAATCGTACCATCGGAATATTCAACACCTAAAAATAGACTTACAAAAATGGCCACAACAATACTAATGAATGTTGCATACATAAAAACTAGATTGCTAACATCAATATCACTACCATATTTAACCATTTGGTGATATTGAGAAAAAACAACTAATAGGCCAAAACTACAACTAAAAATCGTTAAAACTTTAAAGATTATGCTTTTATACATTCTCATAAAACCAGCATTCAATAATTTAATCATTATTTTTTCCTCCAATCAAATTTAAATAATAGCTTTCTAAAGTTGTTTCTTTTTCGTGAATATCCTCTATCATTAAATTTTTTTTTGAAAGTTTACTTACAAATTTGGCTAAATTAAATTTACCATAGACATTGATAGTATTATTATCAACGACTTCATAGGTATAATTATATTTTTCAAAATATTTTACAAATTCTTTAATATCAAGAACTTTAATTTCAATTTTTTGTTCCATCTTTTTATTTAATTCGACACTACTTATTTCTTTAATTATTTGTCCATTGTCTACAAAACCATAATAGGTCGCAATCTTAGATAATTCATCAAGATAATGACTAGATATTAAAATAGTAATCCTTTTTTTATGATTTAAATTCAATATTAATTCCCTAATTTCAACAATACCTTCAGGATCTAACCCATTAATTGGTTCATCCAAAATAAGTAAATCAGGATTTGTAGCTAACGCGATAGCTATACCAAGGCGCTGTTTCATCCCTAGCGAAAAATTTTTAACTTTTTTCTTACCAGTATGTTCTAACCCGACTAATTTAAGTAAGTCACTTACCTCGTCAAGACTAGGAGAGCCTATCAATTTTAATTGCTCAATTATATTATCACGAGCTGTCATATTTTGATAAATAGAAGGGCTTTCAATAATCGCCCCCACTCTTTTTCTAACATCGATAATTTTTTTGTCAGTGTTTTTAACACCATAGATAGTATAAGTACCACTTGTTGGTTCTTGCAAACCACAAATAAGGCGAATCAAAGTTGTTTTACCCGCACCATTTTTACCAATTAGACCATATATCGCACCTTTTTCTAAATGCATATTTAAATTTTTTATGGCCTTAAAATCTTTATATTTTTTTTCAAGATTATTTGTTTCTATAACTAATTCCATAATCTTTTCTCCTTTCAATAATTATATTAAATTAAAAGTATTAAGAAAATGGTTAATTTTTTGTTAAGATTTTGTTAAGATTTATTCCTTTATTTTAAAACCGACACCCCAAACCGATTCAATGTAGTCGTCATTTGTATATTGGCGGATTTTGTTTCTTAAATTACTAATATGGACTCTTAATGATTCTTCATTCCCATCATCAGTATCTAGGCTAATAAGTTCTAATAGTTTTGTTTTCGTAACAACCTGATTAATATTTAATAAAAGTTGTTTCATAATCGCATATTCTGTTTTTGTTAAGTTAATACGATGATCCCCAACCATTAATATATGACTGTTTGTTAACAATTTTAAATTTTTATAAGTTAATTCCAAATTAATTTTACTGTCTCGTAATTGTACTTTAATTCGCGCTAATAACTCATTTTTATCAAAAGGTTTTGTTATATAATCATTAGCTCCTATTAATAAACAATTAACTTTATCTTCTGTTGCGATTTTAGCGCTTATCACAATAATAGGAATATGATTAATTTTTTTGATGATTTCTTCACCATTTAAGCCAGGTAGCATCAAATCTAAAAGAATCAAATCTACTTGATTTTTTTCTAATAGCATCAAGGCTTCTGTTCCAGAATAGGCATTTAGAATAGCGTAATTTTCTTGTTTTAATATTTCTTCTATAATGGAATGAATACTTGCATCATCTTCAACAATTAATATCTTTTTCAAGAATTATCCCTCCTAAATCATTTTTAATTGCGATTAATTTCCTTACTTAATTTTTCTGGCATACTTCTTGGACCTCTAATTGCTTTAACTCCATAATCATTTAATTTTGAAAAAGCATATTCATCAGGTTCATACTTTTTAATTAATTTGATTTCCATCGCGCGATTAATTACTAAATTTTTATCTTTATATTGATAAGGAATATTAACCTTTATTGCTTCACATTTATAAAAAATAGAAGAATATGGAGCTCCAACATAAAGATAAATAAAGTCACCTACTTTAATATCACTCGATTGTTTCCAAGTAATCGTATCAGTATTATTAAAACAATTTATAACATCATAAAATTTAGGATTCGCAGGAATTATCCACTCATTAGCCTTTTCTGTATAACGATGACTAATAGTTACATAATCCATAATTTCAAAGTCCGATAATGTGTCATCTAAAATAATCGTAAGCCAATGTTTTTTATTCATGTGATAAGCAGGATAAAAACCTTTTTTACGTAATAAGCCAGGAATATCATTAGAATCTAGTTTTAAATTTATAATTTCAACTTCACCATTCGTTATTTTATCTAGTTTACTTTTATCAATATTCATAATAAGTCCATACCATTTTTGGTTATTAGGGTTTCTAAATATTCCGGCTCCTGGCGTACTTTCCCAAGGGAATTCTGGTTCATCATAATAAGTATCCTTAATCATTTTAGCAATTCTATTCGCTTGGTCAGTAATAAAGTATTGTTTATCAAAACAATTGTTTTCAATATCTATTAAAATTTCTTTATATGCTTCTCTTATACTTGTTACAAACGCACCATTTTGGCTCTCAACACGAAAATTTGTATATTCATAGTCACCACTTAAATCGATTATTTTACCTGATACATTTCCTTTTTCGTCAATAATAATATCGGCTCTAAAACTTTCCATAAAAATTTTAGAGTATTTATAAAAATTATCTACTTTTATAAAACCATAATTTATTAATTTGTCAAAATTAACATAGCTTCTTTTAAATATTTCATTTTCAATTTTCATACTAAACCTCAATATTTTAAATTCAATTACACATTATAATAATTTTCATATAAAAAATATTATTCTACTTAAATATATAAATAATATTTTTCTAATTTAATATCAACTAATTACATTAATTGATGTTATTTTATTAAGACGATAGTAACATATTTCTTTTTGATTTTTCTTATTATAAGTTTCGATTATAACCCAAGTATCATTATATTCTTTTAGAATTCCTTTAGGATTATCAATAAAATCTAACGCATCACTTTCTATTTCAATCTCTTTACCGACAATATCTTTTAATGATGAAAAATTACGTTTAGGTTTTTTATCTGTTAAACTATTTTTTAATTTATCAATCTTAGATGATAAAATTAAATATGTAGCTATAATAGCTAGAAGCAATACATATTCCACTAAATTTCATCTCCTTCAATAACTCGTATAGAAAGAACCAAATCCATATCAATTAATTTGACTTGACTCTTTTTCTTTTTTTGGTATTCAATCTTTATAAAATCATCATTAATACTTAATATTTTTACAGGTGTATCAAACAAATTTATATCTAAATCAAAAAAGTCATCATCAAAACTTAAATAACAAGTTTTATCAATTAGATTAGAAAAAATCTGATTGTTTTTTAAATTATCTTTGCAATCGAATTCTACTGTTTTACTTACTAGTTCATCTAAACTAATTTTAAATATTTGTGATAAAATACTAGCTTGTTTTAAATCGGGACTAGTTAGATCACTTTCCCAACTTGATAAAGTTTGTCTTGATATACCTATTTTTTCGGCCAATTTTTCTTGTGTATAATTATATTTTTTGCGTAGACTTACAATTTTTTCACCAATTGTCATTTCTTTCACCCCATAATTATTTTATCTAAAATATACCAAAACAAAAGCAAAATTACTTAACATATTGTCAAAATATTTTAACACATAAAATTTATTTAGCCTTCAGTCCCTACTAAGGAAATGTTTTTAAGCTTATCAACTTTTACGTTATAAATTTTTTCTTTTTCAATACTACCATCTATAACGCTAACATATTTTAATTTAATATTCGTCTTTCCTTCTTTTAATCCCTCAAAAACAAAATTAATAGATACTGGTCCACCATCTAATGATTTATCTTCTTCAACTGTATATTTTTTTATATATTTAACAATTTGTTCATCTTCTATTTCATATTCCCAAATATAAGGTAGTCCACCATTAGTATCAACTGTAATTTCTAATGTTTTAGAGTTTTCATCTAAATTTATTAAAATAATAGATACAATTGATAAAACAGCTATTAAACTTGTTAGTATTATTGATAATTTTTTATTCATATTTTTTCCTCTTTCTAATATATAATTATTGTTTTAATACTTTTCTTTTTATTTCATATTCTTCCATTGTAATTTGATGGTATTCTTCAGTTATATTTTGAATAGCTTCCTCGAAAAAAATTAACAGTCTTTTCTTTGTATCTTTATATTGATGATCAATTTTACTTCTACAATCTACCCCTATATTTTTAATAAAAACGTTAAATTTATTATGTTTAATAGGGTCCTCATATTCACCTAGTTTGTTTATAAATTCTAATATAATATTATTAGAATTTTTATATAATCTCATATATTTCTTTTCTAATTCATAAGTGTTATCATCATCGATAATTAATTCGGGATCATTATTTAATAGATGTAAAAAGGCAAAATATAGAGGATGCTCTACATCATATTCATAAGATAATTTGTCATAATTACAAGGTGAATATGCGTTGAAACTATAATCATCCCACTTAGATAAGGAGTAGGATTTTTCAAGTTGCCCATTTTTTTTAAAATATTCGCTAATCGAATACATTATGACAGAATCATCAGATGTATTATATTTTAATATCCTATTATCATTAATCTTAATCATTTTTTCCATAAAATCCTCCAATAATGCTTTTATTATTTATCAAATTTATTAAAAATAACTTTTTTTCTTTTAATAGTATCTTATCAACCTTATAACCATATTCATTGGCCTCTTTTTTATAATTTAAAAAGGAATGATCTAGTTCAAAACCTAAAATTACTTTTATATCAGCAAATGATAATTGATAACTATCCCTTTTATTTTCTTTTAAATACTCCCATAATTTTATATATTTACTCATATCAAAATATCCTCTTAAAATATTGTAAAATCATTATCACTCTTTATTTTTCTTTATGATAAATCTTATGACATTCACGACAAGTAATAGCCACTTTATAACTAATTAATTTTTTATCTAATAATGTCAATAAGGGACTTTCATCATCTGGGCAGCATAACCTATTTTTAATAACAATTAAATCATCTGTATTTTCACTACCTATATTACTATCACTAAAATTTATAAAAACACTTCCACTACTTCCACAATTACATTTATAATTTAAATTTATTTCATCGTATGTTGAATAACATAAATAACCAATATTAGTATTACAATTAGTACAATAAACCCATCCCCCATAATTAGTTGCTAATCGGGTATTAAGTAATTCCTTATTTTTTAATATTCTAGTCATTTTTTACCTCACTTTCATTATGATATTCTTTGTCTTTCCAATACCACCATTTTAATTTTTCGTCTTCCCAAGTATCGTGTTCAGCATAATAAACAGCCATTCTAAAAACATATAATTGGCACCTATCTTCTTTATATTTTTTAAATTCACAATCTTGCAAAAAAAGTTGTTCAGGATCTTTTCCTCTTAAGTCCTCAACACATCTAATACCTATATTTATTAAATCTTGTTTGGTATTTTTTCCAACATTTGGTATCTTAATTAAATCGGTTGTCATTTATCCACCAACTTTCTTAATTTTATTTATATAATTTCTTTACCTATAAACATTATATCATAAAAAAAGAAATATTTATTAAGGTATAATTAAATTTCAATATTACTATTCCCTAAACCATCTATTTCTTTATCAATTTGCATTAAAAGTTTTTCATAATGACTTAATTTTTCGTTTAAACGGTTTTGACATTTTTTAAAAACAACAACTAAATCATCACTATTATCTGTCTTTTGAGCATTATATAAAGCCTTTTTATATTCGTCACTATATTCATTATCTATCGCTATTAAATCTATATTTTTATCCAAGCATTGTTTTAAAATAATAAACCTTCCAATCCTTCCATTGCCATCTTGAAAAGGATGAATAAGCTCAAATTTATAATGGAAGTCAGCAATATCTTTTATAGAAACATTTTCTAATTCATTCCAATCAGACAATAAATTATACATTAAGTTTTCTACCTCGCTTGGATAAGCAAGTTTTAAATCAACACCTCTTAACTTGTTTTCGTATTTTTTCCACATACCTGTATTATGTATTTCTTCATCTACTGTCCATTTTTTTAATATTCTGTGCCAATTAAAAAGCATAAATTTATCTAATTTTTCTTCGCTATCATTAATTACTTGATCAAATACCTCTAAAGAATTTTTAGTTTCAATTATATCATCTAAAGAATGATTTCCTTCTACTTTTCTTTCATTTAATAATTTATCAAGTTCATCTTTAGTAAATGTACTACCTTCTAAATGATTAGAATGATATAAAAATTCTACTTTAAGTTCTTCATATATTGAATTTGTAATTTTTGACAGGTATTTTATTTTTCTTCCATTTATTTTCATACGGATTTCACTCCATTCATTACCTAATTAGTATAACACAAAATTTATATTTTTTAACAATAGGTGTTCTAAAAAAAATTAATTGTTTACTCAATCGTAAATTCAACCGAAAAATATTTTTGAGCATTACATCCATCACTTATACATACATCTTTAACTAAACGATATTTGCCTGGTTTGAGTTCACCATATAGATGGCTCCAATCCTGATTAAGTTCTAATTTGTTATTTTTATCTACACCAAATGCTGGAAGATTAAAGGCACCATCACCTGTTATTTCAAGCATTTTCCAAACACCATTTTCTAATTTATCAATCCGAAATGGAAGACCATACTCATAATGATCCTTATTGGTATCAGTTATAATAATCGTTGCGCTACTATTAGTTAATGTTCCCTTTTTAATTTTCATTGATACGTTTTCGATGTTATTCATATCATTATTACTAAATGTAAAATCTAAAATTTTAATAATATTAGTTAAATTATCACCATCAATATCAGCATATTTACCGTTATAACCTACTGTATTATTATCGCGATAAAATTCATAAGTTTTATCATCCATCTCAACTATATATCTAGCTTCTTGCTCATTAGTATCAATATTATAATCTAAACTATTAAATATTTCTTTTAAAATATTATAATCGCTTTTACTTATTTTCATTTCTCTAGAATTAAGCATTATTTTCGTAAATTCACTATCAGACTTTTCTTCTTTTAAATAGTGAATATTATAGTTATCTAAATCACTAATAGTAATAGTACCTTTTTTTAGGGCTTCTTCGACTGTTTCTTCATCGCCATTTTTATATTTGACAACAACATAACTAGATTTTATACAAGGATAACTATATTGATAAAGTTCATCACTATAAAATGGTTCTAAAACTTCAGCACAAGTGAAATCATCAATATATATAGATTTATCTACTATTTCAGCAACACTTGAAGCATTATCACAATTATATTCACCTTTATCATAAACAATATAAAATTTATTCATAGGAAATCCACCCTGAACCCCGTATTCTGTAATCGTAATATCATTTTCTGCATCATAATAATAATCTTTAGAATTACAAGTCTTTTTTTCGTAATTAGCCATTATTTTATCTAATTCTTTTTTTAGAATATATTGACTTCTAAAAGATTTAAAATTAGCTGAAAACATACAGCACTCATAATCAAAACTCGATAATTTAGGAATTATCAATGACGATTGCATTTTTTCATTTTTATATTTAATTGTTCCAAACGGAATAAATTTGATACCTACTATAATAGCAATTAAAATAGTTAAAAGACTAATTAAAATAATTTTTTGATTTTTTTTCATACATTCTCCTTTTAATAAGTTTATAAATATTTTGTAAAAGACTAATTAGTTTCTATTTGGTAACATTTTAATTAATTCTAATAAATTCTTTTATTTCCTTCATTATATCATAAATTTTAAGTTTATTTAATCTAATAATATTAAATTAAAATCTATTTTAAGGAAAATTTTTTATTTATCAAAATAGATTTACCTAATTAAAAATATAATAAAAACGTACAATTAGTACGCTTCATTGCTTTTTAAAATAAAATGCCTATCAAAAACAATTTATTAACTGCTAAATTTGCTCATATAAAAATTCGATTTGCTTTTTAGTTAAACCAGTCACATCAATTACTAAATCTATATCAATATTTTTATTAAGTAGATTTTTAGCAATATCAATCTTTTCTTCGTTTTTACCTTGACTTAGTCCTTCCCTCTTACCAATCCTATAAGCTGTATCATAATGTTCAGTTTCACTCATCATTAATTTTTCAATATCTTCCATTTTCCGATACTCCTCTCTATTAAAATTATACCTTTTTATACTATCCAATATTTCCTTATTCAATATATTCTTAGTTTCTAATATTAATTTATTTAAATTTTTTTCTTTAAAAAGACTAGCTAATTCATAATATTTGGTATCTTTATCAGTAATATTTATTTTCGTTAAATCGAATATTTGATATTCAAGCTTTTCAGTAAATATTTTGTTTTTTACTGTTAATTTAACTTTATTATTGATGCCATAATCAAACAATTGATAGTTTATTATCGCACAAACTTTAATTTCTTTTAATTTGTCATAATCTTCGCCAGATGTTAAACAATGATTAGCTATAACACTAGGTGAATAAAATAAAATTCTTTCTTTAAAATTATGTCTATTTAAATTTTGTAGTTCCAATATTACTATTTTACCGTCAACAATAAGTAATAAATCAACAATGCCAACTTTTCCATCTTTATTTTGTTTTACTAATTCACTATTTAAATATTCTAGCTTTCTTGCTTTAATATTAAAGAAATTTAATAATAAATGCTTTAAATATTTTTGATTACTAAAAATTTTCTTAAACAAATAGTCATTATCTAATATAAATAATTTATTTTTCATAATTAACTTACAGTTAAATTATACATAATATCAATTTAATAGTCAATATATAATCTAACATTCCTCCTAAAAAATATATACAACATAACTTTTAAAAATCCTTCTCAAAATAGAAAAAATCTTCAAAACATTTCTATTTTAAAGATTTAATTCATATTAATCATATTTGGTTTTAACCTTACTAGGGAGTTCATCATATCTAACTTCTTCCCAAGCATGAACACCTGTTACAATTACTTCTAGTTTTAAATAAGCAGCATTTTTTAATTCTCTACTAGTTTTAAAAGATAAAGTTTTTTTATGCCCATTTTCATCATAACAATCTAATGTATATTTATAAGGCATATCGCTTGTGGATAACTTTTCTAATTTGGTATTATCAATTTGTGTATAATAAATACTTTGATGAAATTCCAAAAAGTAAAAGGCTAAACCACATAATATAGTAAAAACGATAACGCCAATCATAACAGGTAACTTATTTTTAACACCTTCGATGAGTATTCTCCTTTCTAATCAAGTTTAGTTTCAATAGTACTTTGAAATTCAATTTTAAAGAATTTATCATAATAAATATGACCAGTCCACAGCAAAAATATAATATTGATCATTAAATAAATTATTATAAAAATAAATGTGGCAAAATAAATTAAAATAGCTATATGCGTTATAATATTTAAATCATTAACAATTCTAATGGCTAATTGGACTAAAAAAAGTGGTATACCAAAGTAATAAAAATATAAAAATATGTTTCTTAATAACTCCTTTATAATAAAATATTTATTAGATACCATTTTAACGTTTAAAAACTTACCACCAATCGTTTGACCTTTTGTTAAACAAGGAATCAAGCAATAGTAAATAATAAAACTGATAAGAAAAATATGATTAATTCTAATAAAAATGGTAGCATTAAGACTTAAAACAAAATAGATAAATAAATCTAGACAAAATAAAGTTATGCGTCTTAATCCTGACACTTTTGTTCCATTTAGGATAGCCATTTCATCGATTTTATCTCTAGTTGGCAAGCGTTTACTAAAAAGACCCATAAGATAAAACCCTAAAAAACCACCCAAGGTATTCATAAGTAAATCATCGACATCAAAAATACGATAGGGATATTTATATATATGATATAAACCAGTTAATTGGGTTATTTCAAAAAATAAACTTAAAAAGAAACTACAAAAAACGGTTTTTTTTAAAGAACATTTAAAGTAATATCTTAAATACATTCCAAAAGGTATCGTCATAAAAATATTTAAAATAACAGTATAGAAACAAGGTTCTTTTAGAATTTGTAAATAAGTATTAGGATCATTCCACACAATTGATGATTCCGAAATAAAATCGGTAATAAAACTAAACGGAATTAAATTAACCATATTCTCTTGATAAATAACTTCATCAGGATTTGGCAATGGTAATATTACTAAAAAGTAAATGGTAATTAAATAAAGAATAAATGAATAAATAATTAGAACACGCCATTTATTAATTGAACCATATTTATGATACTGATGTAAAATAAACGGAATCGTAAATAATAAAGCGATAAGAGGAAAAATTAAAACTGCTGTTTTAATCGGTATTAAATAAGCCATTTTATATTCTCCTCCTTCATAAATATGTTAATTAAATCATATTTAATATTTTTATATAGCCAATTTATTATGATTAGAATTTTTCTTTTATAATACTTTTACTACAAAAATAAGTTATTAAAAAATATCCTCCATAAATAATAATTAAAAATATAGCGGTCATAACAATCGATGGTAGTAATTGTTCATTACCAAAAACTTCTAAAACTTTAACTGAAAAAATGATTCCAAAAATAGAATGAATAATAGCAATAACAAGTGGGAACATAAAGAAAATAGCAATCTGTCTAAATAAAGCTTTATTTAATAATTTTTCATCAGTTCCAATTCGCCTTAACATTTTAAAGCGGTCTTTATTATCACTACTTTCAGATAATTCTTTTAAAGCTAAAATAGCTGTACTACTAATCATAAAAATAATTCCTAAATATAAGCCAATAAACGTTACTAAGGCTCCTAAACCGGTGCTTGCTTCTAAAATATCAATTTTTGTATTACTACTTAATACCCCTATTCCTTGTTTGTTAGCCTTATTTAAATATTCCATAATGTCTTCTTCCATCTTCAATCTTTTTTCTTTAGAAGAAGTATTATAATTAGCAATCAGCATATTATAAGTTTTATAATCATCATCAACAATATGATCTGGGACAATAATCATTCCCGTATTTATATGTTGACTAGACATCTCAATAAAACCGTCTTGGCATTCAGGATATTTCGGTTTTAAATTATAACCAAAAAGCGTAATTTTTTCAGCATTTTTTAAAGCGATATTACGAACATCAACCATCGATTTAAAATCAGCCACGATTAAATATTCGTCATCATTTAAAGATAATTCTTTATTACCATAGATTTTAGCAACCTTATTATAATCACTTATAGTCATAATATCTTCTTTAGTATCATATTGTAAAAATTTATACTTTTCTCTAACTTCATCTAACATAGTACCTAGCGTATGATTTAGTGTTAAATTAGGGGTTGCAAAAATATCAATTTCGACACTATCTTTAAAATAATCATTAATATTAAAATCAAACAAATTTAAAGTATCTATAACTCCTAATTTTAAATTTTTTAATTCTTCTTTAGAATAATTATTTGTATCGTTTTCATCTCTAGTAACTAACTTTGTAATTTGAATATCGGCAGGCGCTAATTTATTGACATTAGCTTGCATTGAATTTTTTAAAGTAAGTGAAGCCGATAAAACGCAAATCGTAATAAATAGCATCAAACAAATAATTGTCATTGAGAAAACTGTGGTATTAATCTTACTACTTATTTGTCTTAAAATAAAACTATTTAGTCCTTTATAATATAATTTTTTTATACTCATAACCATTTTTAAAATTAGGCCTGATAAAGACCAAAAGATAAAAAAGGTTGAAACACAGCCAATAATAATTGGTTTAAATATTTTATCAGCTGTATCGAGATTTGCAAATCCCCCTGTTACAAAATAATAAGCATAAGCTAAAGATATACTTGAAATAATAAAGACAATTAAACATAGATAAGGATTTTTCATTTTAATTGTTTCGGATTTTTTACTACTATATAGTAAATCAATAAGCTTACATTTGCTAATATTAATCGTATTAAAAATCATAACAAAAAGATACATAATAGCAAAATAGATAATTGTTTTTAGACACGCACTACTTGAAAAAACAAACGTAAATTTTGTCATATTAGCATCAAACATATTAGCAACGATTAGACTCATAAATTGTGATAAAACAACACCTAAAAATAAACCAACAATCAAAGATATAATACCAATAAATAATGTTTCAAAAAATAAAATTGTCGATATTTTTCTTTTACTCATTCCTAATGTTAAATAAATACCAAACTCCTTATTTCGTCTTTTAATTAAAAATCGCGATGCATATATAATCAAAAAACCTAAAATAAAAGAAACAAAAACACTAACACCTGATAACATATTCGTCATTAGTTTGATTATCTCTTTGGTATTTGATGTAACATCTAACATAACGGTTTGTGAATCAATAGCGTTAAAAACATAAAAGATGGAAATACCAAGAATAAGGGTAAAAAAATAGATGGCATAATCTTTAACACTTTTCTTAATATTTTTAAGCGATAAATTAGACAATTTCATTTAAATCTCCACCAAGTAAAGTTACAACATCGATAATTTTATCAAAAAATTCTTTTCTTGAAGCATTACCCTTATGAATTTCATTAAAAATTTTACCATCTTTGATGAAGATTACCCGACTAGCATAGCTTGCCGTAAAAGCATCGTGTGTAACCATTAAAATAGTTGCCTTTGTCTGTTCATTTAAGTAGTTAAATCTTTCAAGTAACATTTTAGCCGACTTAGAATCAAGTGCTCCAGTTGGCTCATCGGCCAAAATTAATTTAGGATTAGTTATAATAGCTCTAGCTGAAGCAACACGTTGTTTTTGCCCACCACTTAATTGATATGGATATTTGTTTAAAATAGTCTGAATATCAAGTTTAGTAGCTACTTCCTTAATTAATTTTTCAATTTCTTTTGCACCAACATTTTGAATCGATAAAGCAAGCGCAATATTTTCACTTGCTGTAAGTGTATCTAAAAGATTAAAATCTTGAAATATAAAACCTAATTCCTCTCTCCTAAACTTATTTAAATCATTACCTTTTAACTTTGTAATGTCCATTTCTCCGACATAAATATGACCACTAGTGACACGATCAATTGTCGAAATTAAATTTAAAAGGGTTGTTTTGCCTGAACCACTTGAGCCCATAATCGCAACAAATTCGCCCTTATCAACTTCAAAGGAAATATTATCAATCGCTTTAGTTAATGACGATTTATTTCCATAATATTTTTCAATTGAAGCTACTTTTAATATTTTTTCCATATTTTTTTCTCCTTTCAACATTATCATAAAAGAAAAAAAACAATTTGTCGTTCGTTTAATATATCAAAACCTTACAAATTTGTAAGGTTTAAACCAGATAAAAATTATTTTTAGCAATAACTATATATATCTTGGTATATTTATCTACCTTTGATTCAGCATATATTTTATGTCCTAATTTTTCACATAGGTTTTTACATATATTTAACCCCATACCGGTTGATTTAGTTTTAATTCGCCCATTATAACCCGTAAATGTTTTTTCAAATATTTTTGGTAAATCAGTACTTGGGATACCAATGCCATTATCTTCAATCATAATAGTTGTTTTGTCTTTTTCTTCTACTGCCTCTATTTTAATAATAGAATCATTTATATTTCTTTTATATTTAATACTATTATTAATAATTTGATTAATAATATATTCTAACCATTTAGAATCCGTAAATACTTCATAATTAACATTTTCAACCTTTAAAGTAATATTGTTTGTTAAAAGATCATCTTTATTTTTTAAAGCGACATTATTGATAACTTTTTTTAAAGAAACTTTATTAATAAGGTAGTCTTTTTCGGCATTTTCACTACGAACATAATATAAAACTTGCTCAACATAATTTTCAATTTTTTTTAATTGTTCACTTGTTTTTTTATCAAACTTATCCTTATGATTATGAGCCATTAAACTTAATGACGATATGGGAATTTTAACTTCGTGAATCCATATTTCAATATACTCCTTAAAGTCTGCCATTTGTCTTTCAAGCATTTTAATAAATTCATTCATCGATTTATTAATTTCATATAATGCTTGATATAAAATTTCACCATCATAAAAATTAGGTTTATTAATCGTTTCTAAAACTAGATAGGCTTTATCTAAAGCTTCAATGTTATTTAAAAGATTAGTGTAAAAACTTTTTTTCTTATAGTATTCGGTGGTTAAGATAATAACTAAAAATAAAAATAATAAAATAGAAGATACTAAAGTAACTTGTATATTAATTTTAAAGGCCATAAACATAAGTATTAAAATAAAATAAATTATTGAAAAGGTAATGATGACATATAATTTATCTTTCAAGTATTTCTTAATGTTCATAATAATATATAACCTATACCTTTCCTTGTTTGAATAGCATCATCATAACCAATATCTTTTAATTTAGTTCTTAATCTACTTATATTAACAGTTAGTGCATTATCATTAACATATTCATTGTTATTCCATAAATCCGTCATTAATTCATCACGTGATACAATTTTGTTTTGATGATTTAAAAGGTAATTAAAAATAATCATTTCATTCTTTGTTAAGATAATTTCTTTATGATCTTTTTTTATGATTCCCTTCTGCATATTGATAACTAAATCTTTATAGTTAATAACATCACTATTAGTTGTGGTTCGCTTTAAAACAGCGAAAATTCTAAGCAGTAAAATATTAGGATTATAAGGTTTTGTTATATAATCATCAGCCCCATAACTCATTGATAAAACTTCGTCGGTTTCCGAATTTTTACTTGTAACCATAATAACAGGTATATTAGAACTTTTTCTTAAATCACGTAATAATAATTCGCCATTCATATAGGGAATATTAATATCTAGTAAAATTAAATCGGGATTAAGTTTTAAAATTTCTGTTTTAGCATCTTTAAAATTTTTTAAGATTAATGGTATATAGCCAGAATTTTCAAGTAAAGCCGATAATTCATTACAAATAATTTCTTCATCCTCGATTATTAGTATTTTTTGCATATCATCACCACTGATATTATTATAGCATTTTTTATAATTATTTAATCTTACAAAATTGAAAGAAAAAAACAAATCAATTATCTAATTTGTCTTATAAAATATCATTTTATCGATACCATTTAGTTAATGATTTAACATTATGTCTATTTTTTTCGTGGACTAATTCATTCGCATAACCTAATGTAATGCAAGCCATTAAATGCTCATCTTCTTTATCTAATAATTGCTCTATTTCTTTTTCAATACAAGATGTAGCTCTAATCCATAAACTTGATAAACCTAGTTCTGTTGCACTAAGAAGCATATTTTCGATACAAGCGCCAATCGACTGAATAATAGAAATAGATTCATCATTTACAATCTTATTGAAAACACATATTAAAGTAGGCGCCTCTTTGATTGCATTCGCTGTTTTAATAAATGCCTTATTACTTTGTTCATTGCCCTTATCATTTAGCATACTAGCAATTTTATTTTTTAATTCGATGTTTTTAATAACGGCGAAGGTCCACGGTTGTCTATTATTAGTTGAAGGAGCTAAAACGGCATCATTTAATATTTTTTCAATATCTTCATCTTTTACTTCTAACTGTTTATAGCTTTGGCAACTAAATCTTAAATTAAATAATTTAGTTATATTCATAAATACTTCCCTTTCACAATAAATAATTTCTATTTAGTTAAGTATACTATAAATAAAGCATAAAAAAAAGAAAATTATATTAAATTTTCCTAAATTTTTTGGCAATTATTGTATCGTCAAATAATTCATTATCTATTAAATAATCTCTATGATAAATAGCTAGTCTAGTAGTATCAACTGACACACCATTTAATGCTTCATATTTTAATTTAATTAAAGATAAATATTTATTCAAAATCTTTTTATACTCATCTTTTGTCATTTTTAATTCGCTATCATTATAAACTTTAAAATCTTTACGATGTGATTGGATATAATCATTATTTTCTATTTCCTTAGGTGTTTTATTAGATAAGCACGCAATTAAATCTAAATTAGTACATAGTGAAAACTCGCCATTTTTTCTTAATACATTATAATAGTCAACAAATGTATCTAAACTAAATGATTCTGCTGTTAAAGAATTTAGAAATAATTTATATATTGCTGGATATCTTTTATAACGATAATGATACAAATTAGGTTCACCAAATTTACCTTCTTCAGAAATTTTTTCCTTTTCAATTTCATCTATAACCGAAAAATCCTGTAATGTATTCATATCATTAGCTGTACCATAAGCTCTATATTTTTGTTGATACTGAAGTTTAATATTGTCTAAAAATTGTTGCATTTTCTCTTCATCATAATAAACTCGATAATTTTGATAAGATGACCCAGTAGTCCCATCTCTATATTTTTTTTCAACTAAAATTGTAAATAAGCTATTCATAACTAAAATTCCCCCTTTTATATTTGATTTTCATATATTAACATTATTTATATAATTTGTCAAATAAAAAAGGTAGTTTTTAATATTTTCTAATAAAAAAACTAGAGATTATCTAGTTAATTGGTTAAAAATATTATAAAACATTGCCATTTAATTTTTCAAAAATCTATACCACTCATCATACGGTACATTCTTTTTAATTAATTTCAATTCGTGTTCGCATTCACGATCAGTACTTGTTGTTATAAAGTCATTGGGATTTACCCATCTAAATTCGCCTTTATCGCATATCAATTTAGGCAATTGAATAATATCATATCCTAATAAAATTAAATTATAAAATTCCTCATATATATTTGATTTAGTTGTTGTAATTGTTTTTCTTTGTTGTGTTTCAATTTTATCTAAACCAATTAATTGAACTAATAAATCGATTGAAGCCTTCTTAAACATAGAATCCCAATAGTCATTTTTAATAGCAAATTTAAATTGTCGGTCTAATCCAAAGGTATCATTTTTTTTAGTCTCATCAAAATTATGATATACATTAAATTTTACTAATAGATTATACACTAATTTTTCCATATCATCAGTTTCTTTAGCCAAATTATAAAGAGATGTATATATTTCTAATTTTGTTTCTAAAATATTATTAATTATATTCATAGTATCAATATTATAAATACCATTCATATTAAGTGGGTAATCTAGTTTTGTAAATATATTAGCGTTTGTATTAATCCACTTTCTTACATCATAACCAGTTAAACTATTAGAGTCTTTATAGGGTTTAAAACGTCGTTTCATTCGTGAATAAAAAAGGTGAAGATGTTCTTTAGCAGATGGTTGATAATAAATAGACTTCATCTCGCTTATTTTTGCTATTTTAGAATAGTATTCATCAAATATTTCTGCTTCTGATGGTTTATAATAATCTTTAGATAAATGATATTTTTTTTCTAATTCCTCTCTTAGATAATCATATTCTTGATATGCTTGTAGCGCTTCAATACTTTCAAAATATATTTGATTTTTATATATATAAAATTCTAATATATAAGGACCATTTAAGGATGGAAAATCTCTAAAACCACTAGGATTATTAGAATTAATAATATCTAAAGCTTTACTTACATCATTTGTTAAATCACATTCATAATGTGTAAACCCACCATAATAAATATTTTTGTGTAAATTTATATATCTAGGATATATAGTAGTATATAATGGCTTTAGACCTAATTGTTTTAAATTTTCCTCATCAGAATTTACTAAATTAATCGTTTTATAATTATTAACAAAATCTATATAATCTTTTAACATATTTTCACCTATAAACTTTATAAATTATAAAATATTATAGCAAATTGTAAAAAATAAATCTACTACTAAAATATTTTATAATCTTTTTAAAATTTTAGCTAAAGAATTTTTTTCGTTATTATCCTTATAATGCGTAATATCACCTATACAATAAGAAGCATTATAGTATTGTTTTAATATGATATCGTCGGTGAATTCACTTAAAATAATTACTGAATTATCAATATCAATATTATATTTTTCTGAAATGTATTTTAAAGCAACTAATTTATTAATATTCTTTTGATAAAAACAAGGTTTATCATTTAATCTATAACCGATAATTTCAGGGAAATGATGTTCTATAATAGAAATAATATTATTATCATCTTCTAAGCCACGACTACTACATTGCATTCCATATATTCTATCATTAATTTTATCGACAGCAATTTGTGGCGTAAAAAATTTATATACATCTTCATAACCAGAAGAACAATTATTAAAAAAAGCATTTTGCATTAATGATAAACGTTCACTATAAGAACGGTAACCATTTCCTCTAAAAACATTAATCATTTCATTAAGTAATTCTCTATTTATAAAGCTTCCTTGATAAATTAAGTCATCATTATTATCAAAAGCAGCAATACCATTACCAAAAATAGTAAAATCAGCTCTAATATTATAATTTTCTTTTAAATCACCATCATTAAAAATAGTTATATCAACACCATTATTTTTTAAATCACAACCACCTAAATATTGATACATAGTTTTGTTTTCATTATTAATATATACACCAATTTTTCGCATACATTCTTCAGGTCGGTTTGACATCAAAATTATTTTATATTCAGGTTGTAGTTTTTTTAAATAAGAAATTCCCTCTTTGGCATCTAAATAATTTAAACCTAAAAAAGAAGTATCACTTAAAATAATTGTTTTCATTTAATCCCTCCAATTTTTATTTATCATATACAACAATTTTAATTTGTAAAATGTATTTTTATAAGAATATTCCCTTTACTATCAATATACTCTAATTCATAATCATATAGCTTGTTATAGCAATCAATTTCATTTTCATATATCTGTTTTATATTTTTATCTTTTCCTTCAAATACTTGCCATTCTTTAAAATCAGGTAATGGAATTTCGATATATTCAGCATTAAAATTTGTCTTTGAAAAATCAATTGATTTTAATTTATCTAATGTTTCTTTGTCATCAATAACGCCTAAGGCATAATCAAAATATAGGTAATCATCTGTCCAATTCATACCTAATCCAATTATTTTTTCTTTAGCAATATATGAAGTAAATAAATTCCAATATTGATCAATGATTTTTACTTGTTCCCAATCAATACACCTAATTTTAATTTTATATCCCTTATATATCATATTTTTATAGACTCCTTTAAATTTATTTAATATCTATCTTTATATTTAGGACGTGCCAATGTGATTATCTTATTAACAAAGTCAGTTTTTCCCAATGTATATAAATCTCTATTTGGTTTATATTTATTAAATAGATCTTGTTTTAATTTTTCATATTCTTTGGCTAATTCAAAATTATCATTTAAATAATCTCTAAAATATAATTCACTACAATCACCATATTTTCTGATATGAATATGAAATACATTGGAAGCATAACCATTTATTGTATAACCTTTATTAAAAGATATTTTGTTAGAAGTTTCATTCATCATTATATAATTATTTTCAAGTAAAATATTCTTTATAGTTTGAAAATCTTTATAATCTACTTCTATTAAAATATCAACTATAGGCTTGGTTTTTATATTTTTTATAGATGTACTACCAATATGGCTAATTCTTTTAATGTAGTTTTTTAATAATGTCTCTAAATGATTTTTTTCATTTAAATATTGTATTTCAAATTTTATATCATAATCAACAAAAGTAATCGGAAATAATTCCCATAATTCTTCTAAAGTTAAATCATTTAAATTCATTATTACATCCCACTTTCAAATTACTATATTTTGTTCTAATTATATAAATATTATAACATAAAGAATAAATCCTTTATAGCAGAACATTATTAAAAAACTCATTTTTATCAAATTATTTATTTTTCAATCTTGCTTTAAAATATAATAAAAAATTAGATATTTTTTATTAATTATTCATTTAAACAATAAAGATTAAAACAAATTTTTATATTTCATTTAACGATACAATACACCTTATTATAATTTAACCACTATTTTTATATCAAATTCCTTTTTTTTAAATATTGGTAAAGAACAGGACAAATATTTTTTATATCCAAATTAGTATTATCAAGTGCATATTTTAATATGTCTATCATTTTATAAGAGTCTTTAATATAGCATATTTTTATTTTATCTGAATTAATACCATGATTTGTAAAGGTGTGTAAATTCCATTTATCCATTTTTACTGATTCTAAATCTGAATATTTAGGTGAATATCCACCTTTTATTAAAAAATTCCTATCATATTTTTTAGCTTTAATTTGATCAACATCTTCAAAACTAAAATCTATACCTTCTTTGATATCTATATTTAATAAAATATATTTTTTCAAAAATAAGTCAAAATATTTATATGATATAAATTTATGCAGAATATTTATATTTGTCCATTTAAAATATATATTTATAAATGCTTTCGAAAATATATTAGTACCTTTTATTTTTGTACCTAAATTAAAGGCTCCTGGAATAAGTGGATATTTTGATACAACATGTATCCAACAATCAAATAGTATTAATAGATTATCTAAACCTTCAACAAAAAACACTTTTTTTGTATCTTCAAGCGACTGAGCATGAAATGATATTTTGGGTTCTAAGCCTTTTCCTTCGATTGATTCTAAATTTTTTTCTTTAGTAAAATGAAAATAATTTGAACTTATATCACTTAATAAAATCTTATGTTTTTTCATAATAATCACCAATATTGATAGTAACATAACAAATGTATTAAAGCTAATCTTAATATGTTACTAAATAAATTAATCTAAATTATATATATTTTATCATAATTTTGGGTATATTAAAACTCGAACTAGCCACAGTTTTTAAAAAGTTCGAGTTATATATTAATATATACTTATTTCATTAATTTTTTTGATAAGAAAAGGTATAAAGATTAAATTATTTACATCTTAAAATATACTTGTAGTTTGTTATCAAAATATATTTATTTTATTTGAAATGTTACTATTTCCTGATAATCTGTCGATTGTGTATTTAGTTTTAATACTTCATCACTCTTAATTATAAAGGAATCTTTTTTATCAATTAAACTATTTGTATCTATTAAACCATAAGAGTTAACTTTTATATCAACGCTTTCATTCTCTATTTTTGTTATTGTAAATTCATATTCATTTCCTAATAAAGAACAAGTTAATTTTTCATTTACTTTTAAGTTGTTATTTATAATATTTCCATTACAATTCATTGTTATATTTACTTCCTTTTCTTTAACACATCCTGTCATACCTAACATTATAATTCCACATAACAAAATAGATAATCTTTTATTTTTCATAAATTCCTCCCTTTTATAAATTACTAATTATCTTTAAAATAGCTATCAAATTATAATTTTTTCTCTAATTATCTTATTTATATATTTGGTTAGTTAATTGTTTCCAATATTTTTGAAGATTATCTGAAACTTTCATAAAGTATCTTCCTTCTTTATCTTTTTCGGTTCTTCCACCCATATCTAAAACAAAGAAATATAAATCATCCTTATATTCGTATACTACTACCTCTTTATATGTATCAGCATAAGCAGCTCTAATACTAATAGCTGTATCCAATATTTGGTCTTCTTCGTCGCTTCCGTGCATCAATTTTAAATCGCATTCTTTTATATGTTTTCTTAAATAGACTGGATTATATTGTGCTTTTTCATTATAAAGATCTATAAACATTTGCTCATCAAATTCAAAATCTATATCTACAAGTTCTGTTGAATATTTTGCATTTCTTCCATATCTATACTCACATACATAACCATCATCTAAATCACTAATTTTTTCTTTAGTTAAGTTTATTTCACATCCTGTTATAGCACACATTAAAATTATGCTTATAATTATTTCAATATTTTTTTTCATTGGCACGCCTCTTTTATTAATTTTCAATTTTTTCTATCAAAGAAATTCATCATCAATAACAAATATATTATTTCATAGAATATTTAAAATATTTAAAGAATTAGCTTGTGAATTATCTATTTCATAACCTTTTGAAATTTAAACATTTCATCAGCATTTGAATTTGGATCTTTGTGTTTTGAATTATAAAATTCAACTATATGAAAACCACATCTATTAACATAAAAATGAATATTCCGTTTTTCAAAATATGGGGTTACTGTTTCCCATATTTTTGTATTAGGATATAATTTTTCAATTTCATTCCAAATAAATTGTCCAACACCTTTACTTTGAAATCCATTTTTGACATATAAAAAATCTAAATGATTTATATTAGTTTGAATATTTATATTTACAATAGCACCACCAACTATTTCATCATTTAATACTGCCTTATATGCTTTAGCATTTGAATTATTAAGAGATTTATTTATATCTTCTTTTGTTAATATTTCATCTTCTGATATGTACTCATTTGTACCCTCTATAGCACCAACTTGAAACGATTGTTGCATATCCTTTTTAAATACTTCTAAATCTTTATTTTCTAATAACAATAATTCTAAATTCATAAAAACCTCGCTAAATTTATCAGTGTGATAAAACAATCAAATCTTCTTTTTCATACTTATTATGGCCTTTCAGACTTTTCTTATATTTCCAACATTTGATTGCTTCATCTAAACTTTTATCTTTATTACACTCAAAGAAATCTCTAATATACGTGTTATATTCAAATTGTTTATCAATGGTAGTTTTATTTTTCTTTTTACTATTTAGTATTTGATAATATGCTTGTATTGATTCTTGATAAGTTTTTCCTGCATTGTTTTTTAACCATTTTTGAAATAATACATTAAAAGAAAAACTATTCCCTATTTGCTCTTTATAAAATTTTCTATGCTTTTCTGAACAAACAAAATTGCTCTCTATCTTTGTATCAAGTGTGATAATATCAGGTATATTTACTTTTGCTTTATTATGAGTTTTAAATGTCTTTTTCCCTGTTTCTAAAAAATCTATTATTCTATCAGTTAATTCTTCTTTACTACCTGTTGCTTGTAAATTATTATTTTTACAAAAACTTACTAATTCTTCTTTTAAGTAATAAAACTCTTTAAAAATTTTGCTATCCAAATTTATATCTAATATAGGTCTTTCACGCATAATAAACCTCACTTTTAAATTGTAATTTTACGGTTACTTTTTTGCTTTATCTTTGTCTTTATCTTTTTTCATTGCACTTCCTATTCCTGTTCCACTTGACATTCCTATCGCTACTCCTATACATAACCATAAAGCAAAATTATCTGTAAGCAGTCCAACAACTGTACCTATTGCAAAACCAAAGCACATTCCCAGACTCATTCCAACAGACATATAATTTTCTTCTTTTTCTTCATCTTTAATTTCTGTTTTCTTATCCATATCAAAATCTCCTATCTTAACAAGAATGGTAAATTATCTATTACAAATACTATAATTTTGTAATTACTGGTTTCCCTTCACTATTTAATAAAACAGTTAGTCCTCCAGAATATCCATCTTTTCTATAAATATAATTTACTCCAGTTTCTTTATCTACCCAAATTTCTATTGTATTAACTTTCCCCTGTGAATATACTTTTATAAATCTATCATTTTCCTTTGCCATTTTTCATTGCCTCCTTTCAAATTACTATTTGTTTGTGAGATTATTATATCATTTTTCCAAAAATAAAAAAAGATAGGAATATTAAATAAATAGTATTCCTATAAAATAAAAACTAGATAAAATCTAGTAATTTTCTAATGGTACAATTGGGATATTTATTTACAACTTTTTAAGTTATTTAAAATTCAAATTTTAGATATAATTTTTTTCAATCTTTTAGTAAATTTATCTTTATTATTTAAAAGATCTTGCATTTCATCCAAATAATTATAATAATCCTTATCTTCTAAAAAGAAATTAGCATAACCATTCTCACTAAATTTTTGTAAAGTATGATTATAACATTCTTCAATTGTTTTTTCTTCACTTAATTCACTAAAATGTTCTATACTATAAAAGTAAATTCTTCTTAATGATTCATCTACATCTATATTTCTATCTGCTGAAGATATTAATTCACCATAAATACTTCTTGGTCTTCTATTTAATGATGCTCTATGATCTTCTATCGCTTCTTTCATAATTTTTAATTGTTCATAACTAAAAAACTTTTTTAAATTCTGATCATCATACATAATTTTAGCAGAAATAATTTCATGCTTCTTATAATCAATATAATAGCCAATATCATGATATGCTGCAATTGTATATAAAATATTAATATCAATATTTTTATTTTTACATAATTTAAAACATCTATTAATAACATAATTTATATGATCAATTTGGTGTCCCTTTTCATTTTTTTTATATATTGGAAAGATATTATTTTCAATATACTTTTTAAGTTCCTTATTTATATTCATATAACACCTCAATTTTGCTTTGTCAAAATATCTAACTCACCCTATATTTTGACATAGATATCAAAATATGGGAATTTATAAAATTATTATGAAAAAAACTATCATGTTCGCTTGTTTTAACAATTTATATATTATATAATCAATTTAGGGAATATCAGCTGTTGGGTGTCTACCTCTAATCTTTTATAGAGAGGAGGTTTGATAATAATGAAAACTAAGTCTTTTGTTGTAAAAGTACTTAAACTCATTGCTATCATTTTATTTCTCCTTATCATTATGATAGTAGTTATAAAAAATGACACTCATTCTTAGAATAAGTGCCTAACTAATTTATATTGGGTAGACACTCAACTTAGCGAAACTGAATGTTCCCTTTTTTATTTTATGCAAGTTTCCTTGACATATTCATAATAACATAAAAAAAGACTTTTGACAAGCCTTCTATCTAAAAGTCCGAAAAAATTCGAACAGATTTCCCAATGGTAGCGACGGGGAGATTCGAACTCTCGACCTACCGGGTATGAACCGGGTGCTCTAGCCAGCTGAGCTACATCGCCATAACAAACAAATTAATTATATCAAATTAGTTTGTTTGTGACAACACTTTTTTCTAATTTTTTTAATTAAATTAAAATTTTATATAATTAAATTATAACTACTTATAATTATTATATTCAATTTTAAAGATTTTAATCATTATATAAATCATTATATTTCATAATACCTAATAATGAGTGTTGAAGATCATCTATGCGCATTCTAAAACTTGATTTTATGTCATGAAATCCGTTTAATACTAAAATGGGATTATTTAAATACATAGCTACTTCTTCACTAATATAAAAATTAAAAAGTGTTTCAAAATTTATTTCAATACTATTTTTTAATTCTTTAAGATTAAAATCATTTATATTAAAACTATCAATATTTTCAGTAGCGTAATTATAAGTATCTAAAGTAGTCATAAGAAGTTCTAATCTAGTTGGACCAAAAGTTCTATTATTATCCAACTTTTGTTTATTATATGTATAATTTAAAAGTGCAAATAATATATATTTTTCATCACTATTAATTTTTACATACTCATTTAAAGTATATGATATCCACTGATCACGATATTGCTCATAATTTTTGTCAATAAAATAGTCTATTGATTTTTTTACTTGATTTAATAAATATTCATCTTTATTGGTTTTATAATATTTTAATAGTGAAAAAGTAGCCTCTCCATCATAATATACTGTTCTAAATTTCTCTTCTACATTAAAATTTAAATCTAAGATATGATTAAAACTTCCATCTTCATTTTGCATATACATAATTCCTTCAGCTATTTTTTTACTAATATCATCATATTTAGAATCTGAAAAAACTAGTTTATATTCTGCAAGCATTAATAGTGTTAAAGCATTGCCTCCTAATTTAATTTCAGCTGCTTTTTTTTCTACTACAAATGCTATATCGTCATTATATTCAACTGTAAAATTATCTATTAAATATTCAATGGCAGCCTCAATAGTTTGCCGTAATTCAATTGATGGATATTTTTCATAATAAAGAATTAAACTCCATGTACTTCCAGCATGTCTCAAAATATTATAGCTATTAATTTTTGAAGCAAGATTTGATTTATAACCATATATATATTTACCATTTTCATTCATTGATGCTAATAATTGACCAGTATTTTTTATAATGATTGGTAATTCATTTTTTATTTCAGTAATATTTCTATTATTAAATCCAACCTTATTCTCTAAATTAATAAAAACATTATTATTTAAATATTTGCTTTCTGTTTTAAAAATAGTAATCCTTGATAAATTATTTATTTTTGTTTTTATGCCTTTTTCAGATAAATACTTATTTAGATTATCAAAATTTATATCATGCTCTTTACGATTAATAATACTATTCGAATTTAACTCTTCGGATAACAATACAATTCTATTATTATCTAAAGCTATGCCATAACTAAATATTTCATCGTTATTTATTTTTTTCTTAAATTCTGCATAGCTTAAATTTTCAATGTCAACTAATTTGTCTATTTTAACATAGTCATAATCACTATATTCTTTAATTATTTGTTCTTCGCTTAATTTAGTATTAATTATTTTGGCTTTTATATCGGATGAACCAAATGATACATATAGAGTATCATTTAGATTATTTCTACTTTTAAATATATTAAATATTATAAGTAATAAAAAAAGAAAAAGTGAACATATCAATAGTGTCCTTTTTTTCATAAACAACCAATCCTATCCTAATTAATTATAACATGGATAGTTAAAGATGTAAATTTACTTAGAATATATTATATATTATTATCAATAAATGGCTATTTATATATTTAATTTCTTTTAAGACTTAAATATTTGGTATAATTTAGCTCCTAAAACTTGTACAAGAGGTGCTCGATAAATAAATTTAGGATTTTCACTTACAACTGCTTTCTCAATTTTTTTTACTATAGTGTTAAGTTTATTTTTTTCTAATAAATTAAAAAACAAATTTTCTTTTTTTCTAATAAAATCTAATTCATTTTTGAAATAGCTTTTTTCTTGCATCCAATCATATTTATTTTCTAACATTACTTGATTAAAACCTGTATGATACATTCCTGGTTCAATCAGTACAACTTTAATATTAGTATTTAATAATTTCAACTCATTTTTCAATGTTGTTGTAAGTTGAATAATACTTGCCTTTGTAGCACAATAACTACCTAAAAAGGTTAAAGGTAAAATACCTGCTAAGGAACTCATAATTATTAATTTTCCCTTTTTTTTCGCCATCATTTGCTTTAAAACAATTTGAACTAGTTCAAATGATGAAAAGACATTTACCTCAAAATTTTCTCGAACAAGACTCATAGGTATTTCTGATATAGAGCCACCATAACCAATTGCCGCAAAATTAATCAAAATATCAATATCTAATTTTTCTATTTTTAATCGATCACTTTCTAAAGTAACATCTAATTTTAAACATTTTATATTACCATATTCCTTATACTTATCTTTAACTATTTTAAGCTGTTCATCTGTATGGACAGTTAAATAAATATAATAGTCCTTACTAATTAAACGGTTAACTAAAGCATTGCCTATACCACTTCTAGCACCTGTCATTAAAATCTTTTTCATAGTATCACCAATTATAGTTTTCACAAAATATAAATTTTTATCATAATATTGAATAAAAATAATTACTTTTTTTAATAATATAAATGAGGTGAAAAAAATGTTAATTTCAAAAGACCCATTTTTTAATAATTATTTTGATTTCTTTGACGCAAAAAATAATCACAAATTTATGAATACTGACATTATTGATAAAGGAGATAAGTATCTTTTAAAAATTGAAGTCCCAGGTATAGAAAAACAAAATATTACAATTGATTATGAAAATGAAAATATAAATATTAAAGTTATTAAAAATGAACAATGTGAAGAAAACGATAATTATGTAAAACAAGAAATTTGTTATGGTGAATATTCTAGAACATTCTATGTTGGAAAAATTAATGAAGAAGAAATAGAAGCAAATTATAGCAATGGTATTTTAATGATTAGTATTCCTAAAGAGGCAAAAGTTGAAAGTAAAAAGGTTATTGAAATTAAATAGTGTCATTTGTACACTATTTATTTTTATTAATAAAAAAAGAGATTAGCTCTCTTTTTTTAATAATTGGTTGAACGCATTTCAAAATAACTTTGTGGGTGAGAACATACTGGACATACTTCTGGAGCAGAAACACCAAAATGAATGTGTCCACAATTACGACAAATCCACATAACTGGTTCATCTTTAATAAACAAAGTTTGACCTTCTAAATTAGATAATAATTTCTTATATCTTTCCTCATGCTCTTTTTCAATTTTTCCAACTTCTTCAAATAAATAGGCAATATGATCAAAACCTTCTTCTTTAGCAGTTCTGGCAAATGATTCATACATATCAGTCCACTCATAATTTTCACCATTAGCAGCATCTAATAAATTAGCTTTTGTATCTGGAATAGCTCCATCATGTAATAATTTAAACCACATTTTAGCGTGCTCTTTTTCGTTTCCTGCTGTCTCTTCAAAAATAGCGGCGATTTGCTCATATCCTTCTTTTTTAGCCTTTGAAGCATAATAAGTATATTTATTTCTTGCTTGACTTTCTCCTGCAAATGCAGTCATTAAGTTTTGTTCTGTTTTACTTCCTTTTAGTTCCATTTAAATCTTCCCTTCTCCTTTTTTGACAATTTTTGCATATCCCTTCCAAATTAATAGATATAGATTTTATATCATAACTATTATCAATAAAATTTAGATTTTGTAAATCCAAATTATTAAAATCAAAAACATTATTACATTCTAAACATCTAATATGACAATGAGGATATATTGTTTTATCAAAACGATCACCATCAGCATAATTGATTCTTAATATATCGCCATTATTAGCTAAGAAATTTAAATTCCTATAAACAGTTGCTAAACTTATATTAGGAATTTTTTTTTGCACTCGTTTATGTATAATATACGCATTTGGATGATCACAACTATCTAAAACAGTTTCTAATATCTTTTCTCTTTGAAAAGAATAATTCATAAGTCACCTCAAAATTAGTAATGATTACTAATTTCTATATAAATTATATCGCTACTAATTATTAATGTCAATAAAAATTACCATTTATGAAATATTTTTAAAATCGTTTTTAGTATAAATTTTTCTTGTGATAACATTAGTATTTGTTAACATAAATTGCCTATTTAAATAGTCATAATAGGCTCCAGGGGTTAAGATACCATTAATAGCAATGACATCTTCACCAATTGTTTTTAAAATGCTATTTACCATCATCGCACAATTATTATTTAAAACAAATAGTTTTTTGTATTTTCCTTTTACAATTTTTTTAAATCTCCCATTAGCATACATATATATTTCACTAGACATATCAGTTAATTTTCTAGCTGGTATTTTTCCTTGTTCAATCAACTGGGCATCTGAATAATAATCAACTGTATTAATATTAATTAAATTATCGATATTCTTTTTAATAATTTCTTTCTCTTTGTTTGATAAACTTATTCCAAATTCTATTAAATACCTATCTCTTTTTTCAACACAATATTTCATATATTTTTGTTTATTAACAATTAAAATCACACCATCACCAATAGTTTGAAATAGACTTCTAGAATGCATATCATAACTTCCATAAGAATAAATCATATCTTCAAAGGCGATTTCAACATGACCCATAATGGCTGTTCCTGAAGATGCTAGATGAATGATAATTTGCAAATCTGTTTCATAGTTATTTTTATTATAGTTATAATTACTAGCTTCTGGATCAACTTCCAACATCTCATTAACTAATTTAACCAACTGTTGTGGAATAAACGCTGTAAAAATTTCTGGGACAGGTATTTTTATCCTTTTTTTAATTTTATTTAAAATTTTTGAAGGTAATATTTCTATTAAAAAATCTATAAAATATTTAATACCAATTAAAATCAAATAAATTCCAATTATCATTACGACATACTTGGTTTTTAAATGCGGATTTATTGTTAATGCAAAAGAAACAAATAGATTTAATATAATAGAAAATAATATACCTAGGCTACCCTTTATTTTATTTTTTTGATATATATAATAATCAACTACTCTAATAATAACAATTGCTAAAAAATATAATCCAAAAATTATTGGTAACAAAATAATGATATCTTCTCTAATACTTATAATTATTATACCAAATAATATATCCGCAATATCTCGCATAATAAATTTTTTATTACGGTTTTGTTTATTATAGATTAATAATAGTAAATTTATTAATCCTCTTAAAATCAGTCCATAACAAATAATTCTAATTAATAAATTGATAAATTTAGTATTCACAGCTATTAATAAAATTCCCATTGTTATCAAAAAAATAGTAGTCATTAATAAAAAACTTACTTTAATACTTTTTCCCAGCATAATAAACACTTCCTAATTAAATATTATACTATAAAAATAACAAAAAAACTGTATTAAAATACAGTTTTTAATCCATTAATTCATTTTCTAATGTTTCTAAAGGTTCATCAGTTAATAATGGTAATTCTAATTCATAATCAGCTTTACGGTATTTTCTAGCACCTGTACCAGCTGGAATTAATTTACCAATAATAACATTCTCTTTTAGTCCATTTAAATGATCAACTTTACCATGAATAGCTGCATCCGTTAAGATTCTTGTCGTTTCTTGGAAAGAAGCGGCAGATAAGAATGAATCTGTTTCAAGTGATGCCTTTGTAATACCAAGTAAAACTGGTCTACCTGTAGCAGGTCTTTTTCCTTCAAGGATAAGTTCTTTATTCACATCAGTAAAATGATTTATATTAACCATTGTTCCAGGTAAATACAATGAATCACCTGAATTAACAATTTTGATTTTAGAAATCATACGTTTTGCCATAACCTCAACGTGTTTATCACTAATATCAACACCTTGGGAACGATATACTTTTTGAATTTCTAGTAAAATGTATTGTTGAACAGTAATTGGATCTGTAACAACTAATAATTCTTTTGGAGAAATAGCTCCATGAGTAAGTCTTTGACCAGCTTTAACCTCACTATTAACATCAACAGCTAATTTAGCTCCATAATTAGTTGTATGCTTTCTTACCTCAACATCATTTTTAACAGAAATAACAAATTTTCCATTTTCTTCTTCAATATTAGTAACAATACCATTTATTTCAGAAATAGTTGCTTTTCCTTTTGGGTTGCGCGCTTCAAACAACTCTTGAACACGTGGTAAACCTTGAGTAATGTCATCACCAGCAACACCACCAGTATTGAATGTACGCATTGTAAGCTGAGTACCTGGTTCACCAATTGATTGAGCAGCCATGATACCAACAGCTTCTCCTGTTTCAACAATCGCTCCTGTTGCTAAATTGCGTCCATAACATTTTTGGCAAACACCATGTTCTAGTTTACAAGTTAAAACGGTTCTAATTGGTACTTTAGTAACACCAGAGGAAATTATTTTTGTTGCAATTGGCTCAGTTATATAAGTATTACGATCGCAAATTATTTCTTTTGTTTCAGGATTTAAAACTTTTTTGCTTGTGTAACGTCCTATAATGCGATCATGTAATGATTCAATAATAGTACCATCTTTTTCATTTATAAATGCCTCAGCAATAACACCTTGTTCAGTACCACAGTCATCGTCCTTAACAATAATATCTTGAGCAACATCAACTAATCGACGCGTTAAGTATCCAGCATCAGCTGTTTTTAATGCTGTATCAACAGCCCCTTTTCTAGAACCATGAGTAGATAAGAAAAATTCTGAAATGGTAACACCTTCACTAAATGAAGATTTAACAGGAATTTCTTCTTGCATACCATTAGGTTTTTGGAATAATCCACGCATACCGACTAATTGCGTATGCGAATTAATATCACCACGAGCCTTACTCATCATCATAATGGAAATTGGATTATCTCTATCCTCTTTAACCAACTGTTCAAGTTCTTCTTGAACTGTTTTTTTAGCATTTGTCCATACATCTACAACTTTGTTGTAACGCTCATTTTCAGTAATTAAGCCACGCTTAAATTGCTTATTTATTGTATCAACTTTCTTTTGACTTTCTTCTAATACAGCTGGTTTAATCTTACTTTCTTTGATATCACTAATTGCTATCGAAATACCAGAAATGGTAGAATATTTAAAGCCTAAGTCTTTAAGCTTATCAAGCATTATGGATGTTTCTGTCGTTTGATATCTTTTATAAATTTGAGCAATTAATTTACCTAATGCACTCTTATTTAAGGCATCAACAAGTGGCATATTGGCAATTTCTTCTTTTATATTCTTGCCTTTAGCAATAAAATATTTAGCTGGTGTCATTTTCTCAATATTCTCACTACTACTATCATTAATATATTGGAAAGTATCAGGGAAAATTTCATTAAATAACAATTTACCTGGAGTTGTAGCTAAATACATATCCATATATTCACTTGGGAATAACTTATATTTAAATGATTTAACTGGTAAGGCAATTCTTGTATGTAGAGTAATTTCTCTTCTTTCATAAGCCATTAGAGCTTCATTAGAATTTTTAAACACACGACCTTCGCCAGGCAATCCTGCTTTTTCAATTGTTATATAATAATTTCCTAAAACCATATCTTGACCTGGTGTAACAACTGGATCACCATTTTTTGGTGATAGGATATTATTTGCTCCTAGCATTAAAATTCTAGCTTCAGCTTGAGCTTCTTCACTAATAGGAACATGCACCGCCATCTGGTCTCCATCAAAGTCAGCATTAAATGCTGCACAAACAAGAGGATGAAGTCTAATTGAACGTCCACTAATTAATTTTGGTTCAAATGCTTGAATACCAAGCCTATGTAATGTTGGGGCACGATTTAATAAAACTGGATGTTCTTTTATTTTTTCTTCAACAATATCCCAAACACGTGGATCCTGATTTTCAATCATCTTTTTAGCAGCTTTAATATTAGTTGCTATTTCTTTTGAAACTAAACCATTAATAACATGTGGTTTAAATAATTCTAAGGCCATTTCTTTTGGAATACCACACTCATACATTTTTAAAGATGGTCCAACAACAATAACAGAACGCCCTGAATAGTCAACACGTTTACCAAGTAAGTTTTGACGGAAACGCCCTTGCTTTCCTTTAAGCATACTAGATAATGATTTTAATGGTCTATTTCCAGCACCCGTAATATTTCTGCCACGACGTCCGTTATCAAATAAGGCATCAACAGCTTCTTGAAGCATACGCTTTTCATTTTGAATAATGATTGATGGTGCACCTAATTCCATTAATTTTTTCAAACGATTATTACGGTTAATAACACGACGATATAAATCATTTAAATCACTTGTAGCATATCTACCACCATCTAATTGAATCATTGGTCTTAATTCAGGTGGAATAACTGGTAGGGCATCTAAAATCATCCATTCTGGACGATTGCCGGATTCTAAGAAAGCATTTAAAACATCTAGACGTTTAATTAAACGAACACGTTTTTGACTAGCAGCGTCTTTAATTTCATCAATTTCCTTTTTAATATTTTCAACTTCTTTTTCAATATCAACTTGTTCAAGAAGTTCTTTAATAGCTTCAGCACCCATACCAACTCTAAAACTATTACCATATTTTTCATAGTAAGCACGATATTCTTTATCACTAATTGTTTGCTTTTTTTCTAATGGTGCAGCACCAGGGTCTAAAACAACATATGATACAAAATATAATACTTCCTCTAAATCCCTAGGTGACATATCAAGAACAAGCCCCATTCTTGATGGTATCCCTTTAAAAAACCAAATATGGGAAACAGGAGTAGCCAATTCAATGTGTCCCATACGTTCACGACGAACTTTTGAACTAGTTACTTCTACTCCACATCTATCACAAATAATTCCTTTATATCTTAATCTTTTATATTTACCACAAGAGCATTCATAATCTTTCGTTGGCCCAAATATTTTTTCACAAAATAATCCATCACGTTCTGGTTTAGAAGTACGGTAATTTATTGTTTCGGCCTTTTTAACTGGTCCATGTGACCATGAGCGAATTGTTTCAGATGAGGCAATTGAAATTTTCAAACCTTCAAAGCTATTAACATCCATTATTCCTCATCCCCTTCCATGTAATTTTCATCGAATTCTATATCCTCATCATCCATTGAAAATTCTGCATCTAACTCTTCATCAGCATCATCTTCTGGATCCTGAATATCATCTATTGGTAAATCTGTAACTTTTTCCAATTCATCATGTCCTAAGAAATTGTCCTTTTCAGTTTCTTCTAACTCTTTTAATTCAACAAATTTTCCTTCTTCATTTAAAACCGTAATATCTAGTCCTAAAGCTTGGAATTCTTTTATTAGAACTCTAAATGATTCTGGCACTCCTGATTTTGGAATTGGTTGTCCCTTAACTAAGGCTTCATATACTTTAACACGCCCAACAACATCATCAGATTTAATTGTTATCATTTCTTGTAAGACATGAGCAGCACCATAAGCATAAAGCGCCCAAACTTCCATTTCACCAAATCTTTGACCGCCAAATTGTGCTTTACCACCAAGTGGTTGTTGTGTTACTAATGAATATGGACCTGTTGAACGTGCGTGCAATTTGTCATCAACCATGTGGTGAAGCTTAATCATATACATAACACCAACACTAATTCGATTATCAAAAGGTTCGCCTGTACGTCCGTCATATAATACAGTCTTTCCATCTTCATCTAAATGAGCCTCTTTTAATGCATCAATAATTTCAGCACGAGTTGCCCCTGCAAAGACTGGAGTTGCCATATAAATATTTAATTCTTTAGCTGCCATTCCTAAATGCATTTCAAGAATCTGACCTATATTCATACGCGATGGAACTCCAAGTGGATTAAGTAAAATGTCAACTGGTGTTCCATCTTCTAAATATGGCATATCCTCTTCAGGTAAAATAAGGGAAATAACACCTTTGTTACCATGACGACCAGACATCTTATCTCCAACACTAATTTTCCTTTTTTGAGCTATATAAACACGAACAATCTTTGAAACACCAGCTGGTAATTCATCACAATCATCTTTTGTAAATATTTTTACATCATGGACAATACCTTCGCCACCATGTGGAACACGTAATGATGTATCTCTTACTTCTCGTGTTTTTTCTCCAAATATAGCATGTAGAAGTTTTTCCTCACTAGTAAGTTCAGCCACTCCCTTTGGTGTAACCTTACCAACTAAAATATCATCATCTTTTACTTCTGTACCAATTCTAACAATACCAAACTCATCTAGATTTTTTCTAGCATCTTCTCCAATATTTGGTATATCGCGAGTAAACTCTTCTGGTCCTAATTTAGTATCACGACATTCAATTTGATAATCTTCAATATGAATTGAAGTATAAACATCATCTTTAACTAATCTTTCATTTAAAATAACTGCATCTTCATAGTTATACCCATTAAAGTTCATGAAGGCAACAGTAACATTACGCCCTAAAGCCATTTCACCCATATTTGTTGATGGACCATCAGCAATGACCATATCCTTGGTTACTTTATCACCAACCCTAACAATTGGTATTTGATGATAGCAAGTTCCAGAGTTACTTCGTTCAAAATCGTTTAAATAATATGTATCCATGCCACCAACAGTCTTAATAATAATTTTTTTAGCGTCAACATAATCTACAATACCATCAGCCTTTGCTAAGACTACAGCACCTGAATCACGAGCTGCAATGGCTTCAACACCAGTACCAACTAATGGAGCTTCAGTTTTAATTAATGGGATAGCCTGACGTTGCATGTTAGCACCCATTAAAGCACGTTTACCATCATCATGCTCTAGGAATGGAATTCCTGATGTCGTAATTGAAACAACCTGTTGAGCTGATACATCAATATAATCAACATCTTTAGAGTCAACAATAACAGTATCTCCTCTATACCTAACAGGAACACGTTCTTCAATGATTTGATTGTTCTCATCAATTTTAACAGTTGCTTGCGAAATATAGTAGTCTAACTCTTCATCAGCGGTCATATAAATAATTTCATCAGTTAATTTACAATTATTAACTTTCCGATATGGTGTCATAATAAATCCATAATCATTAACTCTAGCGTAGCTTGCCAAAGCTGTAATAAGTCCAATGTTTGGTCCTTCTGGAGATTCGATTGGACATAATCTACCATAATGTGAAGGATTTACGTCACGAACTTCCATGCCAGCACGATCTCTAGATAATCCACCTGGTCCTAAAGATGATAAACGCCTTTTGTTTGAAAGTTCAGCAATAGGATTTGTTTGATCCATAAATTGTGATAACTGACTACTACCAAAAAATTCCTTAATAGCAGCTGTAAGTGGTCTAATATTTATTAATGTTTTTGGAGTTACTTCAGTTAATTCTTGAGTTGACATGCGGTCGCGGATAACCCTTTCAATACGACTTATACCTATTCTAAATTGGTTTTGTAATAATTCCCCAACTTGACGAACACGACGATTTGATAAATGATCAATTTCATCATAATTGCCAATTCCTTCTAATAAGTTTAAGTAATATGATACTGATGCATAAACATCAGAAATTGTTAAACGCTTAATATCAATATTTTGATCATTACCAATAATCGAAATAATTTTTTCAGGATTAGTCTTTGAATATACTTGAATAATTTGAACCTTATTATATGTATCCAATTCTGTATTAATTAAAGCTTCCTTAATTCCATAGCCAGCAGCTAAAACAGGTTTCAATTCTTCAATAATATCTTTTGTTATAATAGTATCTTTAGCGCAAACAACTTTACCATTAAATTTTATATCTTCTGCTAATTTACAGTTTAATAATCGATCTATAACATTTAATTTTTTATTAAATTTATAACGTCCTACCTTAGCCAAATCATATCTAAATGAATCAAAAAATCTTGTAATTAATTGGTTTTTAGCACTATCTAAAGTTGAAGGTTCTCCAGGACGTAATTTTGAGTGAATATCAATAAGTGCTTCATCAGTATTCTTATTAGCATCCTTTTCAATAGTCTTAACTAGATACCCATTTTCACCAAATAAATCAATTATATCTTCATCACTTGACAATCCTATTGCTCTAAGTAATGTAGTAATAGGAACCTTCCTTGTTCGATCAATTCTAACATAAATAATATCACGCGCATCTATTTCAAATTCCAACCAAGTCCCTCTAGTTGGTATAATTTGTGATGTCACAGCTAAGCGTCCATTCTTATCAATAGCTTTGCCAAAATAAACACTTGGAGAACGTACTAATTGCGACACGATAACACGTTCAGCACCATTAATAATGAAAGTTCCACCATCAGTCATAATAGGCATATCACCTAAGTAGATTTCTTGTTCTTTAACTTCGCCTGTCTCATGATTAAATAATTGAGCTTGTACTTTTAAAGGCTGCGCATACGTAGCATATCTATCTTTACAACCTTTGATAGAATAACGTGGAGATTCAAAATAATAGTCCCCAAAAGATAATGACAAATTACCTGTAAAACTTTCAACAGGAAATATATCATCAAATACTTCTTTAATTCCTTCAGTCATAAACCAATCATATGACTTTTTTTGAATTTCTAATAAATTAGATAATTCAATTGCATTTTTTGTTTTTGAATAACTTCTTCTTTCTCGGTGATCACCAAATTTTTTAACTGTGTAAGCCATTTCTTCACCCCTATATACTAGTATTAAGTTAGGCACAAACTACATTGTAGTATATGCCACCAATTTATAATTTTATCAAAAAATCAGCAAGCTGTCAATTGTTTACAGCACAAATAATATAAAAACCTTTACATTTATCTATAATTTTAACATTGTATAATTTAGCTAAATCTTTAACTACAGTTTTCGCTCCCTGATTTTTATTAATAACCAACCATAATTCTCCATTACGATTTAAATATTTTTGTGCCTCAAATAAAATTTTATATAAAACATCTTTTCCAACCCTAATTGGTGGATTAGTAATAATATAGTCATATTTATCAACAACATTTGCATATAAATTACTTTCAAAAATATTAACTTTGACTTTATTTAAATCGGCATTCTTTTGTGCTAACATGATAGCACGCTGGTTAATATCAAGCATATCAATTTGAAAATTGGTAGTCTTTGCTAAATAAATACCAATTGGTCCATAACCACAACCAAAATCTAAAATCTTCTTTTTTGTAGATTCAATATTAATATTTTCCAACAAGGAGCGTGTCCCAAAATCTAAGCCCTTTTTTGAAAAAATTCCATTATCAACAAAAAATTTCAATTCTGTATTTTTTATATTTGCATAAATTAATCGTTCGTTACTTTTGATATTTTTATCATTTTCAAAATAATGTGACATAATACACCTATTCTTTTATTCATTAAACGGTTAAAGCCCATACTAAAAATTTAGTATAGGCCCAACTCAATTATATTTAAATTATTTTAATTCAACAGTAGCTCCAGCTTCTTCAAATTTAGCTTTTAATTCATTAGCTTCATCCATAGAAGCATTTTCCTTAACAACTCCACCATTATCAGCCAAGTCTTTAGCTTCTTTTAATCCTAAACCTGTAATATCTCTTACGATTTTGATAACAGCGATTTTATTAGCACCAGCTGATGTTAAAACAACATTAGCTGTACTTGGTCCTTCTTCAGCAGCAGCACCAGCAGCAGGAGCAGCAACTGCAACAGCAGATGGATCTACTCCAAATTCCTCCTTCATTGCATCTACTAATTCTTTAACTTCAAGAATTGTCATTTCTTTTAATCCACTAATAAATTCATCTTTTGTAAATTTTGCCATTCTATATTCCTCCTTAATTATTTTCTATTTTTTGACTATATAAGTCTAAACTGATGGATAAATCTTTTACAACACCCATAAGTCCACCAGCAAGCATTGTAAGCAATCCTTCTCTTGAAGGGATTGTTGCCAACTTCTTTAATTTGTCGATATCAGCTATTTCTCCATCAACCATACCTACTTTGATTTCAAGTGCCTCATGACTTTTTGCAAATTCACTTAGTACTTTAATTGGGGCAATTGCGTCTTTACCAAAAGCAATAGCCTTAGGTCCTTCTAATGTTTCACCCAAATCGATTTTTAAATCATTTAATGCTCTAGTAAGCAAAGTGTTTTTATAAATTTTAAATTCAGCATCATTTTCTCTTAGTTTTCTTCTTAATTCATTGGTTTCAGCAACGGATAAACCATGATTTTCAAAAATTACGAAAGTAGTTGCTTCACTAGCTTTAGATTTAATTTCTTCAACAACCTCTTGCTTTTTTGCAATTATTTTTTGATTTGCCATATTACACCTCCCTATAAATTTTTGTGTGTAATACCGTAATAAAAAAATTCCCTACACTAACCGTAGGGAATTCGATAAACTTAATTTATTAAGCTCCTCGGTAGGAAATTATTAAGGCTTATGCCTCCTACTGTCTACGGTACTATATTTATTTTTCAAACAACAATTAATATTATAGCATATTATTTATTATTTGTCAAAATCATTTGTATTTATTTTTATACCAGGACCCATTGTAGATGAAACTGTAATTCCTTTTATATAAGTTCCTTTAACAACAGCTGGCTTTGTTTTGATAATTAATGATACAAAAGCATTTAAATTTTCAAGTAATTTTTGCTCATCAAATGAAACTTTACCAATGATTGCATGAACATTACCAAAACTATCAGTACGATACTCGATACGTCCTTTTTTAACTTCTTCAACGGCTTTTTTTACATCCATTGTAACAGTTCCTGTCTTTGGATTTGGCATCAAACCTTTAGGTCCTAAAATCTTACCCAATTTACCTAAAGCAGGCATCATATCAGGGGTTGCAATCATAGTATCAAAATCAAACCAATTTTCTTTTTCGATTTTTTCTAACATATCAGTGTCGCCTACATAATCAGCGCCAGCAGCAACAGCAGCTTTTGCTTGATCACCTTTAGCTATTACTAAGACTTTTTTAGTTTTCCCTGTTCCATTTGGTAAAACAAAAGCCCCTCTTAATTGTTGATCAGCCTTTTTAGTATCAAGATTTAATCTTAAAGCTAATTCGATTGAAGAATCAAATTTTGTAATTGAGGTTTGTTTTACTAATTTAATTGCTTCTTCTTTAGTATAAAGTTTGTTTTTTTCAACCAACTTAGAAACTTCAATATATTTTTTTCCTTTTTTCATTTCTATTTTACCTCCTTATGTGGTATATGCGGATTTTTCCTCCCACATAGGTAATAAACCTATATGTAAATTTTATTTTATTTTTATTCTGCTACGTTAACGCCCATATTTTTAGCTGTACCTTCAACGATTTTCATTGCTTCTTCAACAGTATAGCAATTTAAATCTGGTAATTTAATTTCAGCTATTTCTTTTAATTGAGCTTTTGTTATTGTAGCAACAACTTCAGTAGATCCTTTTTTAGATCCAGATTTAATTTTAGCAACTTTTTTAATTAAGAAAGCAGCTGGTGGCGTTTTAATTACGAAATCGAAACTTCTATCTTCATAAATAGTAATTTCAACTGGTAATATATCCCCCATCTTATCTCTAGTTGCATCATTATATTTTGTACAAAATTCCTGTAAATTAATTCCAGTTGGTCCTAATACAGTTCCGACTGGTGGCGCTGGTGTTGCTTTACCGGCTGGAATTTGCAATTTAACTACTTTAGTTACTTGTTTTGCCACGAAAAACACCTCCTATATTTTTTTCGCGAGTGGTCATAATGCATCCGCGCTCCCACTAAAATATCTATATTTAACAATATAGCCATTTAATGATAACATATTTTGTTTAGTTTGTAAATATTTTATTCAAAAATATTATTTTTATGCCTTCTCGATATCCGTCAATCCAATTTCAACGGTTGTTTCTTGACCAAATAAATCGATTGAAACTTCTAGTAATTGGGTTTCCATATTGATTTCTTTAATTTTTCCAAACATTCCTTCGAATGGTCCATGAATTACTTTAACCATATCATCAACATTTAACTCATTACCAATTTGCAGACGTGATAGACCCATACTACCAAGAATTTTATCAACTTCTGATGGTGTTAATGGAAAAGGTTTAGCACCCTTACCAGACGAGCCAATGAATCCTGTTACTCCTGGGGTATTTCGAACAATAAACCACGCTTCATCACTCATAATCATTTCAACTAAAATATAACCAGGAAACATTTTTTTCATTTTTTCTTTTTGTTTCCCATCCTTTATTTCAACTTCTTTAACTTCTGGAACAACAACACGGAAAATATAATCTTCCATCCCCATACTACTAGCACGCATTTCAAGTTTTTCTTTTACTTTATTTTCATGACCAGAATAAGTATTAACTACATACCATTCTTTTTGCATTATCCAATCAAAGTCCTAACTAATGCAATCCCTGAATCTGTTAAAGTAAAGAATAAACCAAAGAAAACGACAAAACTAATAGTTGCTATAGAATATGTTATTAATTCCTTTTTGCTAGGCCATCTAACATTTTTCATTTCTTTTTTGACACTAACAAAAAATTTAGCTATTTTTTTCATTATCCACCTCATTAATTATATGCTTTTTCATTTCAAATAAAAAACACTTTCGTGTCTAGATATAGATTATCACAAATACGTTATAAAGTCAATTAATTTAATAATAATTTTTAGCAAAACAAAAAAGCTCAACATATATTGAGCCATTTTACTATTTTAACGCTTCTTTTCTTGATAAATTTAAGCGACCTTTTTTGTCATATCCTAAAGCCTTAACAATTATTTCATCGCCTACTTTAACCATATCACTTGGTTTTTCAACACGTTTTTCATCTAATTGTGAAACATGGACAAGTCCTTCACAACCAGGCCATAATTCAACAAAACATCCGAAATCTTCTACCTTAACAACCTTGCCAGTATATACTTTACCTTCTTCAACTTCTTTAACGATGTTTTTGATCATCTCAGCTGTTTTTTCAATAATCTCCTTATCAGAGTGATAAATAATTACCGTTCCATCATCTTCTAAATCAACTTTAACCGCATTAACATCAGTTACAGATTTAACATTACTTGCATCACATATAATTTTAGTAATCATTTCTCCTCCACGACCAATAACTTCTTTAATACGATTTGGATTAATCATGAATGTTATTGTTTTTGGAGCATATTTACTAACTTCTTTTCTTGGTTCTTTAATAGTTGATTCAATTTTATCTAAAATTTCTAAACGAGCTTGTTTAGCTTGTGCAAGTGCCTTCTTTAAAATTTCTTTAGTTATACCTTTTATTTTAATATCCATTTGTAATGCACATATACCATTTCTAGTTCCTGCTACTTTAAAATCCATATCTCCTAAATGGTCTTCCATTCCTTGAATATCAGTTAAAATAGTATAATCATCACCATCAGTTATAAGTCCCATCGCAATACCAGCAACCGGTGCTTTAATTGGAACACCTGCAGCCATTAAAGCCATACAACCGGCACAAATACTTGCTTGACTAGATGAACCATTACTTTCTAAAATTTCGGAAACAACGCGAATGGTATATGGGAATTCTTCTTCTGATGGAATAACTTGCGCTAAAGCTCTTTCTCCTAAAGCGCCATGTCCAATTTCTCTTCTACCTGGACTTCCATAGCGCCCTGTTTCGCCAACTGAAAATTGTGGGAAATTATAGTGTAACATAAATCTTTTTTCATCTTCAATGGAAAGCCCATCTAAAATTTGATGTTCACCAAGTGCTCCAAGTGTAACAACTGATAAACTCTGTGTTTGTCCACGTGTAAACATAGCTGAACCGTGTGTACGTGGCAATAAATCTATTTCAGTTGAAAGTGGTCTTATTTCCGTCATTTCGCGCCCATCAGCACGCGTTTTTTCTTTAACAACTATTTTTCTAAATATTTCATACTCAATTTCTTCTAAAACAAGTTTGACCTTTGTAATCAATTCGTTCAATTCTTGTTCTTTTAAATGTTCATTTTCAGTAGTATATTTATTAACGACATCTTCCTTAACTTTATCAATTGCTGCATATTTTTCTAACTTATCTTGAATACGCATTGCTGTATTTAATTTATCACTAGCAAGTATTTTAATTTCTTCTTTTAATTCAGTTGTTATTTCTAAGACTTCATAAGCCATTTTTTCTTTACCACAATCAGCAATAATTTCTTCTTGAAAAGCAATTAGTTCTTTAATCGCATCATGTCCAAACATAAGTGCTTCTAACATATCATCTTCACTTACTTCTTTGCTTCCAGCCTCAACCATATTTATAGCTTCTTTAGTTCCAGCTACTGTTAAATCAATATCACTAAGTTCCGATTGTTCTTTAGTTGGATTAATTATAAATTCGCCATTAACTCTCCCAACTTTAACACCAGCGATTGGTCCATCGAAAGGAATCTCCGAAATAGATACACATAATGACGATCCAAACATAGCTGTCATTTCTGGCGAATTATCTTGATCAACTGATAAGACTGTATTAATAATTTGTACTTCATTTTTAAAGTCACTAGGGAACATTGGGCGCATTGGCCTATCAATCATTCTAGCTGCCAATGTCGCATTTTCAGTAGGACGTCCTTCTCTTTTTATAAATCCCCCTGGTATTTTTCCAACTGAATATAATTTTTCTTGATATAAAACCATTAACGGGAAAAAATCTGATAAAATGTTAGCAGTCTTTGAAACAACTGATGTACTTAAAATAACTGTATCGCCATATCTTACTAAACAGGCACCATTTGCTTGTTTCGCCATTTCACCAATTTCGACAGTTATTGGTCTTCCCCTAAAATTTAACTCATATACTTTCTTCATTATTACCTCCATATATTTCAAAATAAAAACACCCAAAAAAGAGTGCCTACTTTTATAATTATTTTCTTAATCCTAAACTTTTAATTATTTCACGATATCTTGTAACATCATTTTTTAATAAATAGTTTAGCATACTACGTCTTTGACCAACTTTCTTTAATAATCCTCTTCTTGAATGAAAATCATGTTTGTGTTCTTTCAAGTGTTCAGTCAAAGTATTAATTTCTTCTGTTAAGATTGCAATTTGAACCTCAGGTGAACCTGTATCTCCTTCACTTCTTGCATATTTTTTGATAATCTCTTGTTTTGCTTCTTTATTTAAAGCCATTTTAAATCTCCCTTTCCTTAAATTCGCTTATTCTGAGTAAAAGCCAGGAAATCAATTGCCAAGAATAAGTACATATATAATATACACTATATTTTATTATTTAGCAACCATTTTATTATCTTTTTAAAATATTTTCCATGGTTTAATTTTTGTTGTATCTTTATCGTAAGTTTTATAAATAGCTAAAATATCGTTGTTATTATCTTTAAATACAACTATATCTTCATCATATCTATTTTGTAAAAGTGCCCCATTTTTTATTTTATGAATTAAAAAATCATCGGCTATAATATTTTTATACTGATTTAAACAATCTGCTATACTAATCATTTTATAGTTGTTTTTTTCAATACTTGCTATATCATAGCTTTGTTCTACATTAAATTTCCCTTGTTTGGTTCTATTTAAATTAGACATAATTCCTATCGTATTTAATTTTAAAGCAATATCCCTAATTAAACTTCTAATGTAAGTTCCTTTACTAACTAAACACTTAAAACTAAAGATTGTTTTATTATCTTTATATACAATATCACCTATTAATTTTATTTGTTTTATCTGAACCATTCTTTTGGGTAATTTTATTTCTTTATTTTCTCTAGCATACTCATACAGTTTTTTACCACCTATCTTAACAGCTGAATAAATAGGCACTTCCTGTTCATAAAAGCCTAGCATACTATTTAAAACGGTTATAATTTGTTCTTTAGCAATTTGTACATTTTTTTCTTCTAAAACTTTACCCGTATTATCTAACGTATCAGTACTAATACCTAAAGTAACTTCAGCAATATATTCTTTTTCGGTAGCTGTTAATATTTCTACTAATTTTGTTGCTTTACCAACACAAAGTACTAAAACACCTGTTGCAAGTGGATCTAATGTACCTGTATGACCTATTTTTTTCGTATTTAAAATTTTACTAACCTTATTAACAACATCACGACTAGTATAGCCTGCTTCTTTATTTACAATTATTATTCCATCCATATAACCACCAAATCTAATATAACATATTTAAATAAAATTCTAAAGAAAAAACATATGTTATTTTACATATGTTTTAGCGGTTTCATCAGTAAAGCAAATTCCGTTATATTTATCTTGCAAATATGAGATTGGTCCTTCAACATTATCAATAGTTTTTTGGAATTCAGATAACTCGCTTTCATTTGCATAACCATTACTTCCTACATAAATAGCAAACTCTGGAGCTACAATTCCTTTAATTATATATTGTGCACCGACAGATGTTTGAGTAAAATTAACAGGATAATTATGTGTAAAGTGTTTTGCATCATAACCTATTTCTTCAAAATCATATTTAGTACAGTTATTGAAAAAGTTTCTAGTATTTTCATAAATGTTCCATGCATTAGTTGATGTACCTGAAACTAAATTACCATTCTCGTCATATATATTAGTAGCTGAAATTAGTTTACAATACTCATTAAAAGTATAGTTTGCTACTTCTTGATCTGTCTCATCTATAAACAATTGAGATAATTCAAATAAGTTGTTCTTATCTAATTTTGTACCAAAAAAATCTGATACTGCAACTTTTGAAACATCCTCGCTCATAATTAAACTCATAACATTATCTACTTCTGTTTTAGTGGTTGTTAAATCACTTGGTATTAAGCCTTCATTTATTAATTTATTACACTCATCAATGCTTATATATTGACAATTTGCCATAAATGCAAAAGAATAAACTGCCCCCATGTCAACCATATTAGAAGAATCTTCTACTCTCTCATTTAAATATGAATAATAATTATTAACAACATTTTTTATATCTTCTGCCGTTACAACAATTCTATTGACTTGTTCATTTTCACCTGTGGTAATAGACTCATCATTAGTATCAGTTGTATCATCTGTTTCTTTTGTATATTGAGCATATTCAGTTGTATCATCTTCTATATTGTTATTTAAATCAATTGTTCCATCATCATTTAAAGTAGCTGTTGTAAATTCTGTTGTACTACCAATATTATGAATATCATCATCATTTAGTTCCTTTTTAGTATTAGCCTTTTCTTCTTCATTTTGTTTAGATGAGTTATTATTAATTAAATTACCTACTAAGACAACTCCACCCACCACAAGAGTTCCGATAAATACTTTCCAATAAATTTTAATCTTTTTCTTTTTTTCTTGTTCTTTTTCTTGTTCTTTTTCTTGTTCTACAATATCATCATCATAGTAACCATTATAGTTATCATCATTATAACCCATAATAAAATTCCCCCTTTCAAGAATCGCCTAATATATTAACATCTTTAATTAGATTTGTCAATATAAATATTAAAAATGTTAAAGCTATATTTGTAGTGTTACAATTGATGTGACACCAAAAGTATATACAAAAAGCGATAGATA
>CAMSCJ010000009.1 GCA_947056845.1 uncultured Mycoplasmatota bacterium
CAACAGGAGCAACAGGGCCAACAGGAGCAACAGGGTCAACAGGAGCAACAGGAGCAACAGGGCCAACAGGAGCAACAGGGCCAACAGGACCAACAGGTAGTTCAGCAAATGTGGCATCATGTTTTTGTGTAGATCAAATGCGCAATGTTATACAGCAAATAATACAATTGTATCCTAATGATAATTTAATTATTGCAATGGAAAGTGGCAATAATGTAAGTGGAAGACCTGGCTCTCTTTTACCAGCTCCCAATAATAATCCAAACTCCGGATTGTTTCAATTAGTCAATAATCAAGGAGTACCACAAGAGGCGGTTTCAATATGTAGAATTGCTTCTATTACAATTACTAGCAATACATATAATGATGCTATTACATATTTGCCTGCACCTATACCATTGCCAACTGGGTGTGATGCTAATTGTGAGGCAGCGCTTCGTTCATACTTGCCAGTTGGAACATCAAGTGTTGATATTAATGCTGGTGGGCAAACAGTTGCCCAAGGGACTATTTTGAAAAGTGAGTATGGAATGGTTGTTGTCGTTGGACCAAACAATAGCAATCCAGCCTTTGTCTCTCTATGTAAAGCAGAAATCGTTAATATTTAGATTAGTGTTGTTTTGAATTATATATTTTTGAACTAATTTATATAGGGATAATAAAAAAATCGACTTATAAATCGATTTTTTTATTTGTAACTTGAAATTGTATCATCATAAACTTTTTTTAGGTCACTATCAATAATATTTAAATTATATTTTTTTCTTATATCAGCCCAATATTTAGCACTTAAATTTTTATCGTTTTGTAATTTGTCTTCAACTAATGTTGTTAAAATATCATCTTTAGTATCATCTAGGCTAGGTCTTTCATTTTGACTAACTCTTAAAATAATATGATATCCAAATGAACTTTTAACAGGCTCTTGTGTATATTCTCCATCTTTTAATTCAGCTGATGCATTCCAAAATTCTGGAACAACACTATTTTCTCCAACTTTTGTAAAGTCTTTAATTAAGCCTCCTTCACTAGCTGAACCAGTATCAGCTGAGTGTTCTTTAGCTAAATCTTCAAAATTAGCACCATCATTTAATTGATTAATCAAGCCCTTAGCGTAGTTTAAAGCTTCTTCTTCTTTAGATTTTTTTTCTTCATCATTCATAGTACTAGTTATTTCTGGTTTTATTAAAATATGTTTAGCTGTAATCTCACCAAAAATATTTTCATCATAGTATTTTTGAATTTCTGAATCTTCAATTTGTTCTTTAGCATAATTTTCTACAACTTTATCCTTTTTATATTGTAATATTATTTCATCTAATAATTTTTCTTCAGATTCGTATCCAGCTTGTTTCATGGCTGTATCAAAATCCATTTGATATAGCTCATATTGATACTTTAAGTTTTCAAGTTCTGTTTTTGCAAATTCTTTAGCTTTATCATCTGTTTCAATTTCTTCGTTAGCTATATGGTTATCAATCATATTTACTAGGAATGATGTTCCTGAAGAATTTTTAAGGTCATTATAAAGCTCATTAGCGGTAAAACTTTTTCCATCAATCTCAGCTATGACTTCTTCACCATTTTCTAATTTTGGTATTTTACCACAACCTGTTAATAATAAAGAACAGGTAATAATAGTTAATAATTTTTTTTTCATTTTGTCTCCTTCCAATTTGTAATATTATAATTTAAATGCTTAAGCTTACATTTATATGATAACAAAAATAATAAAAAAATACAATAATTAGTTGTAAGTATTCACACAATTTTCAAAATTCCATACAATAATGTGAAAAGACAAAAAAGGAGGAATGAACTATGTGTAATACAGGAGTTTCTGGAGCTGCTATCGTTTTAGTATTATTTATACTTTTAATTATTATACTTGGGGCATACATTTAAGCCTAAAATAGGAGGTGATATAAGTGGCCTGTCAAAATTCTCATCAATGTAATACTAATTGTAACAAGCGAAATTCATCAACTAACCAAGTTTCAAATTATTGGATTGTAATTATTTTATATATTTTACTTGCTATTATTATTGGATCTTTTGTTAGTTGGTATTAAAAGAGGTGAACCTCTTTTTTTCTTACAATAAACTATATGTGAAGAATACAATCTTAATGCGAGGTTTTATTGTAAAATACTAAAATTTTTGCTATTAAAGTATTTACAAGATGGGGATAAAAGAGTAAAATAGTGGTGTACAGTGGTTAAAAGTGGATAAAAGTGGGTGATTTTATGCTAATGGGTGAGTATCATCATACAATTGATGAAAAAGGTCGATTAACAATTCCATCCAAAATTCGATATGAATTGGGCGAGGGTTTTGTTGTTACAAGAGGCTTAGATAAATGTTTATCTATTTATCCTAAAGAAGAGTGGGATAATATTATTAGAAAGTATAAAGAATTACCACAAACTAAGGATGTTCGAAATTTTATGAGAATTTTTTTATCGGGAGCTACCACTTTAGAATTTGATAAACAAGGTCGAATTAATATTCCATCCCCACTTGTTACTTTTGCTAATTTAAAAAAAGATTGCATTATTATAGGTGTTAATGATCGATTAGAAGTATGGAGTCACGAAAATTGGCAAGAATTTATTAATACTAATGAAGATAATTTATCTGATATAGCCGATAATCTATTTGCAACAAACATTAATATTTAAGGGGTGACTTCATGCATAAGAGTGTTTTACTAGATAGCTGTTTAGAATATTTGAATTTACAAGAAAATAGTATTATCGTTGATTGTACTTTGGGGTATGGTGGGCATAGTAGTAAAATACTTGAAAAAGTAAAGAAGGGTTTTTTATATTGTTTTGACCAAGATGTTGAGGCAATTAATTATAGTAAAGAACGATTTTCGAATATTGCTTCAAATTTTGAAATTATTAAAAGTAATTTTGTAAATTTAAAGGATGAGTTAAATAGGCGAAATATTTATAAGGTTGATGGTGTTTTATTTGATCTGGGTGTATCATCACCACAATTAGATACAGATTATCGTGGTTTTAGTTTTCATAAAGATGCTCCATTAGATATGCGTATGGATTTAAATAATGAATTATCAGCTTTTCATGTGGTTAATGAATATTCTTGTGAAGATTTAGTACGTATTTTTCGCGACTATGGGGAAGAAAAGTATGCAGTACCAATAGCTAAAAAAATTATTGATTATCGTCAAAATAAGAATATTTCAACGACTTTAGAATTGGTAGAAATAATTAAAAGCGCTGTTCCTGAAAAATATAAACGTGAAAAGCATCCAGCTAGAAAGATTTTTCAGGCTATTAGAATTGAGGTTAATGATGAATTAAATGTTTTTGAGCAGTCTTTAATTGCTGCTTTAAAAATGTTAAAGGTTGGAGGCCGTATTTGTGTAATTACATTTCATTCATTAGAAGATAAAATTTGTAAAAGGATTTTTAAAGAGAGTAGTACAGTTGATAAAGCAATAAGTAAAATGCCCATAATACCTTTACAATATCAACCTAAATTTAAGGTAATAGCTAGTATTACGCCAGATAATAATGAATTAATTGAGAATAACCGAAGTCGAAGTGCTAAATTAAGAGTTATAGAAAGAATAAAAGAGGGATAATATGAAAAAGAAGAAAGTAAGAAAAATGAAAATTACAAAATTTGAAAAATTGTTATATATGACAGCTTTTTTGTGTTTAATTTCGACAATGGTTTTTAAAATATTTTGTGGAGCTAGTGTAGGCCATTTAAGCATGAGTGTTGAAAAGTTAAAATTTGATATTAGTGAACAAGAAAAGAAAATTGAGAGTTTGAACATGCAGGTTAACGAATTAACGTCTTTTACTGAAGTTCAGGATGTTGTTAAAAATATGGGTTTATCATATAACAATCAAAATGTCATCATTATTAATGAATAAATAGAGGTGTTTAATTATGAAAACAAATAAAATGAAAAGTAAACATTGGCTTTTTCCTAAAAGAGTTTTTATTTGTTTTCTTTTTTTAATGTTTATTTTATTTGTTCAATTATGCTATTTGGCTTTATCCCCTAATATTTATGGTATTAATATGAAAGAATTTTCAGCTAATCGAAATACAGTTACAAATGTTTTAAAGTCTAATCGCGGAACTATTTATGATTCTTTAGGAAATACGTTAGCTTCTAATGTTACATCTTATACTGTTATTGCTTATGTTAATCCTAATGTGACAGGTAATTCTAAAGTTCAAAAACATGTTACAGATGTTATTACAACAGCTGAAGCTCTTTCTCCTATTTTGGATATGGATGTTGAAGTTATAAAAAAACTTTTAAATGATGCGATTAATAAAAATGCTTGGCAAGTAGAATTGGGTCCAGGTGGAAGAAATATTACGGAATTAAAAAAGGAAGAAATCGAGTCTTTAGGTTTACCTGGCATTGATTTTGTTGAGTCAACCAAAAGGTATTATCCTAATGGTGATTTTGCTTCATATATAATTGGCTATGTACGACGCTATGAGCAAGAGGTTAATGAGGATGGTATTGATAAATTACAATATAATTTAGTTGGTGAAATGGGAATAGAATCACGCTATAATAAAGAACTTAGTGGTAGAGATGGCTCATTAACTTATCAAAGAGATTTATCTGGTTATAAAATCCCAGATACACCGGAGATACTTGATCCTGCAATCGATGGGAATGATATTTATTTAACAATTGATTCTAATATTCAAAGATTTGTTGAATCATCTGTTAAAGAGGTGATGGAGAATAATAATCCTGAGTGGATGACATTAACAGTTATGAATGCTAAAACAGGTGAAATTTTAGGTACTTCAGCAACACCATCTTTTGATCCAAATATTAAGAATATTACTAATTATGAAAATCCGCTCATATCAACTACTTATGAACCAGGTTCAACTATGAAAATATATACCTATATGTGTGCGATGGAGACAGGGTTATATAATGGTGAAGATTTATATCAATCTGGTAGTATTCGATTTACTGATGACGTAGTTAAGGATTGGAATGTTTGGGGATGGGGTAAAATTAGTTATGATAAAGGTTTTGAATATTCTAGTAATGTAGCTGTTTCGACTTTGATGCAAACAATTTTAGATAAACAAAAATTGCGCTCATGTTTAGAAAGCTATGGTTTTGGAGAACAAACTGGGATTGAACTTTCTAATGAGGCGGCCGGAAATATATCATCATTTAATTATCCAATTGAGGTCGCTAATGCCTCATTTGGTCAAGGAATTACCATTACAGCTATTCAACAATTGCAAGCATTAACGATTATTTCTAATAATGGTAAAATGCTGAAACCACATATTGTAAAAAAAATTGTTGATAGTAGTACTGGAGAAACTTTATTTGAAACAAAAGTTGAAGAAAGTGAACAGCTTGTTAGCGAGGAAACGATAAAAAAAATAAAAAAATTAATGTATAATGTTATTAATAGTGATGATCCTGTAGCTACAGGTAAAAATTATAAAATTAATGGTTTAGATGTTATAGGTAAAACTGGAACAGCTCAAATTTATGATAATACTTTAGGGCGATATTTAGATGGAGAAAATGACTATATCTTTTCATTTGCTGGAATGTATCCGTATGATGATCCTCAAATAATTGTTTATGCAACGATGAAGAAACCTAGTAATGGTGCTAGTAGTGGATTAGTAGCAGCTTCAAAATCAGTTATGGAGAGTGTAGCTAAGTTTAAAAATATTTTTAACGATAAAAGTAATATTGAAGTAGTTGATACACTTGAAATCGAAAATTATAATAATATGTTATTAGATGATGTTGTGAATGATTTGTCAAAACATGGCTTTAATTTGGTAATTATTGGAGATGGTAAAAAGGTTGTTGATCAATATCCTAAACCCAATACCACAATGATTACTGGTGATAAAATTTATTTAATAACAAATGGTCAAAATATAGTATTGCCAGATATGTTAGGATGGGCTTTAGCCGATGTTCAAAAGTTCTTCGAATTAACAAAATTTAATTATACATTTGAAGGATTTGGATATGTCTATGAGCAATCAATTGCTAAAGATACGGTTTTAACTAATGAAATGACTGTTGATTTAAAATTAAGGGATAAGTTTTTTGATAAGCAGGAAAATGCAAATACTGAGTAGTTGTCAGTATTTTTCTTGTTTGCCTAACTATTATTGTTATACAATTTTTTTAATTTTTATGGGGTGAGATTATGCGAATAATATTTATTTCTGATATTCATGGAATAACTAAAAATTTAGATTATATAAAGAAAACTTTTGATATTTTAAATTGCGACAGAATAGTTGTTTTAGGTGATTTATTTAATGGTCCTTCTATTTTAGAAGATTATAATTCTTTATATGTTTTAGAATTTTTAAATAGTTTTAAAGATAAACTAATTTGTATGCGAGGTAATTGTGATACTAATAGCGATTTAAAAAAGTGCGATTTTAGCATTTATGATGGCTTATTTAAAATAAAAATAGATAATTATAATTTTTATTTTAATCATGGTAATAGTTATAATTATGATAATTTAGGCGATATTAATGAAGGCGTTTTAATATACGGTCATGAGCATAAGCCATATATTCGAAAAAAAGGTAATGTTTTGTGTATAAACCCAGGTTCTATTTCTTTACCAAGAGGAAATTTTATGGAAAGCTATTTATTATATGACAATGGTAAATTTAGTATATATGAGATTAACAATAATTTAGTTTGTGAATATTTATTGTAAATTCATACAAAGTATATTGTTTTAATTGTAGTTTTTTAGTAAGATTAATATGTCTTATTTTTATAAGATGAAATGTCCTGCTAGCTTAATTGGATAGAGCAACTCTCCAACTAAGAGGTAGATAGGGGTTCGATTCCCCTGCGGGATATTTTTTTGTGATTTTAAAAAAATTATTTTAAATTTGTTTCTAAAAAACTTAATTTATGATATAGTTAATTAGAGGTAGATGATAATGGCTAATGTAATAAACGAAAAATGTCCAACATGCAATGCACCACTTAAATATGATGCTAAAAAAGATCAATTTAAGTGTGAATACTGTGCTAATGTATATTCATTAGAAGATTTAGAAAAGTATAAGAAAAAGAACGAAAAATTTAAAATTTTAGAAAAAATGTCTGATATGGATGGATATAGATGTTCTAGTTGTGGAGCCGAAATTATAACAGGCGATAATGTGGCATCAACATCTTGTGTTTATTGTAAAAATACAGCGCTTATAAAAGAGCGATTAACAGGGCTATATGCCCCAAGTAAAATTATAACTTTTAAATATAATAAAGACGACGCTATTAATGCTTTTAAGAAAAAATGTAAGGGTAGATTACTTCTTCCTAGTCAATTTAATGATATTAAAAATATTCAAGAGATGGAGGGACTTTATGTACCATTTTGGCTATACGATTGTAACAATGATGCTAGTTTAACGGCAAAATGTACTAAGGTTAAGTCTTGGTCAGATTCTAGGTATGTTTATACCAAAACAGATACTTATAATGTATCACGTTCTGGAGATTTAAATTTTGTTAAAGTACCAGCTGATGGCTCTAGTCGTTTTGATGATACGATAATGAGTGCGATTGAGCCATTTAATTATGATGAATTTAAAAATTTTAATATGTCGTATTTGTCGGGTTATATTTCTGAAAAATATGATGTTGATAAAGATGCAGCTTATAATGTAACTATGAATAGAATAAAAGAAGATTCAAAACGTTATTTATTGGATAGTATTGTTGGTTATACAACCAAAGTGATTAATTCTAATAATGATGATATTAAATTAAATAATACTGATTATGTATTGTTACCTGTTTGGGTATTGAATATAAAATTTAAAGAAAAAATTTATCATTTTGCTTATAATGGTCAAACTGGAAAAATGGTTGGAGAAATACCTGTTGATAAGAAAAAATTATTATTAACAATTATTATTAGCTTTATAGTACCTTTTATTATTATATTACTTATTTTTGTTTCTCAAGGATATAGGTGGTAATATGAAGAAGTTTTTAATATTTTTTATAACTTTATTTTGTAGTATTCAAAATGTCGGGGCAATGGTAACTACTTATGAAAGAACAACCGATGACTATTTAGTTCCTGATTCAATTAATATTACTTCTAGTAATAGAAATGCTATTTTAAAAACGCCAGCTGTTAATGAAAATGAAAAAGTTTACGATTTTGCCAATTTACTTGATGATAGTGAAGAAGATCAATTATATAATAAAATTAATAATTATATTGAAACGAGTAAATATGATTTAGTAATTGTTACAATTAATGATAATAATAAGTATAGTGCTACAGAGTATGCTGACGATTTCTTTGATTATAATAATTTTGGGTTTGGAACTAGTCGCGATGGTCTTTTGATTCTAATTGATATGGATACACGAGTGATATGGATATCGACTAGTGGTATGGCTATAAAGATGTATGATGATTCAAGGATTGATAGTATTATTGATGCAGGTTATTATTATTTAAAAAATCAGGAATATTATGAATGTTTAACAAGAGTGATAGATAAAATAAATAATTATTTTTTATCTGGTTATCCAAGTAGTAATAGTAATTTATTTATTGATGAAGATGGAAATCCTTACTATATTAAAAAGATTCCTTATGTAATGGTATTATTAATGTCTGGTGCTATATGCGCCATTACATCATTAATTTTATATTTTAAAACATCCTCGAAGATTAAAAAACAGAATACCGTTACTTATATTAACCCTAATATGACTAATATAATTAAGAATGATCAATTTGTTACAACTTATACATCACGTGTTAGAATTCAATCTAGTTCTAGTGGTTCAGGTGGTGGTAGTAGTTTTCATTCAAGTAGTAGTGGAAGAAGTCATGGTGGTGGAGGTCGAAGCTTTTGATCTTGGTTTTATTTAACCAAGATTTTTTGCTTTTTATTATTTAAAATTATTATTATGTGATATAATTAAATTAGGTGAGTTGTATGTACAATAAGTTATACTTTTTCTTGGTTATAGTTATATTTTGTTTTCCAATTATATTAGCCCTTTTTCCTTGGATATTAATATATTGGCTTCCTATCTTGGTTTTAATATTAGTTATTATTATCATTTTTAAAGTCAAAAAAATTGGGAATTTTAATAAATTTAGAAAAATTTTATTAGAGTATCCCAACAATGGTATTAATATTGATGAAATTATTAATTTAATTGCTAAAAATAAAGAAGATAATTATATTAGTGTTATGATTGAAAAGGAGCTTATAAAAAATAATTATACGCGAAAAAACAATTTAAAGATAATTACCAAAAGAAAGTTTATTTTAACGATTATTTTTTCTACTATTAATTTTTCCTTTTTAGTAGGTGTATTTTTTCATTTTCCAATTTATATTTATTTTTTAGAACTACTAAATATAATTTTATATATTGTATTTATGAAAAAAATTAATGTCATAAATGTTATCAAAAAAGAAATTAAATCAAGACCAACGGAAAATATTTCTTATATTATTTCTAGTATGCTAAATGGAAATATTGTTTATTCTTCGGGTAAATTTAAAAATTGTATTTTTATATTAGTTTCTATTGTATTACCACTTTTTATTTTCTTTAATCCGCATATTTTGTATGAAAAAGTCGATGGTGGTTATTATGTTAGATTTTATACAATTGGTATAACAAATTATCAAACAGTTACTATTCCTGATTAATATAAAGGTGAAAAGGTAATTGGTATTAGAGGTAATGTTTTTAAAAATATGGTATTTTTAAAAGAGATTAAGTTGCCAGATACGATACAGGTAATTCGTGGTGGAGCTTTCGAAAATGTTTATAATTTAACAGCAATCGATTTACCAAAAGACTTAATTTATTTAGGTGGTAGTGCTTTTAAAAACTGTAGGTCCCTAAAAAGTATAACAATACCTAGTGGTGTTAAGGAAATTAATGGTAATACTTTTGAAAATTGTTATTCGTTAGAAGATGTTAACCTACATAATGAAATTACTAGTATTCATGGTGAGGTATTTAAAAATTGTACTTCTTTAGTAAAAATAAATTTGCCTAGTAAGATAACCGAAATAAGAGGATCAACATTTGAAGGTTGCACTGCGCTAAAAGAAATAGATATTCCATCTGGTGTTACTAGAATCGGTGGACATGCATTTCATGGGTGTAGTTCTTTGACTAAGGTTAGTGTGCCTTCAACCGTAGAGGAAATAGGTAGTTCAGCTTTTAGAGCCTGCACTTCTTTATATTCAATAAAAATTCCTAAAAATGCAATAGTTAATGAGAGAGCATTCAAAGAAAGCCCAACAAGTGTTAGTTATATAGGAGAGGATAATCCAACTTATAACAATAACAATAATTCTGTTGATTCAAAAACGTATACATTATATTTAAATCAAGAGAAATATATTAATGATGAATTGCGTATTACCCTAATATCATTTACCGATACAACTCATGATGAAAATATATTTATTGGGATGAGTGGAACAATCAAAATAGTTACAAAAAAGGATACATATTATTTTGATTTTCAAACATCATCTCCACAAAATTATAAATATATTTTTGAAGGTTATACTTTAGAAGTAAAATCAGGGATGGATAATTATATTAAAATAATTTTTCGTTAAGTATTTACAGGAGGTTTTATGAGCGACTACAAATTTATGCATCTTCTTTATGTTCCAACTATGGCTTGTAATATGGCCTGTAAGTATTGCTATTTAGAAGATAATACCAAAGATGAATGGGGTAAGTATAAAGCAATTGATACATTAAAATTTGCTATAGAAAAATTTAAGAAATCTAATGTAATCCCTTTTAATATTTCATTACATGGTGGTGAAGTTACAACTTTAAGCAAAGATGAATTTCATAATTTGATTGAATATATTGATGCTTATTATAAAGATAATAACAACTTAATTACGGGAAATGGTTTTAAAGTTGGCAATCCACATATTAAAACTAATTTATATGATTTAAAAAAGCATATTGATACGATTAGAAAGTTTTCTGTTTCTATTAGTGGTAGTTTGGATCTTCCGTTTTCCTTACATGATAAGTTTAGGATAACTAAAGGTGAAAAGAAAACATTACATAATATTTTAACTAACATTGCTTTATTAGAAACAATCCCTAATAAAAAGAAAATCTCGGCAACCATTTTTAAAGAACATTATAAATATATTGAAGAGATAATTAATGATATAAAATTTTTAGATAAAAGTACTTGTTTAGATATGAACGATTTTAATTTTATGATTGGTTTTGATTATAATTCAAATGGCTTGTTAACACCTTTGACAGAAGAAGAACAAGTTAAATTTTTTAAACGAATGCACAAAGAATTTGATGGAACTAATTTGGATAAAGGTGTTAATGGTGCTTGGTTTAATGAGTTTGGACCAGAGTATTGTACCAATTGTGATAATTGTGGGGAAAAATTCTTTTTGTTAGAAAAAAATGGCGATATTTACTCTTGTGTTAGAGGTCAAAAAAATAAAGATTTCTATTATGGAAATATTTATAAGGATAGTGTGGAAACAATTTTAGAAAATGCTAAAATAAAAATATTTAAAATTCATAATCAACTATCTTTTAATGCGGAATGTTCTAAATGTGAATACTTATATTTATGTAAAACAGGTTGTCCATTTGTAAAAAATGTTTATAAATCTAATAAATCATACACTTGTAAATTACAATTAGAATTATACCAACAAAGAAATTATGAAAAAGACGCATATCCAGATGAAACAACTTATGAATATGTATCTAAATTACACCCTAGTTTAATTGAAAAATATTATCCAAATCAGGAACCAAATCTTGGTTATCCCAGTCTAGAAAAAATAATAGAAGAAGACTCCAGATTAAAATATTTATATGATAATAATACCTTTATTCTATCAGTTGATGATTATAAATATTTTTTAGAATCACAAATTTTAAGAAAAAAAAGAGAAATTATTTATATTAGTGATGAAAGTAAAATTAAGATATATTTAGATAAAAAAGTAATGGAAGCTGAATGTGATTATCCACAAAACAATTCTTTATATATAATGGTATTAAGTGGCAATTTAATTCAGTATGGTGATGAAGGTCGAATTAAACAGGAACATATTATGTCTGAACAAATATATAAGGGTGTTTTAGAAAAAAATGAATCTGATTTAGATGAATATTTTTGTTATGATATTTCAAATATGCTTAAAGAATTTAAAAAATACTATTCAAAAGATAATCCTAATAATTTATTTTTTACAACTAATGCCTTAAGAGATTATCATTATACAAAGCAAAAAAATAATGCTTATTATCATTTTCAAGCAATTAATTTACCATTTCAAAATATTGAGTTTTATTATGTAGAGGAGGAAGATTATGTTAAATAAACAACCAAAAACTTATCAGGAATTAATTATGTTTAAACAATGTTGTGAATTATCAAAATATTATATAATAACTGATGAATTATTTAATGAAATCTATGACTTTTTAAGTGAAAGAACGGATAATAGTATTTATATATCTACGGCTAGTAATGTTTTAAATTTTTATAGTAACGAAAATAATAATAATAACTTTTTTGTGAGAGAACCAATTGTATTAACACCTAAAAAAAATAATCTTAGTAGTTCTATTGATAAGATTTATATAAAAAATAATAAATTTGAAATTATACAACATTTTACAAGTTCAACATATCATAGTGGAAGTTCAGGTTCTTCTTCAAATAACAACAATAACAATAACAATAATAACAACAATAATTAATGAGGTAATGTATGGCAAGAATAACAGAAAAATTACATATTGCGAGACTAAAAAAATTTAATATTAATATAAAAACTAAATATAAAGATGACGATGATATTTTAGAAAGAAATACAGATAATTCTAAAAATGATGATATTAATAATGGTATTAGAATTGAAAAAGATTATTATCAAAATGGTATTTTATTAAAAAAACTTTATAATTTTGACCCTAGAATAAAATATACTTTTATATCTAAAGATAGTGAAAATAAAGAAATTGAATGTCCTAATTGTGGTAATCGTGGTATTGTTAAAGATTTTTTAGAAGGTTGTGAATATTGTGGCACGCATTATAATATAGATTATAATAATAAAGGCTTAGGGGCTAAATATCATTATGATAGAACGATTCATAGTAATCATTATATAACAATAACTTTTCTTATTGATTTAATTGTTTGTTTAATAATCTTTTTAATATATATAAAGGGAAGTAGTCGAACTTTTAATATATACGATATTTGTAAAGTTTTAATTGGTGGTGTTATTACGGCTTCAGCTCTTTTCTATGTATTTTATATGCTTGACGCTGTAATCGTTCTTTTACCTATAAAAATATATAAAGATAAACAAAATCAAAAGCAAATAGCGTTTTGGAATAGAATGAAAGAAAAAAATATTGATGCACTAACATTTTATAACAATTTTAATTATGAATTACAAGATTATTATTACGGAAGTCTATCAGAAGATGATAACATAATTGATTATGATATAATTGATTACCATAGTTTTAATGATTCTCTTGATTCTAATAATTTTTTAAATATTGAGGTATGTGTAAGTATTCGTATTGTAAGACTAATCAATAATAAAATTACTTCAAAAATTGAGAAGAAATTGTTTAAATTAAAGAAAAATAATAAAAAAATGGAAAGATTAAATAATGGTGTTAATTTGATTAATTGCCATAATTGTGGAGCCTCAATTGATGTTACTCATGGTGAGTGTGATTATTGTCATACTAAGAATAATTATTTACAAGAGTGGTATTTGGTTTAAAAAAATAAATGAAAAATAAGTGTAATTTCTAATATTTATACTTATTTTTTTTTAAATTCATAAAATTTTATGAGGTGTTATCATGTTTGTAAGAGATTATCATAAAAGAATTAAAATTATATTAGTTGTAATTATTTTATTATTTGTTTTAATAATTGGTAAGATATTTTATATTCAAGTTTTTAGTTATAATAAGTTAAATGATTATGCGAATGATTTATGGAGTAGAAATTTACCAATTGAGGCTAACCGAGGAATTATTTATGATCGTAATGGTGTAGTAATTGCTGATAATATTACGACAACTTCATTAGTTTTAATCCCTAATCAAATTGATGATAAAGAAAAAACAGCTAAAGAATTAGCCGAAGTATTAAATGTAAGTTATGATGATATGTATGCGCATGTCTCTAAAAAAACATCTATTGAAAGAGTCCATCCTGAAGGAAGAAGATTATCGTATGAAGTTGCTGACAAAATAGCTAGTTTAAATCTGCCGGGTGTTTACTTAGTTAAAGAGTCAAAACGTAATTATCCCTTTGATACTTATTTATCTCATACATTAGGTTTTGTTGGAATTGATAACCAGGGTCTAAGTGGCTTAGAGTTAATGTATGATAATCTTTTGACAGGTGAATATGGCGCAATAAAATATTTTAGTGACGCAAAGGGAAATAGGTTAAGTTTAAATGAGGTTTATGAAAAACCGCAAGATGGAATAAATATGACTTTGACAATTAATATGGATATTCAAGTCTCGTTAGAAAGAGAACTTGATAATGCGATGTTAAAATATAATCCAGATCAAGCCTTAGGAATTGTTATGGACCCTAAAACTGGTGAAATTTTGGCAATTTCATCACGACCTAATTTTTCACCTAGTGAATATCAAAATTATACAGTAGAAGAGATAAATAGAAATTTACCAGTATGGATGACTTATGAACCTGGTTCAACTTTTAAAATAATTACTTTAGCTGCTTCGTTAGAAGAAAAAATTGTTGATTTAGATAATGATCATTTTTCTGATTCAGGTGCGATTAGAGTAGATAATGCCACACTTCATTGTTGGAAACATGGGGGACATGGGGAACAAACTTATCTGCAAGTCGTTGAAAATTCATGCAATCCAGGATTTGTAAATTTAGGTTTAAAATTAGGTAAGGAAACACTATTTGATTATATAGATAAATTTGGTTTTGGAGAAAAAACTGGTGTAGATTTAAATGGTGAAGGAACAGGAATTATTTTTAATCTTGATAAAGTTGGTAATGTTGAATTAGCAACAACCGCTTTTGGTCAAGGTGTATCAGTTACTCCAATCCAACAAATAACAGCAGTTAGTGCTGCCATTAATGGTGGTTATTTAAATAAACCTTATATTGTTAAAAGTCTAAATGAGCCAGAAACAAATACAGTAATACAAGAAAATGAAAGGCAAATTGTTAGAAAAGTAATAAGCGAAGAAACAAGCGAAAAGGTTAGATATGCACTAGAAAGTGTTGTATCAAATGGAACAGGACGGCCTGCTTATATTGACGGTTATCGTGTAGGGGGAAAAACTGGTACAGCTCAAAAAGTCCAAAATGGGCGTTATATGGTTGGGAATTATATTGTATCTTTTATAGGTTTTTTACCAGCTGATGATCCCCAAGTTATTGTTTATATAGCTTTGGATAACGCGAAAGGTGTTGTGCAATATGGTGGAACAGTAGCAGCTCCCATTGCTAAAACCGTTTTAACAGACGCAATAACAGCTTTGGGGATTGAGAAAAGGGAAGGAAGTACCGAAAAAAAATATAATTATAATGATAAAAAATATATTGATGTTGCTAATGTAGTAGGCATGGATAAAAATGAAGCTATTAAAAATTTAAAAAGCTTTAAAGTTGAATATACAGGAACAGGAAATAAGGTTATATATCAGTCTCCTAGTGCAGGCGAAAGAATTTTAGAAGGTGAAACAGTAAGATTGTTACTTGAGGATTAGGCATTTTAATATACTAAAAAATGAAAAGCATATTATTACTTTTCATTTTTTATAAGTATTTTATTATAAGTTGGTTTTAATTTAGATATTCTAATTTGCTCTCCTAAATATTTTTGATTTTCAATAGGAGATAAGGACCAATCGTTGTTTAAATATCTAATAATATTTTGAATTATATATAATTCATTTTCTTCAATGTGTTCACTAGATTCTAAAAATACTAAAGCTGATTTTTCAATGTTTGAAGTTTCAAAATTTAAAGAAAATCTTTTTAATTCGTCGACTAAATCATTTAATTCATGTTTATTTTTTATGATAGGGATTTCTTGTTTAGAGATGGCAATACAAAAATCTAGATTAGTTGGATCTTGAATAATTTTAAGCGTATAATCTTCTTTTAAACTCATAAACATTTCATTTAAAATATCAATTTCTGTATCAGTAATATCAAATTTTGAATCAATCAAAGTTATTGCCTCTTGCATAATTCTCTTATCATTTAAATCGGTAACATGTGCCATATACTCTTTAATAATTTGACTAAAATTATCCATTATTCGCATCTCCTTTTACTAATTGTTTATCACGTTTTTGTTTTTGCCCATCTTGTTCTTTTTTGTAATTTATATTTAAGTCAGCTTGTCTTTTGGCTTCCCTTAAATTATCCATTGTCGTTTTACTATTACTAATGACATCAATAAATTTGTCAACCAATTTGGGATTATAGAAGACACCTAATCCATCGCCATCACCATAAGGTTTTGTATGTCTTTTTAAGTCTTCAAAGGCTTCTTCGGCCGATTTTACCCTGTTATAGGAACGCTGTGATGTCATGGCGTCAAAACTATCAGCAATTGCTAGAATTTGCGCTAATAAGGGAATTTGTTCTCCTTTTAAACCATCAGGATAGCCACTTCCATCATATTTTTCATGATGTGCTCTAACTGCGTCTTTTAAATATCCTAATTGATTTGCTGGTAGCAATGTAGCTCCAAGCTCAACATGTTTTTTCATTAAATTAAATTCCAAATCATTTAATTTATCTGTTTTAGTTATAACTGCATCAGGTAAGGCAATCTTTCCAATATCATGAAGGTTAGCTGCTAAAATTAAATTTTCTAATTCTTCTTCATTCATACCCAAAGCATGACCTAGAGCTTCCGCATAATTAGCAACTCTTTCACAATGACCTCTAGTATAATTGTCCTTTAAAGAAATAAAATCATTTAATGTTTGTGCTAATTTGAATAGGTATTTTTTTGAGATATAATTTACACTTTTACCACTATTTAAATCTGCCTCAATATCCATTGACTTATATATGTTTTTGGCACCTAAATTAGTTAATATTTGTAATTTCATAATGTTAGATAATTGGCACATATCAATAATTTGTTTCATCGATTTCTCAGTTTTGGTTGTTGTTATTTGTTTACCTTTTTTTACTTCTTCAACCTTCTCATTAGTTAATTCAAAGGTATTATCTAAATTTACTTGTTGTTTTTTAGTACTAACTTTGGCTAAACTACAATGTGATTCATATAAAATATTTATAATTTTATTATCAATTAAACTATCTATATCACAGATTACAATATCTGGTTTTTGTAAGATATGAAAATCTTTCAATTCATTAAACCTGGAAGAATCATTTCCAATATCTACGACATCAAAATGTTCTGTCGGAAGGTATTTATTAATAATCATATATTCTCTAGCACTAATATTATATAGCCATATAGTGTATTTACTGTTTTTATAAATTTCTTGCATTTTATCACCTTTATTATATTATCATATATTAGAAAAAAAATGCCTATTTATAACTTACAAAAATAAATTTTTTTACTATTAGTTTGGAAGGAGAAAAAAATATGTAAATAAATGTAAAATATTATTATGCTATTGCATCAATTAAATAATTATTTTTTTGTCAATTGGTTGATAAAATCATTAATTTAGTTAAATTTATGGTATAATACTTTATATAAAAATTGGGAGAGATTATATAATGGAATTTATTGAATTTAAAAATGTTAGTAAAGAATATACGATGGGTGAGGTTACAATAAAAGCATTAAATAAAACTAATTTTACAATTAAAAAGGGTGAATTAGTTGTTATTTTGGGACCATCTGGAGCTGGAAAAACAACTTGTCTTAATATTTTAGGTGGTATGGATACTGTTACTAGTGGTCAGGTTTTAATTGATGGGGCTGATATAACTAAATATAAGGCTAAAAATTTAATTGATTATCGCCGACATGATATTGGTTTTGTTTTTCAATTTTATAATTTAATTCAAAATTTGACATCTTTAGAAAATGTAGAATTAGCGGTTCAGTTATGTAACGATCACTTAAATCCAGAACAAATTTTAAAAAGTGTTGGTCTTAAAAATCGTCTACATAATTTCCCATCACAGTTATCTGGCGGGGAACAACAAAGGGTATCCATTGCTAGAGCAATTGCCAAAAATCCGAAAATACTTTTATGTGATGAACCAACAGGGGCTCTAGATTATAAAACTGGAAAACAGATTTTAAAATTATTAGAGGATACTGCACGTGAAAAAAATATGACTGTTATAATTGTAACGCATAATAGTGCCTTAGCTGATATGGCGAATAAGGTCATTAAATTTAAAAATGGTTCCGTTGAAGAGATAATAATTAATAAAAAACCAAAATCAATTGAAAGTATTGAGTGGTAATATGAAAAATAGAATACTTACGAATAGTTTAAGGCAAATTAAAAAGTCATATAAAAGGTTTATATCATTATTATTAATGAGTTTGTTAGGTGTAGGTTTTTTTGTAGGCATTCAATTAACTAGTCCTGATATGTTAAAAACTTTGGATAATTATTTGGATGAGACTTCTTATTATGATTTAGAAATTATATCTAACTATGGTTTGACAGAGGATGATCTAAATGTTTTAAAAAATATTGATGATGATTTAGATGTTGTTGGTTCTAAAGGTATCGATTCAGTAATAAGTGTTGATAAGTATCAATATGTTGTAAAGTTAATTGAATTAACAAATGTTAATAGGGTTACGGTTATTGATGGACAGTTACCAACTAATAATCAAGAAATAGTTGTTGAGGAACAATTTTTAAATGATAATAATCTAGTAATTGGTGACTTTATAACCATAGATTCAGAAAGTTTAATAAACAAAGATTATAAAATTACTGGTATAATTGAAAGTCCATTATATTTTTCTAAAGAACGTGGAACATCACAACTTGGTAATGGAAGCATTTCTTATTATATGTATGTTTTAGATAGTGCCTTTAATATAGATTATTTTACTAATATTTATATTAATGTTAAGAATGCTAAAGAGTTAATTACTAGTGAGGAAGAATATATTGATTTAGTTGAAGAGGTAGAAAACAAAATTGAGGCAATTAAACATGATAGAGAAAAAATACGTTTAGATGATATAAAAAAATCGAAACTAAAAAAAATGTTAGGGATAGAACCAGATAACTTTGATGCTTATGATCAATATTTTATCGATTTAGATGATTGCATTTGGTATATTTATGCACGAGATAATAGTAGTGCATATCAAGAGTATATTGATGCTACTACTAGTTTAAAAAAATTAGGCAATGTCTTCCCAATTGTTTTTTATGTGATTGCGATTTTAATTAGTTTAATCTCAATGACAAGAATGGTTGAAGAGGATAGGACTGAAATAGGTACTTTAAAATCTTTAGGTTTTGCAAATGGGAAAATATTATTCAAATATATTAGTTATGCTACCTTAGCGACTATTATTGGTGGTGGGCTTGGTGTTATTGTTGGTGGTTATTTAATTCCTAGTATTATTTGGGATATTTATTTAATGCTTTTTGATGTCCCTAATTTTGTTATTAGTTTTGATTTTAGAATTGTATTGGTTGGTATTTTAATCGCATTTGTTTGTATCGTTGGTGCCACTTTTATCGCAGTTTATAAAACACTTTTAAATATGCCATCCAAATTAATAAGACCTAAAGCTCCTATTGGTGGTAAGCGTATTTTATTAGAAAGAATACCATTTTTATGGAAACATTTAAAATTTTCTAATAAAATTTCAACGAGAAATTTATTTCGTTATAAAAAAAGAATCATTATGACTGTTATTGGTATATCAGGTTGTACGGCGCTTATTTTAGCTGGTTTTGGCTTAAGAGATTCTATTGTTGATATTGTCAATTTACAATTTAATAATGTTCAATTGTATGATGATATGGTAATTATGACATCTAATAAAGATAGTGATGCTTTATTAGAAAGATTAAATAATGATAAATATGTTAAAAAAGTAACTATGGCGAGTATGAATAATGTTTCACTTAAAAATAGTAATATTTTAAAAAATGCTACAATGATAACTACGGATAATGAATTTAAAGGTGTTATAAATTTAAATGACATAAGTAATAATAAAGTGCTGGAAGTTTCTGATGATGTTGTTTATATTTCGTCAAAATTGGCTAAATTAATTGATGCTAAAGTTGGTGAAGATATTGAAATTATTTATGATAAGAAAAGTTATTTTATTGAAGTGGGAGCTATCGTTGAAAACTATGTTAATAATTATATTTATATTAACAAAAATACTTATTTAAATTTATTTAAAAACTATACTGATAATATTATATATATTTCATTAGAAGATGGAGTAACTTGGGATTATAATGAAAATTTAATGAGTGAGCTTTTAACGTTTTCTTCAGTAGCTAGTGTTTTATCGATTGATGAAACAGTCTCCTCAGTTAGTCAAATGCTCGAATCATTAGATTCAGTAGTTGTTATTTTAATTATTTCTTCAGCTCTTTTAGCTTTTGTTGTTTTATATAATTTATCAACCATTAATATTAGCGAGCGTAAAAGAGAAATTGCGACTCTAAAAGTTTTAGGTTTCTATGATAGTGAAGTGGATTCTTATATTACAAGAGAAAATATTATTTTAACTATTATTGGTTTAACTATTGGTTTGTTTTTAGGTTCTTATTTAAGTCATTTTATTATAAGTACATGTGAAACAGAAAACTTATTGTTTGTTCGCAATGTTAATTTTACAAGTTATATTTATTCTTCAATTATAACGGTTTCTTTTACAATTATTGTTAATATCGTAACGCACTTTAGTTTAAAGAAGATTGATATGATTGAGAGTTTAAAGGGCGTTGAATAAAAGTATAAATATAAATTAAAAAAATAGTATAAGTTGTACTATTTTTTTCATATACTTTATTAGAAGTTTATAATAAAAAATAAAGTAGGTGTTTATATGTTTGTACTTACAAAGTCAGTTTTAGCGATGATGATTAGTTTTATTTTGGCAGTATTATTAGGTTTATTTTTAATCCCAATTTTAAAAAAATTAAAAGCTTCACAACGTGTTAGTATTTATGTAAGCGAAATGCATAAGCAGAAAAATGGTACACCGACAATGGGCGGCTTAATATTTATTGTGCCAGTAATTGTTACAGTTGTTATTTTATATTTGCTTGGAAAAATTAATTTCAGTTATAATTTATTAATTATTGTGTTTACATTTATTTCTTATTCTTTGATTGGCTTTTTAGATGATTATTTGATTATTAAAAGAAATAATAATAAGGGATTAACAGAAATTCAAAAACTATTATTACAAATAATTGTTGCTATTATCTTCTTTTATTTATTTATGAAGGGTGGTAATGAACCATTAATTTGGCTTCGAAGTCTTAATTTAAGGATAGAGATGGGATGGCTCTATGGATTATTTATTTTGTTTATTTTGGTCTCTAGTAGTAATGCTGTTAATATAACCGATGGTTTGGATGGTTTAGCTGGCGGATTATCAGTAATTGCTTTTTTAACTTTTGGGCTTATTGCTTGGAGTACAGGATGGTTAGAAGGATATGAAGATATTGCTGTTTTCTGTTTTATTTTGATTGGAGGTATTTTAGGCTTTTTGGTATTTAATTTAAATCCCGCTAAAGTTTTTATGGGTGATACAGGTTCACTTGCATTAGGGGCCACCTTAGGGGCAGTAGCAATTATTACAAGGTATGAATTTTTACTGATTTTGATTGGCATTGTTTTTGTTTTAGAAACGCTTAGTTGTGTTATACAAATTATTTATTTTAAATTAACAGGAAAACGTTTTTTTCCAATGACACCGATTCATCATAGTTTTGAAAAAATAGGCTTTAAGGAAACAGATATTGTTAAAATGTTTTTATTTGTTGGTTTACTTGCAAGTATGATTGCGATTATTTTGTGTGTATGGATCTAGGTGAAATATGAAAAAGAATAGTATTGATTTATTAATGTTTATTTCGATTATTGTAATATCTATTTTTGGTATTATTATGATTTATTCAGCTTCATATATTTGGGCTGAGTATAAATTTAATGATGCCTTTAAATATGTTAAACATCAGGGATTATTTTTTATTGTTGGTGTTATTCTTATGATAATTATTAGTAAAATTGATTATCATATTTATTTAAAGTATGCTAATAAAATTTTACTAGGCTGTTTAGTTTTGCTTATTTTAGTAGCAATACCAGGTATTGGAACAGTTCGAAATGGAAGTCGTAGTTGGTTTGGAATTGGTTCATTTGGAATTCAACCGAGTGAATTTACCAAATTAGCGCTAATTATGTTTACGTCTAAATATTTAGTAAATAATGAAAAAAATTTAAAAGATATAAAAAGAGGTGTTTTACCAATATTAGGTATTACTATGTTTGTTTTCGCTCTTATTATGTTACAACCTGATTTTGGTACGGGTACGATTGTTGTTATATCGATTGTCGGTTTATTATTTGTGGCGGGGGTTAATTTTAAATTTTTCTTTAAAATAGGAATTATTGGTGTCATTGGTGTTGTTATTTTAATTGCAGTTGCACCTTACCGTCTTGCTAGAATTGTATCGTTTTTAGATCCATGGAGTGATCCTTTAGGTAGTGGTTTTCAAATAATTCAGTCATTATATGCGATTGGTCCTGGTGGTTTGTTTGGTTATGGTTTTTTGAATTCTAGGCAAAAACATTTTTATTTGCCTGAACCACAAACAGATTTTATCTTTTCTATAATTAGTGAAGAATTTGGCTTTTTAGGTATTGTTATTGTTTCTTCTTTATTTTTAACTATTATTGTTAGGGGTTTTAGAATTTCGCGGAATTGTTCTGATATGTTTGGCAAATATTTAGTTTTTGGAATTATTTTTCAGATTGCCTTTCAAACTGTTTTAAATTTAATGGTTGTAGTTGGTTTAATACCTGTAACAGGTGTGACGCTACCATTTTTAAGCTATGGAGGTTCTAGCCTTTTAATTACTTTATGCAGTATGGGAATTATTTTAAATGTTTCTAGAAGTCAAAAATAAGTTATTTTGTAATAGAACTTAGTTCTATTTTTTTTGTTGCTTTATCTTTAATTAGTGTAGTATAATTTTGTGATAAGGGAAGTGTTTAAATGTCAAAAATTTTAGTTGTTGATGATGATGTTGATATTTCGGAGTTAATCGCGCTTATTTTAGAACGTGAGCAGATGCAAGTTGTGGTTAAGAATGATAGTATAGAGGCTTTAGAATTATTAAAAAATGAGCATTTTGATTTAGTTTTATTAGATATTATGATGCCTAATCTAAGTGGTACCGAATTATGTGGAAAAATTAGAGATTTGGTTTCTGCACCTATTATTTTTATTTCAGCTAAAAATCAAATTATTGATAAAATGTTAGGATTTGAAATTGGTGGAGATGATTATATAACAAAACCATTTGATAATGATGAGTTGGTTTTAAAAGTTAAATCACATTTACGTATTTCTAAGCGTATTAATAAGTCTAATCAAAGTGGTATTATAAAAATTGGCGATATTGTTTTAAATGTATCTAGTTTTGAAGTGAGAAAGAAAGATGAAAAGATTGATATTTCAACTAGAGAGTTTGAACTTTTACGTTATTTAATGGAGAATGCTGGACAGGCTCTTTCAAAGGAACAAATTTTTGCTTCAGTTTGGGGTAGTGAGTACGGGGATATTGGTACTGTCGCTGTCAATATTAAGAGTTTGCGTGATAAAATTGATTCAGAGGGAAAATATATTATAACTATTTGGGGTTATGGTTATAAATTTATAAAGGAAAGTGATTATGTATAGAAGATTTACTTTACGAAAAAGAGTATTTATCGGTTTAATTTTGGCTATTTTTTTTAATTTTATTAGTTTGTTTGTTTTTAGTTTTGTTTATTTAAAGCCTAATATTGATAAGGTTACTAGTGAGGAAGAATCATTAAGAAAAGAAATTTTAAGTAGTAATTACGAAAATTATGAGCAATTAATAGTTAAATTAGATAGCATTGCTTCAATAAAATATACCTTACAGGATATTGATAATAATTTTTTGCATCAAACAGAGGTTAAAAGGATTGATAAATCTTTTATTTCTAGTTTAATAAAAATTAATGATGCTAATTATTTATTACAGGTTTATTATGTCAATAATCTGAATGTATCTAAAATAATTGTTTTGTTTTTTGAAATACAGGCTTTTTTAATGTTACTTATTTTTATAGTTGCTGGCTTTAGTGCTAATAAAGGTATTTTAAGACCACTTGATAAATTAAATAATGATATTTGTAATTATAAGTTTGGTAAAAAACCGATAAGGAGTAAGATAAAGAATGAATTCGATTTAATTCAAAATGAATTTGTCAATTTAACTGATTCTTTAGAAGAAGAAAGGGTCGAACAAACACGAATTATTGCTAGTATCTCCCATGATATAAAGACGCCTCTTACATCGATTATTGGTTATTCAGATTTAATCGCAAGTGGTAGTTTAAAATATGAGCAGGTAAAAAAATATAATGAAAAGATAAATTTAAAATCAAAGATGATAAAGGAAATTTTAAATAACTTTGATGATTATTTAATTAATAACACTAATCAAACTTTGAAATTAGAAAAAATAAAATTGAAGGATTTAATTGAACAATTAGATAATGATTATAAAATGGATTTAGAGGCTAATAATATTAAATTATTCATCAATTGTAATTGTCTTAATGATAATATTATGATTGATGTCATGAAAATTAAAAGGGTTTTTTCTAATATTATTTCTAATAGTGTTAGGTATTTAAAAGGGAATGGCTTTATAAAGATATCCATAAAAAAGGTTAATGGTAGTTATGTTTTTAAAATAACTGATAATGGACCTGGTGTTGATGAGAGTATAATTAATAAAATTTTTGAACCTTTATATACAACTGACTATTCTAGAAAAATATCTGGTTTAGGTTTATCAATTTGTAAGGAATTTATTATTTTACATAGCGGAACTATTAAGGCCTATAATAATTACGGTTTAACAATTGAATTTACTATACCTATTAAAACGTAGTGTATTAATATAAAATTGTGTATTTTTTTGCAATTTTTTTGTTTAAAAAAAGGATTTATTAAGATTATGTTGTATTTTTATATTTAAAGGAGAAAAAGGTTAAATTTTAATATTGACTAATAGTCTGATATAATATATAATTTAACTAGTAATTAACAATTATAAAATTATATACATTAGAGAATGATTATTTATTTAAGTATATTTTTAGGAATGAATTGTATTTAAAAAAATTACTATTAGATTTTTTTGATGTGAAATGTGAAACAGTAGAATATCTAAATACTGAATTAATAAGGTCAAACAAAAACGATAAAATAGGCATAGTTGATTTATTACTTAATATTGATAATAATATTGTAATTTTAGAGTTACAAAATATAGATAGGCATAATTTTAAAGAAAGATTATTATTTTATTCATCAAGTATAATCGCTAATCATTGTTTAAAAGTAAGTGAAGATTATAGAAATTTAAGAATGATTAAATTATATGCGATAATTAATTATAATTTACTTGATAATAGTGTAAAAAATAGGGTTAGATTAAAAAGTAAAAATAAAATATTTACAAAAAAGTTGGAGTATCAAATATTTAATTTAGCTAGAGTCGATATTAATAATAAAAATAACAGTTATTATGAAATGGCAAATTTGTTTAAAACCAATAATTTAAATAAACTAACTAGAATAATTGAAAATAATTTAAATATGGAAATATTAAATAAAATTAAATATTATAATTTAGATAGTAAGGAGTATAAAAAAATGGACGATATAGCAAAAATGATGATGGAAGAAACAGAACATTATGAAAGTGCTTATGAAGACGGAATAGAAATTGGAATCGAGCGCGGGCTAAGTGAAGGTATAAGTCAAGGTATAAGTCAATATAAAAGACAAATAGCTAAAAATATGTTAATAGAAAATGTTGATATTTCACTTATTTCAAAGTATACAAATATGTCAATAGAAGAAATAGAATCTTTAAGGTAAATCTTGAAGATTTTATTTTTCTTAATAATTTTTAATAATATAATAATTTATTTTTAATTTTTATTTAATATAATGTATAATGTAGTAGGAAAAATAGGAGGAATTTTAATAATGAAATTATTATTTAAACGCATAGGTGCTTATATATTAGATATGATTTTAGTTATACTAGTTGCTTCATTAATAAGTTCTTTAACTTTTATTAATAAAGATTATAAGGCATATAATTCTACTTATAATGAGTATAGTAATAGATTAATTGTTTATCAAGATTTTATTAAAGATTTAGAAGATAATTATGAAGATGAAGAAATTGATGATGAAGAATATGATAATTTACTTTCTAATTATAGTGAATTTTCTATTTATATCACAAATAGATATGAAGATAAAGTAATTAGTAATGAGGAATATGAACAAATATTAAATGATTTGCTAGATTTATACCGAGATGAGTCTATATCATATAATTATAAATTATCTAAATTAAATGTTATATCTTCAATTATTTTAATTATTTGTTTAATTTTATATTTTGGTATTATTCAGTATTTTATGAATGGTCAAACATTAGGGAAAAGAATTTTTAATTTAAAAGTAGTTAATAAAAATAATGAAAAAGTTAATTTAGGATGTTTATTAGTTAGAACTATGATTGTTACAGGGATATTAGTTTCTCTTAGTCAAATTTTATGTTTATTTATTTTAAATGAAAATGATTATTATACAGCTTCTTATTATATGAAAATGATCTCTTATGGAATTGAGTTTATGATTTTAATTACAATATTATTAAGAACAGATAGTCGTGGCTTACATGATCTTATTGCACAAACTAAGGTTATAGATGTTAATACTAAATCTAGTGGTGATAAAGTAATTGATGCTCAATATACAGAACATGATTTAACTAAAAAATAATATTGATTAATGCTATTATTTTTTAGTTTGTGGTATAATTGTTTTGCAAAATTATACTACCTATAAGGAAGGTGAGATATGAATTTTATAAACAAGATAGCAAGATTTATGTATGGTAGATATGGGATTGATGATTTATATAAATTTTTATTTAAAGTCTTTTTTTGTTTAACTTTAATCAATTTATTTTTTCATAATTCTATTTTATTCTATATTGAGTTATTTTTATTTATTATTTCTATTTATCGGGTATTATCTAAAAATATATATAGAAGAAGGAGAGAAAATGAAAGATTTTTAAATATTAAGAAAATATTATTAAAACCTTTTTTCAATTTTAAAAGAAACTATCGTGATAGGAAAACTTATGTCTATAAAAAATGTCATCATTGTAAAACAACTCTAAGGTTACCATTACCAAGTAAAAGAGGTATAAATCATGTAAAATGTCCAGAATGTAGAAAAAGGTTAACAGTGTTTTCATTACGAAAAGAAAGAATAGAGATTATAAGAACTAAAAGAAAGGAAATGAAAAATGTTTAAGTTATTTAAAAATTTTAAAAAAAGAGACTATTTAATTATTTTAATTTGTATTTTTTTAATATTTTTTCAGGTTTGGTTAGATTTGCGATTACCAGATTATATGTCGAGTATTACAAGGCTTGTCCAAACTGAAGGAAATAATATGGGTGAAATTGTTATGCAAGGAGCCTATATGTTATTTTGTGCTTTTGGTAGTTTGTTGTCAGCTGTTTGTGTTGGCTATTTGGCATCATTATTATCTGCTAGTTTTTCTAAACTACTTCGTCAAAAAATATTTAATAAGGTTGAAGATTTTGGGACAGAAGAGATTAAAAAGTTTTCAACAAGTAGTTTAATTACAAGAACAACTAATGATGTTACTCAAATTGAGATGTTAATTTCAATGGGATTACAAATGTTAATTAAAGCACCCATTATGGCTGTATGGGCGATTAGCAAAATACTAAATAAGAGTATTGAGTGGAGTGCTTTAACAGGAGCTGGTGTTTTTATATTACTACTTACGATTGGTATTTTAATGATTATTGTGTTACCAAGGTTTGAGAGAGTTCAAAAATTAATTGATAGGGTTAATGGCGTGACACGCGAGAATTTAACAGGTATTAGAGTTATTAGAGCATTTAATGCTGAGAAGTATCAAGAAAAAAGATTTGAAAGCGTTAATAGTGAACTTACTAATACACAATTATTTAATCAAAAATGTTTTGCCATTTTAAATCCTGTTATGAATATTGTTATGCATTTTTTGACTTTGGGCATCTATTTTATTGGCGCAATTTTAATTGAAAAAGCAGGAATGGTTGATAAAATTAATTTGTTTAGTAATATGGTTGTTTTTTCTAGTTATGGTATGCAAGTAATTATGTCATTTCTTATGTTAGCAATGATATTTATGATGTGGCCAAGAGCACAGGTTTCAGCTAAACGTATAAATGAAGTAATGGATGAGACAATTTCAATAGTTGATGGAAATTTAGATGAAGTTGCTTCTAAAGATGTTGGGACAATTGAATTTAAAAATGTATCATTTAAATATCCTGATGCTGATGAATATCTACTTAAAAATATTTCGTTTAAGGTTGAAAAAGGTGAGACAATAGCATTTATCGGTTCGACTGGTAGTGGTAAATCAACTTTAATTAATTTAGTACCTAGATTTTATGATGTAACTGATGGTGAAATTTTAGTTGATGGTATTAATGTCAAGGATTATAAACAAGAAGTATTACATAATAAAATTGGTTATGTACCACAAAAAGCGGTTATGTTTACGGGTACGATTGTTGAGAATGTTGCCTATGGTGATAATGGAAAAGGTAAAGCTACTTTAGAACAAATAAAAAAGGCAATTGACGTAGCTCAAGGAACCGATTTTGTTATGAAAATGGATGGCGAGTATGAAGCACATATTGCTCGTGGTGGGACCAATGTATCAGGTGGTCAAAAACAGAGACTTGCAATAGCTCGTGCCATTGCTCGTAATCCTGAAATTTATATATTTGATGATTCTTTTTCAGCTTTAGATTATAAAACAGATGCTACATTACGTAAGGAGTTAAAAAATTATACGAAAGATGCTACAAGCATGATTGTTGCCCAACGAATTGGTACCATTATTAATGCAGATAAGATTGTAGTTTTGGATAAGGGTGAATGTGTAGGAATTGGCAATCACAAAGAATTATTAAAAAGTTGTGATGTATATAAAGAAATTGCATTATCACAACTGTCAAAGGAGGAATTAGAAAATGCCTAGACCAGGAGGTCCAAGAGGACATGTACCTGAAAAATCAAAAGATTTTAAAGGTTCTATGAAGAGATTATTCGCTAGTTTAAAACGTTGGCATGTGTTATTAATATTTTCTTTAATATTAGCTATGACTAGCGCAATATTAGCTTTAATTGCTCCAAATAAATTATCAGATTTAACTGATACAATAACATTAGGTATAAGTCCTAAGATGGATGAGGAAACAATTAATGGTATTATGAGTAATCCTGATATTTCAAACGATGATAAAATGCAATTTAAACAACTTTTGGATGGCATGGATGAAAGTAATACTGATAATAGTAAATTATTATCCGAACTTGATCAACTACCTACATCTATACAAGATATAATTAGACCATCGATTGATATGAATCGTGTTAGGAATATTGCTATTTTACTTACTGTTCTATATTTAATAAGTGCTTTATTTAGTTATATTGAAGGTTATGCAATGACAGTTGTTTCTAATAATTTTGCTAAACAATTACGTTCTAGAATTAGCTTAAAAATTAATAAATTGCCTTTAAAATATTTTGATAATCATGAAACTGGGGATGTTTTATCACGTGTTACAAATGATGTTGATACGATTGCAATGAATATGAATCAGAGTTTAACAACATTAGTTACTAGTATTACTTTATTTTTAGGTTCTATTATTATGATGTTTATAACTAATTTGATTATGGCTATAACCGCTATTGTTGCTAGTACAATTGGTTTTGGGTTAATGGGTTTAATTTTGGGTAAATCACAAAAATATTTTACGCAAAGACAGGTTGAATTAGGAAATTTAAATGGTTATATTGAAGAAATATATTCAGGTCATAATGTTGTTAAAGCTTATAATGGTAGTAAGCAAGCTAAAAAAGAGTTTGAAGTTTTAAATGATAAATTGTTTGATTGTAATCGCAAAAGTCAATTTTTATCTGGTTTAATGCAACCGATTATGGGATTTGTTGGAAATTTTGGGTATGTTGCTGTTTGTGTTGTTGGTGCCTTACTAACTATGAATAATTCTATATCATTTGGTGTTATTGTGGCATTTATGATTTATGTAAGATTATTTACTAATCCATTATCACAAATGGCACAGGCTATGACTAGTTTACAATCAACCGCAGCTTCTAGTGAAAGAGTTTTTGAGTTTTTAGATGAAATAGAAATGTCATCACAAGAAAAATTAACAAAGTATTTGGATAAAAATAAAGTTCGTGGTGAAATTGAATTTAAAAATGTTAGGTTTGGTTATGACGAAAAACGTACAATTATAAATGATTTTAGTGTCAAAGCTAAAAGTGGTGAAAAAATAGCGATTGTAGGTCCAACAGGAGCTGGAAAGACAACGATGGTTAATTTACTTATGAAGTTTTATGAAATAAGTTCTGGGGATATTTTAATTGATGGTGTGTCAACTAAGGAGTTGACTCGTGAAAATATCCATGATTTATTTATAATGGTTTTACAGGATACATGGGTTTTTGATGGAACTATTCGTGATAATCTTAAATTTAATCGAGAAGAGATTACAGATGAAGAAATCTGGCAAGCTTGTAAAGTTGTTGGTATTGATCATTTTATTAAGACATTACCAGGTGGTTTGGATTGTGTTTTAAGTGATAATGATGCAATCAGTCAAGGACAAAAACAATTATTAACAATTGCCCGTGGTATGATTGAAAATGCTCCATTTTTAATTTTGGATGAAGCTACTAGTAATGTTGATACCAGAACAGAAGAACTTGTTCAAAAAGCTATGGATAAATTGACGATAGGTAGAACTTCATTTATTATTGCGCATCGTTTATCTACTATTAAAAATGCTGATAAAATATTGGTTATGAAAAATGGAGATATTATCGAGTCTGGTAATCATGAGGAATTGATGGCTAAAAATGGTTTTTATGCTGAACTTTATAATTCCCAATTTGAATTATAAGTTATTAGGGAATGTTAATGAGAATTAATATTCCTTTTTGTGTTAAATTATTGGCATATTTAATAAATTGTATATAATATTAAGCAATTTGAAAGGAGATTAAATTATGAAAAAAGATAGACAAAGTTATATTAATTATGAAATGTGTAAAATATGCATATTGCAAAGATAAAGTCAAAAAACTATTTTGTTATCTTTAGGTTTTGTCAAAAAAAATAACGAATTTTATATCGTTATTTTATTGTGCATGTATAACCAATGCTTTCATTTAATTCTTTTAATTTGTTAGCAATATCTTCACTTGTTTCATCACCATTGAATTCATAAAAGTTTTTTAGAGTTTCCCATTCTTCATCAGTAACAGTCTCTTCATCGTCATTAATAGCTGATTTAGTTATTTTTCCTTTTTCAATGGTAATAGTGCTAATTTCACCATTTTGTTTACATTCAAGTACTTTTTGATCTTTATTACAACCTGTTAAGCAAAGACATAGAATAAAAATGCTAATTATAGTTAACTTTTTCAATTATACTCACCAACCTCACTATAATTATAACATATTTATTTTAAAATATAACTTTGGTTTTTAAAAAATGTAAAGTTTTTATGAAATAATATTAAAAATGCTAAAAAACTGGTATAATTATAACGGAAGGTGATAAAATGTCAAAAATAAAAGAGGTTATAGGAAGAGAAATTTTAGATTCTAGAGGAAATCCAACTGTTGAAGTTGATGTCATTTTAGAAAGTGGTATTATAGGTCGTGCTTGTGTACCAAGTGGCGCCTCAACAGGTGAAAGAGAAGCCTTAGAAATGCGTGATGGTGATTCTAGTCGCTATTTAGGTAAAGGCGTTTTGAAGGCTGTTAATAATGTTAATACTGAGCTTCGTAATTTAGTAATTGGTTATGATGTATTAGATCAAAAAACTTTGGATTATGCGATGATTAATCTTGATGGAACAGATACAAAGTCACGTTTAGGAGCAAATGCTATTTTAGGTGTATCAATGGCCGCAATGAAGGCAGCAGCTTTATATAAAGGTGAACCACTTTACAGATATATTGGTAATGGTAGAAGTTTACCTGTTCCAATGATGAATATTATTAATGGTGGTGCTCATGCCGATAATAAATTAGATTTTCAGGAATTTATGATTATTCCTCAGGCTGATACTATTCATGAAAGGGTTAGAATTGGCGCTGAAGTATTTCATAATTTAAAGAAAGTATTAAATGCTAAAGGTTTAGCAACAGGTGTTGGTGATGAAGGTGGGTTCGCTCCTAATTTAGAAAGTAATTCTGAAGGTTTTGAACTTATTATGGAAGCTATAAAAAAAGCTGGATATGAGCCAGGGCGTGATGTTAAATTAGGTATTGATGTAGCAGCTAGTGAATTTTACAAAAATGGTAAATATGAATTAGTTGGTGAGGGAAAAAGTCTAACAACTGACGAATTAATTGAATATTATCAAGAATTAGTTAGTAAATATCCAATAATATCAATAGAGGATCCAGTTGATGAAAATGATTGGGAAGGATTTAGAAAAATTACAGAGGTTTTAGGAGATAGAGTTCAACTAGTAGGTGATGATTTATTTGTTACTAATAAAAAGTGTTTACAAATGGGAATTGATAATCATGCTGGTAATGCGATTCTTTTAAAGGTTAATCAAATTGGAACAATAACAGAGACAATTGAAACAATTGAACTTGCTAGAAATAATGGCTATAAAACAGTTATTTCTCATCGTAGTGGTGAAACAGAGGATACAACAATTGCTGATTTAGCAGTTGGGCTCAACTTAGGTCAAATTAAAACAGGTTCGTTATCGAGAACTGATCGTATTTGTAAATATAATCAATTAATGCGGATTGAAGAAGAAATAAATAAAAATAATTAATAAAACTTGTTTTTGCTAGAATATATATGATATACTCATAATAGTATTAATTGAGATTATTAAAGGACGAATGCTATGAATGTTATATTAACTATTATTTTAATATTATTGGTTATTGTTATTTTGATATATTGGCAAGTTAAAAAAAAACTTAGAGAATTTTCATCATCTATTTTTGGGACTTCTAATATTATTGAAGGAATTAAAAATCAAAAAATAGCTTTGACTAATGAGCCAAAATCAGTATTTGGAATGGAAAAATTGTTACTTCCAAATATTGTTAAAGATTTTCCTAATTTAAATATTAATGAAATGAAAAAAATGGTTGAAGATAGCATTTTGATGTGTTTACAATCAATTGAAAAAAAACAGGTTTTAAAAGCTGATTATGTTAGTGAGGCAATCATAAATTGGATTCAAAGTCGGATTGACGACTTGAATAAAGAAGAATTTGTAAATTATGATGCAATAAAGTTTCATCGAACGGTATTAAGTCAGTATACTAATAAAGATGGGGTTTATGCACTAACATTTCAAACAGCTGTAGAATACTTATATAAAAAAAATGATACTAATTATGAAAAAATTCAAAATCGTTTTAATACAGAATTTATTTATATTTTTGATGACACAAAGGTAAGTAAGTATCAATCTGGTATTGCTTTAAATTGTCCAAATTGTGGGGCTCCAATTAAAGATTTGGGCGTTAAAATATGCAATTATTGTGGTACTGGTGTGATAGATTTAGTAAAGAAAACATGGATATTAAATAATATCAAAGAAAGTTAGAAAGAAAGAGGTAAAAAAATGGGTTTAATAAAATCTGCATTCAGTTCCATTGGTGGAACATTACATGAACAATGGGAAGATTACATCAAATGTGACGAACTTAATAATGAAACATTGATGGTTAAAAAAACAACTAAAACAGGTCAAATTTCAGCAAAAAGTAGAATTCAGGTAAATCCTGGACAATGTGCGATTATAATGGATAGTGGTCAAATTCTAGATGCAACAGCTGAAGAAGGTATATATACTTTTGATGCTTCAACATCACCATCTTTATTTGCTGGCCAATTTGGTGGTATGTTTAAGGAAATGTGGGAAAGATTTAAATATAATGGCACGCCTGCTAAAGAACAAGCTATTTATTATATTAATATTAAAGAAATTGTTGATAATAAATTTGGAACACCAAATCCAATTCCATTTCAAGATTGGTCTCATCCAATCCCAAATCAGATGACAGGAACTGTAACGCCACTTCGTGTCCAAGTTAAATGTCATGGTAAATATACTTTTAAAATATCTGATCCAATGACTTTTATGCGTGAAATTGCTGGGACACCTGATGTTTATAGAAGAGAAGATATAACAGAACAAATGCGTTCAGAAGTTATTGCGGCATTCCAAAATGTTGCTAATGAGCTTGGTAATAGTGAACATAAGGTTCCTGTTTTAGAAATGCCAAGTGCAACTGATGAAATCCAAACAATGATGGAAGCAAAAGAATTTGATGTGGCTATTAAAAGAAGAGGTATAAGTTTAGTTGGATTTGCTGTTGAATCGGTTATTTTAGATGATGAGTCATCGAAAAAAATTGATAATTATGAATTGAGCTCAAACAGTTTCATGCAACAAGGTACACTTGTTGGATCTTATGCAGAAGCTATGCCAGCAGCTGCTAAAAATGAAGGTGGCGCAATGAATGGTTTTATGGGTGTCGGAATGATGAATATGGCATCAGGCGGTATGATGGGTGGAGTTGCCCAGGCTCCATTTAATAATCAACCAAATAATTCATTTCAACAAATGAGTGATCCATTTGCAAAACAAAATAATATGCAATCTACTACAGCAGGAGTGGCTGAAACAGTAGTTGATAATAAAAAATATTGCGCCAATTGTGGTAATGAAGTAACTGGCAAGTTTTGTACTAATTGTGGAACAAAGTATGAAGAGGTTATTTCAGAAGAACCAAAAACTAGTAAGTGTCCAAATTGTGGTGTAGACGTTCAAGGTAAATTTTGTTCTGAATGTGGAACTGCGATTGAACAATAAATAAAAAAAGTAGGGAGTGTATAAAATGAAATGTCCAAATTGTGGAAAAGAAGTTAAAGAGGGAGCTAAATTCTGTGTTGGCTGTGGAACATCTTTAGTGGAAACTAAAGAGGAAACAAAAAATGATGCAAGTCAAAAAGTTGAGGCAGTAAAAGAAAAAGTTACAGCTAAGATGAGTGAAGTTAAAGAAAGTGCTAAAAAAGCTGCTGATAGTGATTTTATGAAAATGATATTAGCAAGTTTAATGTTTTTAGTTAATATTATATTAAAACCAATTAAGACTTTAAAATCTAAAATAGAAGATTATTCCGATCCTAAAAATGGTTTTATTTTAGCTTCAGTTGTTGCTCTTGCGACAATGATTGTTAGAGTAGTTGTATCATTTATTATGGCTTTAATACAAAAACAATGTACTACTTCTATTTTTGGTAAAGGAAGTTGTTTATCATTTGGTGAAAAGTTAAAAACAATTGATTGGATGGGAATTACTTTAAAACATCTATTGATTATTTTAATTTCAATGTTTGCTGTTGCTGGTATTTATTATCTAGCTAGTTTAATTGCTAAAAAGTCAGCAAACTTTATGAGATTACTTACAATTACAGCTGTTTCATTTGTGCCAGCATGTGCGGCAATGTATTTATTAACACCAATATTTGGGTGGATTAATATTCATCTTGGGGTAATTGTTACAATAGTAGGATTTGTTTATTCATTAGTAATATTCTTTAGTGCAATAAAGGATGAATTTAAATTTGAGAGTGATGATAAGGCAGTGTATTTTCACTTAATATGTGTTAGTATAATTTTGATTGTTTTATATTTTGTTGGTATAAATGTTGCTAATAATCAATTAAATAATTCTTCACTTAATTGGTAATAAGATACATTAAAGGGAGTTTAAATACTCTTTTTTTGTTGCATTTTTGTTTATAAATAGCTATGTAAAAATCGATTTTAATGTTATAATTGATTTATGTTTTATTATTGATTAGAATTAAATTATTAATGATTAATGGGTGGTATAGTGTGGACGATAATTTTATTTTAAATGATTTAACAAATATTGATGATATGGATTATACGACTGTGTTATATATAAGAGAGGTTGAACATATTCCTTTATTAACAACTAAAGAGCAAAAAGAATTATTTTATCGTTTAGCTAATGGAGATCTTTGTGCTAGAAATAGGCTTATTGAAGCCTATTTGTATTTGGTGATCAAAGTTGTAAAAAAGATGATGTCTAAGGGACTTTCTTTTATTGACCTAATTGATGAAGGTAATATCGCGCTTATAAATGCTGTTGAAACTTTTGATATTAATAGTGATTCGAGCTTTTATTCTTATGCACATCTTCTAATATATCGTCATATTTGTAATGTAGTTGATAGTCAAATAAGAAGTATTAAGGCACATAATATTTCTTATTCTAAAGTCTTAAAATGTAGGAATATTCAGCAAAAGTTAATGGAGGAGTTAGGGTATAAACCAACTACTGAACAAATTTCTGAAAAATTGGGTATGCCAGTAGAGGAAACTAAGTTAATTCTAAAATGGCAAATGTATCCTAGTATTGATGAATTATCAAATCAAGAAAGTAAATTATTTATAGCTGATACTTTAGTGGAAGATTATGTTATAACAAAATTGGATTTTTTAACGGCTAAAGAGATGTTTAAGATATTAGGCGAGGATGAGGTCTTGGTTTTAACATACCATTTTGGTCTTAACGGTGTTGAAAAACAGTCACTAGAAAAAATTGGAAATTATTTAAATATAAAAAAAGAAACGACTAGACAAATAGAGTTAAGAGCTTTAAAGAAACTAAGAAGAGAATTTAATAAAAGAAAACTTGATGCTTTAAAAAAGAATGCAATGCTATTAAAACAAAAAAAACAGAAAAAATATATAAGAAGATTTATATATAAAGGAAAAAATAATGATAGGTAAATATGGAATTGACTATATTTATTTTTTTATAATTGTTTACTTTTACTTATTTTAAAAATTATTTTTTGTTTTAAGTAAAAATTTATGATATACTTATATTAGTAGTCTAGGAGGTAGTTATGGCAAAGAAAAAGAAAAGAAAAGAGGATAAAAAGAGTAGTAGTAATTTTAAAATAGAATTTGTTGGAATACTACTTGTTTTGGGAGCTATTATTGGTTTTGTACCATATAACGGATTTGTTGGGAATTTGATTAAAGCTTTTGCCATTTTTTTATTTGGAGCTTGGTATTGGATTTTTTTAGTATCAATATTTGCTATTGGTGGATATATGATAATAAAACGTGAAAGTGTTAAGTTTTTTAGTATAAAGTTAATTGGGTTTTATATGATTGTTTTAAGCATCTTAGTTTTTGCGCATTCAACCTATATTGAAAAACAATTTTCAAGCGATACAAATTTAGTTTCAAATTTAAATGCAATGGAAGTTATAAAAGAAACGGTTGATAATTTTATGGCTTCAATTAATGAAATAAGAGAACCTCAAGGTGGGGGAATTATTGGTGCAAGTGTATCGGTTTTATTTTTTAATTTATTTGGTACACAGGCAATTTGGATTGTTGTAGTTACGATTGCTTTAGGTGGTTTTGTTTTGTTTACAGGTTTCTCTATTATTGACTTTTTAAAAAATACATCTAATAAGGCTAAAGAAAAAATGCTTCAAAATAAAGAAAAGCGTGATAAGAAAGAAATTTCAAAGGCCGAGGAAAAATTTGAAAGTGATAATAAGATTGTAGTATCTAGTGTCGATGAATTAATACATATTAATGATGAAAAAGTTGATGAGATTCAGGATAGACATGAAAAGCCCGATAATAAAATTAATGAAAAATTGTCTTCTATTGATGAGGAAATGTCTAATGTTGTAATAAATAGTGATATTTATGAAGAAAATAAGGGATATGTGTTTCCATCATTTAATTTATTAGCAAAACCATCACGAAGTAAAACAACAGAAAATCAAGAAAGTATTAAACATAATGTACCAATTTTAATTCAAGTTTTAAAAGATTTTGGAATTGAAGGGAAAATAATTGCTGCTAATATTGGACCTTCCGTTACACAATATGAACTTGAAATCAAAGCGGGAACAAAGGTTAGCAAACTACTTGGAATTCATCGAGAAATTGCGTTAGCTTTGGCTGCTAAAGAAGTTAGAATCCAAGCGCCAATTCCAGGTAAGAGTACAATTGGTATTGAAATTCCTAATAAAAGTATTTCGATGGTTGTTGTAAGAGAAATATTAGAAAGAGTTCCTAAATCTTTGGATAGTAGTAAATTACTTGTAACACTAGGAAAATCGATTGATAATAATCCTGTATGGTGTGAAATAAATAAAACACCACATTTATTAGTAGCTGGTTCGACAGGTAGTGGTAAATCTGTTTGTATTAATAGTATAATTGTCTCAATTTTAATGCGAGCAAAACCAGAAGAAGTAAAGCTTGTGTTAGTTGATCCTAAAAAAGTAGAATTATCAATGTATAATGGGGTTCCGCATTTATTAGCGCCAGTTGTAACAGATCCCAAAAAAGCTAATGTTGCTTTAAAAAAGATTGTTGTAGAAATGGAAAGGCGATATGATGCTTTTAGTGAAAGTGGAACTAAAAATATTGCTGGTTATAATACTTATATTGAAAAGAAAAATGAGACGTTACCTGATGGTGAAAAATTACGTAAGATTCCTTATATTGTGGTAATTATTGATGAACTTGCTGATTTAATGCTTGTAGCTGCTAAAGAAGTCGAAGATTCAATTATGCGTATTACGCAAATGGCGAGAGCTGCGGGTATTCATTTAATTGTAGCTACGCAAAGGCCATCGACGGATGTCATTACAGGTGTCGTGAAGGCTAATATTCCATCACGTATATCGTTTGCAGTTTCTAGTAGTATTGATTCACGAACAATTTTGGATATGACAGGAGCTGAAAAATTATTGGGTAAAGGAGATATGTTGTTTTTACCACAGGGAGAAAACACACCAATTAGAGTACAGGGAACATATATTTCTGAAGAGGAAATTAGTGCAGTTGTCGATCATGTTATTAAGCAACAAAAAGCACATTATGATGAAACACTCCTAATGGATGATGAGGAAATGCATGCGACAACAAATGTTGAATCTAGTGATGATGCCGATGAGCCTCTTTATAATGAAATCGTCGAATTTGTTGTAACGCAAGGAAAAGCTAGTGCTTCTTTATTACAGCGAAGATTTCGTCTAGGTTATAATCGAGCTGCACGTGTTATAGATTTATTAGAGGAAAGAGGTATAATTGGTCCTAACAATGGTTCTAAACCACGTGAGGTTTTAGTAAAATTAGATAATGGTGATAATGAATAATTGACTTTATAATTTAAATATAGTAATATTATGAAAACGGAGGGAAAGAATGGAAAAAAAGAAAAATATTATTTTGCCAATTATAATTTTAGTTGCTATAGTAGTGATAGCGATTGTTTTGGTTTTAGTTTTCAAAGGTGGAAAGAGTAGTCAGTTAGGTAGTATTGATAAAAATAAGAGTGTAAGTAAGGCTTTAGAATTAATTCCTAATGATTATCAATTGATTGATTGTGTTGATGATTGCAAATATCTTTATGCTTATAAAGGTGAAGATAAACTTACAGGAAAATTTGATTTTTATAATGAAGTAGGTAAAAAATTAGGTGATTTTGATTTATCTAAGGTTGATCCTAAAATTGCTACAACTTTTAGTATTGAAGATATTGCTGATAGTTATTTTATTGCTAGTTATTTAGTAGCTGGTGAATTAGATTATAAGTATGTTGTTTATGATATGAAAGGGAAAGTATTGGTAGAAGCTAGCGATGCTGAAAAATTAACTAATAAGTATTTTAAAGCTGAAAAAGATGACAAGGAATATCTTGTCGATAATAGTGGTAAAACGGTTTATGAAAATATTGAAAATGTTGATGTATATAATGAAAAATATATAACTTTTAGAATTAACAAGGTTGATAAAATTGTAGATGAAAATGCTAAAGAAATTTTATCTGGTTATACCATTGCAAAAGTTGTGTTAGATGAAAATGAGGAAATCGATTATTTAATTATTAGAAATACTGAAGAATCAGTATATAATTATTATAATATTAAAGATAATAGTAAGAAGGGTGATTCATTTACTAATTATACAACTGATAAAGATAAGGTTATTATAACTAAAAAGGTTGATTCAAAAAATAAAAAATTTGTTTTAAATTCTAATGGTGAACAGGTAGAATATGTAGATGTTAAGGAAGATGATATTGATACTGATGCATATTTTGATGTTATTAAAGAAAAAGTAAATCTTGATAAATATGGTATTTTTAAAGCTGCCTTAAATTCAGAAAATCAAAATTATATTTTAGTGGATATTCCAGGTGAAAATAAATATGGTGTTTTAGATGTTACTAAGGATGAGTTTAAAGAATTAGGACATTATAAAGAAAATTCTAATCGTCGTTTAAATTTGAAAAAAATATCAGGTAATGATGATATATCAGGTAATGATGATATTATTTATTCAATTGAGTGTACTACTTATAATTGTGATAATAATGTGATGTATATTTACAATTTTAGTAAGAACGAATTATTAATTGAAAGAAATGCTTCAGAAAAGTCACCAATTTATTCTTATAAATTATATGATAATGGTTATTATGTAATTAGGACATCGACTTCAAAATTTGATGATTCCAATAAATATTTCTTGTATGATAATAAAGGTGAAGAGTTATTTAATAATAAAAATGATATTAAAATAATTGATAGTAATTTAACTTATTATATGGGAACTCCTAGTGATACTGGTAAAATTAATTTATATAGTTTGAAAGAAAAAAAGATTATTAATTTAGATTCTGATGATGAGGTTATTAGTGTAACAAGTCAAAAATTCGATGATACTAAATTATATCAATTCGTTAGTGAAGATGCTACATATTTGATAAATAACGATGGCGATGTTACTAAGTTAGAAGGCACATATAAAGCAAATGATGGTATTGGTTATTATTTATCCAATGACAATAAACTTTCTTATTATAATGTATTTACAAAGGAAACTACTATTTATGAATTAGGCAAAGACGAATCTATAAATGGAAGTACTGGTAATGAGTTAATACCATATAGAAATGCGATTTTTGTAAATAATTCATATAACAATAGTTTTAAAGTTATTGGTGTAGATGGTAAAGTATTATTAGAAAAGAAGGATTTACAAATTCATAGTATTCATAAAAGAGATGATGGAAGCATACTTGTTATGGTTATTGATAAAAATGATAATAAGGGTATGTATATTGTTAGATAAAACCGATAAAATAGAATTGTAAAGCAATTCTATTTTCTTTTATTTTAGATTGATTTAAGATGCTTGTTTTGGTATAATGAATACTAGTTGATAGGAGCGTTGCAAATGAAAAAAAGAGTACTTAATAAACAAAAATTATTTATTTTTATAAGTATAATTTTTATAAGTTTTTGTATCTTATTTTATGGATTTAGGTTTATATATTATTATCGTAAATTTCATAAAAAAACCGATAATGGCCAATTAATTCAGTTATTATCAGCAACTGTTAGAAGCAACAATGAACCAGTAACAAGTGGGGATGGCTTGTATAGCGTTGGTAGTGAATTTATATTCAAGGGTAAAAATGTTAATAATTATTTAATGTATTCTGGTTTATTATGGCGAATTGTTAAAATTAACAATGATGGTTCAATCAATTTAGTTACTGATAAAAGTATGAATGAGTTTATGTGGGGCTCAACAGGGTCTAATTATAATAATAGCGAAGTAAGGAAATGGTTGAGCGAGCTTGGAAGCGATACAGGTATATTTTATCGGAATCTGTATAATCCAGAAACTTATTTAAAAACAAATATGTTATGTTTAGATACAGTTTCAAATATATCTAGTTTTAAATGCGATAAAAAGTTAACGGATGATTATGTTGGTCTTCTTAGTGTTATCGATTATACTAGCAGTATTGTTGATGAGAATACGTATTTAAATATAAATGATGAATATTGGCTTTCAACGATGGTTGATAGCAGTAACGCTTGGTTTGTTGATTGTGATAAAGTTTCTAAAACAAAAATAACAGATTCGTATGGAATTAGACCAACAATAACGCTTAATGAAATGGTTTCTTACGAAAGTGGTGATGGTACAATCAGTAATCCTTATAAAATTGGTTATAATGATGGCTTAGTATTAGGTAGTCATGTTAAATTAGGAAATGATATTTGGATTGTTTATGAAATCAATAATGATAATATTCGTTTGGCTTTATCTAATTATGTTGATAATGGAAAAGCTACTTATAAATTTGGTAGTAGTAATACTTATTCGGTAACTACAACAGGAAATCTAGGATATTATTTAAATAATAATCTTTATGGAAATTTACCATATAAAGATTTGATTATTAATAATGAGTGGTATATAGGTTCATATAAAGATGATTTTACAGATATTTATAAAGATAAAATAACAGCTAAAATAGGATTATATAATATAGCTGATATTAAGCTAAATAATGAGACAAAAAATTACTATTTACTTACTGGTGGTAGTGATAATAAAGTGTTTGCTTTTGATATGAGTGGTTATTTGTTTGAGTCTGGCACAACCCAAAATCGTCTTATAAAGCCGGCTATTACTATTAGAAAAAGTAAAATAGTTAGTGGGGATGGAACATTAAGTGACCCATATATATTGGAGGGATAAAATGAACGAAAATAATAATATAAAACCTAAAAAGAATAAAAAAATCTATAAATTAACAATAGTTTTTGCTCTTTTAGATTTATGCGCGATTGCGTGCTTTATTGCTGTATATTTTACTCCTTTAAAGAGTTTAGTTATTACAACGGCTTTAAATACAATGACTCATAAGTATTTAGCTAATGTATTTTATAGTGATAAAATGATTCAGGAAGTCCGTAATTCTAATTATTCTATTCCTGTTAATGAAAATGTGGATTTAGATCAAATCGTTATTGATACGTCGATTAAAACGCGATATGATTCACCAGAAGAGGAACAAATTTTAAAACGTGATCCAGGTAATGATGATTATAAAATTATTGATGTTGAGATTGGCAATAATAAGGGCTATTTAGTTGCGATATATGATCCATCCCGAGTGCATTTAATAACCAAAGAAGTTTTGGGAACAAAATTGGGTGAAAGAACAATTGATATGTGTAAACGATATAACGGGTTAGTTTGTATTAATGGTGGTGGATTTTTAGAAGAAGATGGCTGGGGAATTGGTTCACCAATGGGTTATGTTGTTAATAATGGTGAAATTATTTGGTCATCTGGTTATAATCCTAATGCACAATTAATTGCGATGACAAATGATAATAAATTATTATTGACAATTGATTCAGCCGAAAATGCTATCGCTAATAGTAATGTTCGTGACGCATTAGAATTTGGACCATTTTTAATTGTTAATGGTACACCAATGACAACTGTTGGCGATGGTGGTTATGGAAGATCTCCTCGTGTAGCTATTGCGCAAAGAAAAGATGGAATTATTTTATTCTTAGTTGTTGACGGAAGTGCATTATATGTTGATGGTGCCAAGATATCAGAAATGATTGATTTATTGATGCGTTATGGGGCTCATAATGCAGCTAATTTAGATGGAGGTAATTCTTCAACTTTAATTGTTAATGGAGAAACATATAATAAATTGATGCCAAACGCTGCTAGAACAGGTGGTAGGTATGTTGTTAATGGCTGGGGATTACTACCAAAATAGGAAGTTTTTTAAAAAAAGTTATATTTTTTATAACTTTTTTTCATAAAAAAAAGGATTTTTAAAACTTTTGTTGTATATTTATATATAGGGAGTGTGGATATATGCTTACAAATGAACAAATCAATAATATTAGAAGTAGTGTTAATATTGTAGATATTGTGTCTAGCTATATTCCACTAACTAAGAAAGGGAAAAATTATTTTGGTGTTTGTCCGTTTCATCCCGATAGTGATCCAAGTTTTTGTGTATCAGAACAAAAACAAATATACACTTGTTTTTCTTGTAAAGCTACTGGTAATGTTTTGCATTTTATTATGAATTATGAAAATATTAGTTTTATGGATGCATTAAAAATAATTGCTAATAAAGCAAATATTGATATAAGTATAGGCGATACTTCAAAGTATTTGCCAGATAAAAATAAAAAATTATTTGAAATTTATGATGTTGCAAGTAAATTTTATCAAAATAATATTAATACTGTAAATGGCGGTAAAGCTAGAGATTATTTACATAATAGAGGTTTTGATGATGAAATTATTAAGGAGTTTATGATTGGTCTTTCATTAACTAATCATGATTTATTAACAAAAATTTTAATTAATAGTAAAAATTCTTATGAGGATATGATAAAAAGCGGTTTAGTTGTTAAAAATAATTATGGTTATAGTGATATTTATAATAACCGTATTATGTTCCCAATTTGGGATGTTACAGGTAAGGTTGTTGGGTTTAGCGGAAGGATTTTTAATGGTGAGGATACTAATAAGTATGCAAAATATATTAATACTAAAGAGACGCCTATTTTTAAAAAAGGTGAACTTTTATATAATTATCATCGAGCTAAGAATGCATGTCGTCAAAAAAATTTTACGGTTATAGTTGAAGGGCAACTTGATTTAATTAGAGTATATAGTATAGGTCTATTCAATATTGTGGCAACAATGGGAACTGCTTTTACAAAAGAACATGCCATGCTAGTAAAAAGACTAGCTAGAGATGTTGTAATATGTTTTGATGGTGATGGGGCAGGAGAGAAAGCTACTTTAGCTTGTGGAAATGAGCTTGAAAATTTAGGAATTACTCCTAAAATTGTCCGTTTAGAGGATTCATTAGATCCTGATGAATATATAAGAAAATATGGGAAGAATAGATTTTTAGAAAAGATAGATAATCCTATAAGCTTTATGGATTTTAAATTATCATTTTATAAAAATAATAAGAATTTAAATGATAATAATGATGTTGCTAATTATGTTAATACAATTGTTAATGAATTATCTAGAATTGATGATGATGTCTTAAAAGAGCTAACTTTAAAAAAACTTAGTTTAGAATCAAAATTAGATATTGAATTTTTACGAAATAGTTTGAATAATAAAAAAGTAGTGAAAAAAGATATTAAAATAGTTACGAATCCTGTTCGGGAAAATAAATATGAGCTTGCTACTAAATATTTAATTTATTATATGCTAAAAGATAAAAAGGCTATAAAAATATATAATAATTCTAAAGTTTTTATTCCAAATGAAAAATATCGTCTTTTGGCTAAGGAAATTAGTTGTTTTTACTTAAATAATGGTTTTATTAAGGTAGCTGATTTGATGAATTCATTTGTTAATGATGATGATATTATTAAATTAATTGGTGAAATTGAAAAACTTGAGTTAAGTGATGATTATGATATAAAAAAAATAAACGATTGTATTAATGTTTTAAAACAGTATACAGTTAATTATGAAACAAAAAATTTAGATCAAAAGTTACATAATACTGATAGTTATGATGAAAAAATTGCGTTAGCACAAAGATTATTGGATTTAAAAAAGGAACAAAGTAAAGTTATGGAGGAAAAAAAGTATGAATGAAATTAAAACATTTGAGGAAAGAAAAAATATACTTGTAAAAAATGGTAAGGAAAAAGGGTTTATTACTTATGAGGAATTAGCCAATGCACTAAAGGGGTTGGATTTGGATTCTGATTCTTTAGATGAATTATATAATTTATTTAATGAAAATAATATTGCAATAGTATCAGAGGATGATGATGAATCTAGTGGTGGAGTTGATAAATTATTATTAGATGATAATGATATTACTAAGGATTTAACCATTAATGATCCTGTTAGAATGTATTTAAAAGAGATTGGGCAAATTAAGTTATTAACAATGGATGAAGAATTAAAATTGGCAGATCGCATTTTGGCTGGTGATGAGTCAGCTAAATCAACTTTAGCAGAGGCTAATTTACGTTTAGTTGTTAGTATTGCTAAAAGATATGTCGGAAGAGGAATGCTATTTCTTGATTTAATCCAAGAAGGTAATATTGGGCTTATGAAAGCTGTTGAAAAATTTGATGTTTCGAAAGGATATAAATTTTCAACTTATGCGACTTGGTGGATTAGACAAGCTATCACTCGAGCTATTGCTGATCAGGCTAGAACGATTAGGGTACCTGTTCATATGGTTGAAACAATTAATAAGTTAGCTCGTGTTCAAAGACAATTAACATTGGAACTTAATCGAGAGCCAAGTGAAGAGGAATTAGCTAAAAAGATGAATATTTCGATTGATAAAATCCGTGATATTTATAAAATTTCTCAGGAACCTGTTAGTTTAGAAACGCCAATTGGCGAAGAGGATGATTCACATTTAGGCGATTTCATTAAGGATGAGAGAAATATGAGTCCTGAGGAATATGCCGAGAATGAATTATTAAAAGATGAAATTTCTGAAGTATTATTAACTTTGACAGAACGTGAAGAGAAAGTTATTCGTTTAAGATTTGGCCTTGAAGATGGGAAGTCTCGTACATTAGAAGAAGTTGGGCAAATGTTTGGGGTTACACGTGAAAGAATCCGTCAAATAGAAGCTAAGGCGTTAAGAAAATTACGTCATCCTTCACGTTCACGAAAATTAAAAGATTATACGAGTGATTAAATTGGAATTATCAAAAAGATTAAAGTTTATTGCTGATATGATTGAGGTTGGTAGTACTGTATTTGATGTAGGTTGTGATCATGGTTTATTAGATATTTATTTAACTAAAAATAAGGATTGTCATTGTATAGCTAGTGATATTAGCTTAAATGTTTTAAAAAACACAACTATGAATATTAATAAAAATGGGTTAGAAGATAAAATTAAAATTGTTCATAGTGCTGGTCTTGCCAATCTTGAAATTGCAAATGGTGATATTGTAGTTGTATCGGGTATGGGTACAAAAACAATTTTGAATATTTTAGATTGTGATAAGGTATTAAAAATTACTAATTTAATAATTCAATCTAATAATGAGATAGAATTATTGAGGGAAATGGTTATTAAAAAAGGTTTTTATATTTTTAATGAATGTATAGTGGAGGACCATAATAAGGATTATGTTATCATTTATTTTAAACGAGGCTTTAAACAGTATAGAAAAGTGGATTATTTGTTTGGACCAATTGCTAGAAAAGACATCATATATAGTGAATATTATAATTCCCTTTATAAAAAAAATCTAAAAATAATGAAAAATATTCCTAAAAAATATATTATAAAAAAATTTCGTTATTATGTTTATTTGCATAAAATAAAAAAATTCACAAGTATGAACTCTTAATCTACTTGTGAATTTTTTAAATAAAGAATGTTGGACCATTATTAGTGTCAATCTGCTTATTATCTATACTTGTGTTGTCAATATTTTGTGGCTGATTATTTTGAATATTAGTATTAGTTTGATTATTATTTGTTACTGGTGTATCAACTTTTTTAAATTCATTCATAATTTTAAACATTGTTTTGGCATTATTTACAATTGGCGATACTTGCTTTACCATGGGAATTGCTTGATTGACAATTCCTAACGTTTTTTGGACATTTGATAATAGACCAGACCAATTAAAACTTTTAACACCACCGAAAATGCTACTTAATATTCCTTTACTAGCAGGAGCAGCCGTGTATGGTGCATAACTAAAATAAGGTGAATAATAGTTCATGATAAATACTCCCTTCTAATTTATTATATGAAATAATAAAAAAATGTTTTACAATTTATACATTTATGGTATAATTTATGGTAGAATAAATAGTGGCATAGAATAAAGGATATTGGTGATGTGTGATGATAAAAAAAGTACTTTTAGCACCTTTTATGTTTATTTATAAACTTATTACATTTATCTTGAGTAATTTTTGGTATGGTTTTTTAGTTATCTGCTATGGTATTTATTTTCTTGTATCTGGTTTTTTTAAATTAATTACTTTTCCTATAAGAGTTTTATTTAAGAAGGCTAATCATAGTGAAAAGCAATTGTTAAAGCAAGAAAAAGAACGAACAGAAAAACTAAGTAAATTACAAAAGGTTCAAGAAAAACAACGTGAGAAGGAACGAAAATATTTACAAGAGCAAGAGCGTATTGCGGCTAGAAAACGAGAGAAAGATGAAGACAGTTTATATTTAGCTAAAAGAGAAAAGAAAAAATTGGGTGATGTTCTTAATGATTTCATTACTTCAATTGTTTCAATTCCTAAAAATATAAAAAAGAAAAATGATGAACAAAGACAAAAGCAATTAGAACGTAAAAATTTATCTAGACAAGTATTATTAATTGATTTTGATGGTGAAGATGCGGTTAAGAGTAGTGAAAAACAAATATATGAGTATGTGGCTAAGGATAAAGAAGGAAAAATCATTAAAGGATATTTTGATGCTTTTTCTAAAGTTGAGGTACATTCATTTTTATTAAATGAGGGTTATGAAGTTTATAGTATTAGGACTTCAAAATGGATTAAACTTTTACATAGTAATTATTCATCAAATCGTGTTAAAATAAAAACAAAAGATTTAATTTTCTTTTTAACCCAGTTATCAACTTATATTAAAGCTGGTATTCCTCTAGTTGATTCGCTTCAAATTTTGAGTCGTCAATATAAACAAAAAAGCTATCAGAGGATTTTTAGATCAATGATGTATGATTTGACAATGGGTGAAAATTTTAGCGTAGCTATGGAAAAACAGGGGGTAGCCTTTCCAAAATTATTGATAAATATGGTTAAGGCATCAGAAATGACCGGTGAATTGCCTGAAGCTTTGGATGATATGGAACAATATTATACTGAGGCCGAGGCTACGAGAAAACAAATGATTACAGCATTAACTTATCCATCGATTGTGTTTGTTATTGCGATTGGTGTTATGACATTTATTATGATTTATATTGTACCAAAATTTGTTGAAATTTATGATACAATGGATTCAGCTCAAATTCCTGGCTTTACAGTAGCTGTTATGAAAATGAGTGACTTTTTACAAAATAATGTTATTTGGATAATGATTGCTATTGTTATTATAATTATTTTATTTAAATGGCTTTATGATAATGTTAAGGCGATTAGAACAATGATGCAAACATTTGCGATGAAATTGCCTGTGTTTGGAAATATTATAATTTATAATGAGGTTACAATGTTTACAAAAACTTTTGCTTCATTATTAAAACATAATGTTTTTATTACTGATAGTATGGAAATTTTAAATAAAATTACTAATAATGAAATATATAAAAATATGATTTTGGATACTATTAGTAATTTAGCTAAGGGTGAAAAAATTTCATTAGCATTTAATAATCAATGGGCTTTTCCAATTCCTGCTTATGAAATGATTGTTACAGGTGAGCGAACAGGGCAATTACCTGAAATGATGTCTAAGGTTTCTTCTTATTACCAAGAGCAACATCGAAACGCTGTAACACGTGTTAAAGCTTTTATTGAGCCAGCTTTGATTATTTTCTTAACAATTGGTGTTGGGTTTATAATATTATCAATTGTTATTCCAATGTTTAATATGTATAGTGAAATTCAATAGGAGTTGTGTATGATGGAAATTTATTATATTGTTGTATTTTTTATCTTTGGGGCGATATTAGGATCATTTTATAATGTTGTTGGATATCGTATACCTAAGGGTGAATCAATAATTTTTCCATCCTCACATTGTACTAATTGTGGACATAAATTGAAGTCCTATGAATTAGTTCCTATTTTTTCTTTTTTATTTCTAAGGGGCAAATGTAGTAAATGTAAACAAAGAATTTCCTGGTTTTATACGATTTTTGAAATTTTGACTGGACTATTGTTTGTACTTTGTTATTGTATTTTTAAGGATAGTATTATTGATTTGCTTATTGCTTTAACTTTCATTTCAATGTTAATAATTATCTTTGTGAGTGATTTTCATTATTTGATTATTCCTGATTCTGTTCTATTAATTTCATCTATTATTTTATTAGTAGAATTAATTGTTAAAAATGGTTTAAGTAATTTTTATGTTCCACTTATTAATGGTTGCTTATCATTTATAATAATGTATGCGATTAAATTATTAGGTGATTTTATCTTTAAAAAAGAGTCAATGGGTGGCGGGGACATCAAATTATTATTTGTCATTGGTATGGTTTTAGGATTTCCACAAGCTTTATTTTCTATTTTTGTTGGATCTTTAGTTGGCTTACCAATTGCCTTCGTTATTTTATTAAAGAAGAATGATCATGTTATCCCTTTTGGACCTTTGTTAGGAGTGGGTTCAATAATTGTTATGTTAACACAGTTTAATGTAATGGATTTCTTTAATTCTATGATATAGAGAACATACAAATTTGTATGCTTTTTTTGTTTACATTATATATTTTTAATGTTATAATAAGTCACTAAAAGGTGATTTCGTATGGAAAAAGTAACCATGGCAATAATTTTTCAACATAAAAAAATTAAAGGTAATTTATGGCAAATATATGATTCCGATAATGAATTCTCTAAATTGATTGTTAATGAAGAAATAGTTAGTAATCATAAAAACTTTATTTTGAAATAATGTATTAATATAGTATAATTGTTTTGGTGGATAAAATGGAAAAATATCGTGAAATAGAGAAAAGTATTATAAAAAAATATCGTAAAGAAATATGGAGTAGATTTATTAAAGCAATTAAAGAGTATCAATTAATTCAAGAAAATGACAAAATTGCAGTTTGTATTAGTGGCGGTAAAGATTCCTTTTTATTGGCTAAATGTATGGAAGAATTAAAAAGGCATGGGCAATTTAAATTTGACTTAGAATTTATTGTTATGAATCCTGGTTATAATGAAGAAAACTTAAATAAGATTTTAGAAAATGTAAAGTTGTTAAATTTAAATATTCATTTATTTGAAAGTAATATTTTTGAAGTTTCTAAAAAAAGTTTTAAAGATAATCCATGCTATTTATGTGCAAGAATGCGAAGGGGATATTTATATAGTAAAGCTAAAGAATTAGGTTGTAATAAAATAGCTTTAGGCCATCATTTTAACGATGTTATTGAAACCGTAATGCTCAATATGATTTTTAATGGACAGTTTTCTAGTATGATGCCAAAATTAAAAAGTGATAATTTTGAAGGATTAGAGCTTATTAGACCATTATATTTTATTTTTGAAAAAGATATTATTTCATGGGCTAAATATAATAACTTGCAATTTATTGATTGTGCTTGTTCAGTTACTAAAAAGGGTATAGGAAAAAGAAAACAAATTAAGGATTTAATCGAATGCTTAAAAGAACTAAATCCTAATATTGATTTAAATATTTTTAAATCGACTTGTAATGTTAATTTGAATACAATGATTTCTTATCATAAGGATGGGAAAGAATTTAATTTTTTAGATGATTATAATAAATAATTTTGACTTATTTATAAAGGGAGGTTTTTTATGATAAATGGTATCTATGATTTTATTAAACAGTATGGTATATATAATTTTATTAAGCATTATGGAATATATCAAGATGATAGGTGTAAATCTTATGATTGTTGGAAGTTATTGCCAGTTTATAAAAGGGAAAAGGGATTAGAACCAGGAAAAGATTGGGTTAGATTACTTATTTTGGTTTATGTAAATAGTAAGGATAAGTTTTATTTTGATTATTTATTTCAACATATTTCGCAAATGCCTAAAGAATTGATTGATTTATATGATAGTTCTATTTATTCAGTTCCTAAAAAGGAGGATTTAGAGGCCATTGGCTTTATTGACTATACGCAAATAGCGCCTATAATAAAAGAGTATAATAAATATAGTAATTATGTTATATATCATAGGTATTTAGAGAAAATACGTAATACTAATTCATCTAAGACGGATGAGATAGTAGATACTATGAACTCATTTAAACAGGTTTTGTTTGATATTGCTAATTCTAAGGAAGGTATTATTGGAACTGATTCTTTAGATAAAATATTAACTTTTGGGAAAAAGATAGGAATTAAAAAATGATTTTATTTAAATGTGTAAAGTTTTAATATCTATCTGTATATTTTTTATAATTTGTGGTATAATATAATTGTCTAGGAGATAGGAAGACCTATTTAAGAAAAACCTACTAATTGAAACGATTGGGAATCTAATTTATCGGTGGTGTTGAATATTTGCATTTATGCAAAGCTCCTAAAACCGATAATGTGATGCCCACCTGGGAGACTAGGTTTTGATCGTTAAGGGTCCCTTCTTCTGGACTTTTTTTTGTGTTCAAAAGATGTTATAATTAAATTGGTGAGGCTATGAATCAGTTTTCTAGATTAGAGTTATTAGTAGGACAAGATAATTTAAATAAAATAAAAAATACTACAGTTCTTATTATAGGTCTTGGTGGTGTTGGTAGTTTTGCTCTTGAATCATTAGTTAGAAATGGTATAGGGAAAGTTATTATTGTTGATAATGATATTGTTGATATAACTAATTTAAATAGGCAGATTATGTCTTTACAAAATAATATAGGTTTATTAAAAACAGATGTTTGGGAGAAGAGAATTTTTGAAATAAATCCCACTTGTAAAGTTAAAAAAATTACCAAATTTATTACTAAAGAAAATATAAATGAATTATTTAGCGAAGATATTGACTATATTGTTGATGCTTGTGATACAATAGAAGTTAAGAAGGAATTAATTAGACAGTCAAAATTTAGAAAAATTAAATTGATTTCTTCAATGGGAACTGGAAATAAAATGGATCCAGGACGCTTAAAAATTATGGATATAAGAAAAACTAGTTATGATCCTATTGCGGGTATTTTAAGGCGAATGGTTAGAGATGAGAATATAAGCGGAAAAGTTATGGTGGTATCTAGTGATGAGCCATTGCTTAAAAGTGAGACTAAAAAGTTGGGTTCTAATTGTTTGGTTCCATCAGTTGCTGGGTTATTATGTGCTAGTTTTGTCATTAATGATATAGTGGGGTGATTTTTTGAAACATGATTTATTAAAAGTTATTTCTAATTTTAAAGGCAATGTTTTTACACTAGGAATTGTTGATAAGGATTTAATATCTGCTATTCAAAATAATACACAAATCGGACATTATTTAATGTTAAATATTAATCAAACTATTGAATATGCAAAGTCTGATAAATATAAGCCTACAAAACGAATTAAAATTAAAAAGATAAAGAAAAAGAATAAAAAGAAAAAGATAGATTATACTCTATGTGAAATAAGTGATTGTAAGGCACATTTCCACACCTTTATTAATGATACTATTTACTTTAATAAAGCTAAAGTGTTTTATTATGGTGATATAAATGAATATGATGTAGATGTTTTAATTAGAAAATATCGTCGTTATAATGTTGTAATTAATATTACAAAATATCCTAATGGGGAATTTATTTTAGAGATAGATACATCTAAAGCTAAAACAAATAGATTTAAAAGTCTTTTTTACCGTATTATTGATTTTTTTACAATGCTTTTTGATTATTTAACTGATTTTTTATTAAGTTAGGGTTTTATGCAACGATATTTTGCGCAAGCTAAAAATAGTAACAGTTTTGTTTTAAATTCTGATGATTTATTTCATATAAAAACGGTTATGCGAATGGTAGATGGCGATTTAATTGAAGTTGTTCATCAGAATGATGTGTATATTTGTAGCTTGAATAATGTAAATGATGATATTAAAATTATAATAGTTAAAAAATTAGAAAATATTGTAAAAAAAGATGTAGAGATAGTTTTGGCTATACCATTAGTAAAAGAACAAAAAATGGATTTTATTCTTCAAAAAAGTACAGAACTAGGTGTTAAAAAAATTATACCTTTTATAGCAGAACGAAGTATTATTAAATTGACAGATGATAAGGAACAAAATAAAATAAAGCGTTGGCAAAAGATTTGCAAAGAGGCTAGTGAACAATCAAAAAGAGTGGATATACCTGTTGTTACTAATGTCAAAAGTTTAAAAGATTTAATTGATTTTGATGGGCAAAAAATTGTTTGCTCGACAAAAAAAGATGTCAATAGTGTCAAATTATTTTTGCAAAAACAAATTTATTGTGATAAACTGTTATTAGTGATAGGTCCTGAAGGTGGTCTTTCAGAAAAAGAGGAGACTTATTTAGTTAATCATGATTTTTATCAAGTAACGCTAGGGAATAGAATAATGCGAGTTGAAACTGTACCATTATTTTTACTTAGTATTATTAATTATGAATTTATGGAGTGATGTTTTATGGGCAATATTATTAATATGGTAGTTAGTAATGATTCATTATTTTATGGTATTATTGTTTTTTTAATAGTTGGTGTTATTTTATTATTTATGTACTTACATCATAAAAAATTTATTAAATTATTAGAAGAAGAAGTTGATTTTACTAAAGTTGATGATGAGGTTAGTAGTGATAGTTCAGAAATTTTAGCTAAAGTGGAAGAGGCTAATGCTTCTTTAAAAAAAATTGAGGAAGAAAAGATAGCAGAAAAGATTTCTAATATAGATGGTAAAGTGGCAATTGAGAAAATACTTAATGAGGATAAAGTTGTTTCTAATGATATTGCTCAAGATAAAAATACTTCTAATTTAATAACTAAAGATAGTACAAAAGGTGAAGATGTAATTGATAAAGAAGTTGTCCAATCTGAACCAAAGTCAGAATTAGAATTAATGTTAGAAAAAATGCAACAAGATTTAGAAGAACAGAAGGATAAAGATGCAGTCGCTATTTTTGAGCAGGAACAAGAAGAAAAATCAATTATTAGTTATAAAGAATTATTGGAACGCAAAAATGATTTAACTAATCCTAAAGTATTAAATGATACAAGATTTGAAAATGAGCCTACTATTTTAGAAAATACTGATAAGAGTTTAACTGATAGCTATGTTGATTTAATAGATAATGTAAATGATACTATTAGTATTGATGCTAGTAAAGAGGAAAATCGTACTCCTTCTAAAAAGTTTGTGACAACAGATTTTATTTCACCAGTATTTGGAAGGCAAACAGCTGAATTTGATTATCCAAAAGTTCCTAATTTTAAGGATATGGTAGTTAAACCTGAAAAGAGTAATACTTATGAGTTAGAAGCAACTTTAAATTTAGAACCACTTACAGAACAAATAAAAAAGGATGACGCATTTTTAAGTGCTTTAAAAGAGTTTAGAAAAAATTTAGAATAGGCCTTAGGTCTATTTTTTTGGAGGTGTAAAATGAGTTTTTATATTTATACATTAGGGTGTAAGGTTAATACTTATGAGTCTAGTGTTATGGCAAATGATTTGAAGAAGGCTGGATTTATTGAATTATCAAAAGATGATAATGTAGATATATATATAATAAATACATGTACAGTTACTAATACAGCTGGTAATAAATCTTTAAAAATGATTCGTCAAGCTTATCGAAAAAATAATCAGGCTTTATTAATTGTTGTTGGTTGTTTATCACAGGTTGAAAGTAATCTTGTTTCAAAATTACCAAATGTTGGGATTATATTAGGAAATAAAAATAAAAGTAAGATTGTTGATTATATTTATGAATATCAAAGAACTAAAAAACAAATTATAGATATTTATGATTTGAATAAAGTTGATTTTGAATGCATGAAACTTGACAATGTAAAGCAAACTAGAGCGTTTGTTAAAATTCAAGATGGATGTAATAATTTTTGTTCTTATTGTATAATTCCTTATACGAGAGGTGATGTTAGAAGTAAAGGAAGACAAGATGTTTTAGATGAAATTAGTTCTTTGGTACTTAGTGGACATCGAGAGATAGTATTAACGGGTATTCATACTGGCCATTATGGTAGTGATTTAGAAAATTATGATTTTGCGGACTTATTAAAGGAAATTGTTCAAATCAAAAATTTAGAACGCTTGAGAATTTCCTCAATTGAAATAACTGAATTAGATGATAAAGTTTTAGATATTATAAATTCAAGTAAAATTATTGTTGATCATTTGCATATTCCTCTTCAATCAGGGTGTGATAAAACGCTTAGGGGTATGAACCGAAAATATGACATGAATTATTTTATGAATAAGGTTTTAAAAATTAGGAAAATTAGACCTAATATATCACTTACTACGGATGTTATTGTGGGATTTCCTGGTGAGACAAATTCCGATTTTGAGACTACATATAATAATATAAAAACAATTAATTTTTCAAAAATTCATGTTTTTCCTTATTCAGTTCGAAAGGGAACAAAGGCCGAAGCTATGTCTAATCAAGTAAGCGAAGTTGTTAAAAAAGAAAGGGTAAAAAGCTTGCTAAATTTATCAAAGCAATTAGAAATTTGTTATATGGAAAAGTTTAGAAATCAAGAGGTTTTATTTATTCCAGAGGTGTATCATGAGCCTTATTTAATTGGACATACAGGAAATTATCTTTTAATTAAAGCATTAGGGGTTGAATCATTAATTAATACCGAGGTGACAGTAATTATTACAGATGTTTCTTATCCATATTGTATTGCATCTTTAAAAATTAAAGATTAGTTGGTTGACATTTAAATATTTACATGCTATATTTTTTATAGTGGAGTTGATGAATGATGGGGAATATGGATATATATAAATTTATTGGGGCTGATATTGATCCTACTGCAAAAAAAATTGAAAATGGGATTCCTACATCTGACCTTTTTAAGAAAGAACAGATTTACCATGCCCTAGAAGTAGCCATAAAGGATTGTAAGATTACAGAGGCTTTAAAGATAGAGGATGATTCTAAGCAATTTATAGAGTATATATTTAGTAATAAAAAAGATAAAATTAAAGTTTTGATGCCTAATCCTAATTTTAATCGTGGATTTGTCAAAAATATTTATCATAGTGAATTGTCAGTTGATGAAGCTGAGCTTGGTTCTAAATATATAAAAAAATTTGATGACTTAATAAAATTAAGGGTTAAAGTAAGGAGAGAAAATATAGCTTTATTTTTAGCAACTGGTATTTTGGTAGTAGGAATGGTTGGTAGTAGTATCAATTCTTATTTTAAAGAATGTAAAATTAATGAGATAAAAAATCAACAATATATTGATGAAATGAATAAAGAGAGACAGAAAAATGGCGTTGGACCAATTCAATATGCATGGTTAGAAGAAACGGTCGATGAAAATATTTATGAAGAAGGTTTAGGTGGAAGAAAATTATAGTTAATATAATTTTTTTTATTAAAGAATTAATTTATAAAAACAGTTGTAACACTAACAAACGAATGCTATAATATTTTTATAAATATAAGCAATTTATATTGAAAATAGAAAAGGGTGAATTAATGCCTAATTTTATTAAAGGAAATTATAAAAGGACTATTTTTTCAACTGAAAAAGGATATGTTGTCGGCCTTTTTAAAATTAAAGAAACTAATGATGCTTTGATGGAAGACTTTGTTGGAAAAACAATTACTTTTACGGGTTTTTTTGAACAGTTAAATGAAAATGAATTGTATGCCTTTTATGGAGAGGTAGTAGAACATCCTAAGTATGGGATACAGTATCAGGTTAAAGAGTATGAGAGATTAAAGCCAGAAGATAAAGACGGAATTGTCGCGTTTTTGTCTAGTGATTTATTCCCTGGTATTGGTGTTAAAATGGCTGATAAAATTGTTGAAAAACTTGGTGAAAATACATTAGAATTAATTATTAATGATCCTAAATGTTTATTAACGGTTAAAGGACTTAATTTAAAAAAGAGACAACTTATTTATGAGACTTTAATTCATTATGAAGATAGTCATAAAACAATCGTCTATCTAACAGAATTGGGTTTTTCAATGCGTGATAGTTTAGTAATTTATAATAAATATCGAAATAATACAATTATGCAAATCGAAAATGATATTTTTAAAATAATAGATGATATTAGTGATATTTCTTTTTTAAAGGTTGATGAGGTAGCTAAAGGTATGAATTTACCGTATGATGATGAAAAAAGAATAAAAGCGTGTATTTTATATATTATGAACAATTTAACATTTAATAGTGGTGATAGTTATTTTTTATTGGACGAATTGTATGAAGAATTATTTGGCTTTCTTAAATTTCCAATAGATATTGATTTGTTAAAAACATATTTATTAGATTTATCATACGATGATAAGATTGTTTTTAAAAATGAAAAATATTATTTAAAAGATATGTATGATGCTGAGATTAATATATGTCAAACTTTACGGTTTTTAAATAAAAAAGTTAAAACAAAAAATATAAATGCTAGTATTAAATTGCAAGAATTGGAAATACTAAATAATATAGCTTATGATTTAAAACAAAAAGAGGCAATTATTACTTCTTTAGAAAATAATATTACTATTATTACAGGTGGACCAGGAACTGGTAAAACAACAATTGTTAAAGCTATTGTTGACTTATATCAAATGCTTAATAATTATGATAATAGTAAAATGCTTGAAAATGTTACGTTATTAGCTCCAACTGGTCGGGCTAGCAAAAGACTTGGTGAGGCAACACATTTTCCGGCTATGACTATTCATCGCTTTTTAAAATGGAATAAAGATAATAATTCTTTTGGAATTAATGAATATAATAAGGATTATAGCAAGTTAATTATTGTTGATGAAGTCAGTATGTTAGATATTAATATATTCAATAGCTTGTTAAAAGGTTTAACTACTGATATTAAATTAATTTTAGTAGGTGATTATAATCAATTGCCTAGTGTTGGTCCAGGGCAGGTTTTGAAGGATTTAATAATTAGTAATGTTTTTCCAACTATTTATTTAGAATTATTATATCGTCAAAAGGAAAATTCTTATATAAATTCCCTCGCTTATGAGATAAGAGAAAATTGCTTAAGTAATTTTTTGGAAACAAAAGATGATTATACTTTTTTAAATTGTTCTAGTGGTAGTATTAAGAGAAATTTGCGCAATTTATGTGAACAAATCTTAAGTAAGGGCATTGATCATCAAGAATTTCAAGTTATGGCCCCTATGTATTATGGGGAGGTAGGCATTGATAGTTTAAATATAGAATTACAAGCTATTTTTAATCCACCAAATATTTCTAAAAAAGAAATTAAAATCGGTAATATTATTTATAGAGAAAATGATAAAGTTTTAGAATTGACTAATATGCCTGATGAAAATATATATAATGGTGATATTGGTTTTATAAAAAAAATTATTGATGAACATGAAAGCGAAAGCAAAAAAACGGAAATTTATGTTGATTTTTATGGCAATATAGTAAAGCTTTTTCCTAAGGATTTTGGTCAAATCCGTCATGGTTATGTTATAAGTATTCATAAATCACAAGGTAGTGAGTTTCCTATTACCGTTGTTATTTTAAGTAATTTTTATAAAAGGATGTTATACCGAAAACTTATTTATACAGCAGTAACTAGAGCTAAGCGAAAACTAATTTTAATTGGTGAGGAGGAAGCTTTTAAATATGCTGTTTCAAATAATAATGAGTATATACGAAAAACGACATTATTAGAACATTTAGTTGAATAAATATTGATTTTTTGGTGATGATAATAGTGTATATATGATAATATATATACGATATCATATTGGATTAGCTGTGAGGTGATAGTATGAAATTAGGAAAAAATGTCGCGCTTATGGCAGTGGGCGCTGGAGCTGTTTTAGCATATCAAAAATATAGTAAGCCAATGATGAAAGCAGTTGATAAAACTGCAAAAAAAGCCCTAAAAAAAGCTAATGATAAGCTAGAAGATATGATGTAGATAAAAACCCTTAATGGGTTTTTATTGTTTGTATTTATTTTTTTTTTGAAATATGGTAAAATAATAATAGAATTGAGGTAATTATATGAAGGCAAAAAATAAAGGTTTTACGTTAGTTGAATTATTGGCTGTAATTGTTATTTTAGGACTCATTGCTTTGATTGCTGTTCCAATTGTTTTAAATAATATTAAAAAGACAAAAGAAGATTTGTATAATACACAAATAGAGCTAATTAAAGCTGGTGCGGTTAGTTATGTAACTGATGCAATCGCACATCCTAGTATGAATCCGACTATTTCTTCTATGGTTACAAGTCATAATCAAGGAATCATTAAAATTAAGTTAGAAGTGTTAGAAAAAGCTGGCGCCGTTGAGGTTAATGTTATGAATCCTTTTTGTGATGGTGATGATAAATATTTTTCGCCAGATTTAACTATAATAGAAATACAATATGATGGAAAAGAATTTGATTTTGATGTTTATTATGATGTTAGTTCTGGGGATAAGTATGAGGAACTTAAGAGTAGTTGCGTGGTCAAAAGGTGAGATGGATGATTAATAAAATGAAAATTGTTTTTATTTGTCTATCTAGTATTTTACTGTTATTTATCATTAATGGTAGTTATTATTCATTAGAAAAATTTAGGAATACATCTATAAATAATAGCAAACAGCTCGAGAAAATAATTTATTTATTAAATTATGATAAAAGTGAATTTACCTTTGATATTATAGAAAATAATTTATATATAAATTATAAAACAGAGCGTGTTAATTATAAAGACTTAGAGAAGAATGCTTCAATTTTATTTTATTTAATAGATGGTTTGGATAATATTAATTATCAAATAAATAATCAAGATTATTTGTTTAAATATGATAAAATTGCTTTAATTTATGATAATTTCAATAATGTTGATATAGGTAAAATAAATAAAAGATATAAAAGTAAATATTTTGATGAAATATATTTAGGAAATATTGACGGCAAAACTGATTTATTTGATATATCTGAGGTATGTCTTGATAATTATCTTGAATTAGGGTATGATAATGATTATATTTATTATATTACTTGTTCATCATTAGATAGTGTTATTATTATTAATGGGAATAAGGAATATCAGCTGTTAGAGGCTTTAGAAGATGGTATCATTAATATTAATGATTTAATGGATACTAATTTAAAAATAAGTAAGGAAAAAGTGAAGAATGAAAGTATTAGTTAGTGATTTTGATAAAACATTTTTTGATGATAATTATTTAAATAATATTGATATTGTGAATAGATTTGTCAAAAACGGCAATATGTTTATTATTGCAACAGGTAGGAGTTTTGATAGACTAAGTGAAGTAATTAAAGATTCTAATATTATGTATAGTTATTTAATTTGTAATGATGGAATGAATATTTATGATGATACAAATAATAATATTTTTTCATGTAGTATTAATAAAGAAACATTGAAATCTGTATATAGATTATTAGAAAGTGAAAAAAATATTATAGAAATATTATTAGAAAGTAATAAAGATGAGTATTCTAGTCAAATTAATTCAATTGCTGGTAAATTTGTTAATAGGGATGCTGCTAGTGAATTAGTAGAAAAGATAAATGAACAATTTGATGATGTTTATGCATATTTAAGTGAATATCATGTTAATATTAGAAAAAAAAGTGCATCTAAAGCAACTGCTATAAATTTTTTGATTGATAATTATAATTTAAATAAAGAGGATATATATACTATTGGTGATGCAGTAAATGATAGTGATATGTGCCGAGAATTTAAAAGTTTTTCATTTGATGATGCTGAACAGTCAGTTAAAGATGTGAGTGAAAAAATTGTTAGTAGTTTTAAGGAAGCTATTGATAGCTTAAATAAGTTAAATAAAAACTAGGGTTCACATTATAAATCCTAGTTTTTTAATAATTTATTAGTTTTAGTCAATCTTTTTATGTAACAAATAATACTGATAATTTGAAGTATTATCGTTATAACTAAAAATATATTCATTATTATAATAAATTTATAATTAAAATATGCGATAAAACCTAAAATAACAGTTAAAAAGAGGGACCAAGTTTTGATTTTTCCAATGAAAAGTGATTTTGTTTTTTTTGTTTTATAGTAAATATATAAATTTATTATAGATATAATTAGTTCAAAACATAGACTAATTAACAAGATTGGGTATTTTATTGATAGAGCAATTAATAGACCAATAGCGAAAAATTTATCACTAACCGCATCTAATTTAGCTCCGAATTCACTTTTAACATTAAATTTTCTAGCTATCAGTCCATCAAAATAGTCTGTGATAGCTGCAAAAATAGCTACGATAATGGTTAAATCAATTCGATTTAGTGTAAAGAAAGTGACAATGAATGGAATACTTATAATGCGAATTGAAGTTAAAATATTTGGTATATATTTAATCATTAACTAACACCCTTTCATGTTAATTTTATATTTTTTATTTATTTTTGTCAATTATTCATATTAATTATTTTATTTCATATAATTTAATGTATTAATTATTTAATACAGAGGAAACCTGTAGTGTTACAGTTTCCTTTTTTTATATATTGTTTGTTGAATTTTGTCAGTTTTTATGGTATAATTTATTAGATTATAATAGGAGGAAATTTTATGAAAAAAATATTAAATTTTATTTTAGTAATTAATATTTTGTTTTGTTATTTATTTCCTGTTAATTTTAATGTAAAGGCAGAGGGTGTTGAATATACTGTTTCTGTATTAAATAAAAAAGGTGATATTGAACAATTAGGAAAATATACAGATTATAATGAAGCAAAGAAAAAAATGAATGAGCATAATTCTACCTCAGATAGTGTAGCTGTTATATATAAAGATGGCAAAGTGATTAACGCTAAATACGCTATGGTCAAGTTTATTCCTGGTAGTGTTGCTAGATTATACCAAGAACCAACTAAATCTTATAATGATTTTTATACATCGGTTCATACATCTTATGGATTAGATGCTGCTTTTATTGATTATGATCCAAATACCAATCGTGTTAAATTGAAGATAAGTGGTTTTACGGGGTGGGTCGATGCAGGTTATTTAAATATAGTTCCAATCGTTCAATTATATTCCAATAATTTACGAATTACTGAAAATATTCATGATGCCTTGAATGTTAGAGAAAGTGCTAGTTCAAATGGTAATAAAATTGGGTATGTTGTAGCAGGTCAGATATTTTCTTATACAGAGAAAGTGGTTAGTGATGGTTATACTTGGTATAAGATAAATTATAATGGTTCTTACGGTTGGATTGCTAATGTTGATGCTGGTATTTCTGAGGATGTTGATGTTGATTTAAAAACATATTATCAAAATTGGGAGGCAACAGGTAATCTATTACATTATTTCGCGTATAATACATCTGGTGTTGAAAGTTCAACTTTCACAAATTTAGGCCCATCTCCAAGTTTTTTGACGCCATATAAAAATTATTATAGTTTTGATGGTAATTATTTTTATGATGATATTATTAAAATGTTAGATGATTATAAATCTGATAATTATAGCAAGGCTGTTAATAAAGATAATCCTTTTTATGCTTATTATTTGTATTTACCAAATCGTTCCCAAACAGCTTATACTGCTGATGATTTAAATTATTTTATTACACAAAAAGGTTATACTTCTAAACCAGACGCATCAGTAAGATATGTTGATGATAATGGCAATTTTATTGGTGGAATTAATAGAAATGGAATTTCATTAATGGTAGGCGGGGGAGCAAGTTTTATTGCTAGTCAGGAAACGTATGGAGTTAATGCTTTGCTTACTTTTTCAGCCGCTATAAATGAGAGTGCAACAGGTACGAGTGCTATTGCGTTTGCGAAAAATAACTTATTTGGACATAGTGCTTATGATAGTTGTCCATTTACTTGTGCTACTACTTATAAAACTGTTAGTGAAGCTATTTATGAACATGCTAGATTGACTGGAGAAAATTATAATAATCCAAATCATAAATATTATCATGGTAGTCATTATGGAAATAAGGGTAGTGGTATGAATGTCATGTATGCGACTGATCCTTATTGGGGTGAAAAGGCTGCACAAGCATACTTTTTTACAGATAGCTCGTATGGTCGAGCTGATTATTTATATAATACTTTAGGAATAAAAATGAAAAGTAATGATATATTTATATATGCTGAACCAAATAGTCAGTCTAAAATAATTTATAATGTTAATAATGATTATGAAGTAGTTTCTAATATTCCACTAATTGTTTTAGATAAATTTAAAAATAATGATGGTTGGTGGTACAAGGTTTATACAGAAATTGGTTTAGATGAAAATAAAAATATCGTTATTGATAGATATGATCGTAAATATAGTTATGGATATGTTAAGGAAGCGGATTTATATGTTGCCAATAGTCAACCTGTAATTTCAGCTAAGGACATAAATGTTAAAGTTGGGGATAAAGTTGATTTTATGAGTGGTGTAAAGGCTACTGATAAAGAAGATGGCGATATTACATCAAAAATTAAGTATGAAACTAATGCACGTCTTGATACACCTGGCGAATATAGTGTAACTTATACAGTTAAAGATAATAGCAATTTTAATGTTAGTAAGACAGTTAAAGTATCTGTTGAGCTTAATACTAGTGGTGGAACTGATATAACTAATGATAATATTCTAGATAATCTTGATAAAACAAAAACAAAAAAAGATTCTTTATTCTATATGGATTATTTGAAGGAAATAGATGGTCATTTATCACTAAGAGGTTATAGTACAATTAATGGTATTAACAATAATTTATCAAATGATATAAAATATGATGTTTTATTAGAGAATGTTGATACTGGAAAAATTATATCTCTGAATGCTTCAAGAATTACTGATAAAAATTTAATTACGCGTGTACCTTATAATTCTGATAATTTAGATTATACTTATTCATGGTTTGAATATAAGTTTGATTTAAATAAAATTTCAGCTGGTAATTATAAAATGTATGTTTTAGCACAAACTGATAAATATTATTCACTATCTGTTGTAAGTAATAAATTGTATAAGGAACAAGCTACTGGGTTTATTGGAGATAAAAGTGTAATTATATACCGTAATTTTAATGATAAAACGGGTGCAATTGAGTTAAATGTTCGTAATAATACTTTAGCAAATAAGAATAGTTCTTATATGTATAATCAGTATGATACATATCGTGCTTTTGAGTTTGTTGATAATAAATTACATCTTAAAGGTTTGTCATATTCTTATGGTTCTGATTTAAATAAAGATGCTAACGTAGAAAGAAAAATAATTTTTGAGAATAAAGAAACATATCAAACTTTTACTTATGATTTAGGTAGTATTACAAATGGTTTATATCCAGCTGTTTTACCAACCGATGATAATTTGGATAAGACTAGAGCTTGGTATGATAACACAATTGATATTTCTAATATACCAACTGGTGAATATGTAATTTATATAACGACCAAATCTAATATCACGGATATTGCAGAATTTACTGAAAAATTAGGTAGAAAATTAGATTCAGTTACTGCAACAATAGATGGTAAAAAATATAGTTTTGCAATTAATTATAATAAAGGAAATCGTATAGAGTTAGTTGTTAAATAAATACTTTTTAACAAACAGAATGTTTCTGTTTGTTTTTTTTAATAAAAATATATTATTTTTTAAGTATCTATTTATAAGTTTTTAAATGACGTTATAATCTTTATTTATCTATACGATTTGGTTTTTGGAAGGCATTCACTTATCTTTTTATAAATTCTTATATTTTTGCATTCAAAAGCAATAAATTGATAATAAAAATTATAAATTGAAAATATTTAAATTTAAAAATACTATTGCATAGTATTGAAATATATATTTATGGGCGAGAATGATTGCATAGACGCTAAAGTCTCCGCTATAATAAGGTTAGTATTACTCTTATTATGAAGCATGAAGTATGTAGCAATTTTAGTAATGATTAATTTAATAATTGTAAACTTAAAATTTTCACTACAAAAAAATCACATTTCTGCGATTTTTTCTATCGTTTTTTAATCAAATAAAATTCTTTATTTATATCACTAATTGTATCATAAGCAAGTGTATGTTCTTGAGAAGAAATAATATTAATTCCTTTCAATATATCCGAAATTATACTTACTTTTTCTTTTAAATTTTCATCATCTTTATTTGCTATAAATCCTATATAATAATTTTTAAACTGAAAATAGAAACTTGATGTAATAACTTGTTTTAATAATTCTAAATTTGTAATTTTTGACCAATCATAATAGAATATGATTGAGTTAAAATCTGTAATAGTAGGATAAATATATCTAGGTATCTGTTTATCTGGAACTTTTTCTTGTTTTTTTCTAAAATATTCATCCGCCTCAAGGCTTTTTGGAACAATAATTCCTTCATCTTTATCCATATAACCATGTGCACCATTAATTTTATAATTTTCTAAATCTGTATATGATACTTGCTTAGATAGTAAAAATTGTTCATAATTTGTTAGATATTGGGATAATGAATTTGGAACAGATTGTATTAATTCTAAAATATTGGCATAATTTTCAGGTTGAAAGTTGTTTACAAACATAAATTCTAAAAACAATCTTGAAAGTTCATTTTTTATTGATGGGTCTTGTAAAGAAACATTCATGTGATAACGCTTTAAAAGATTATTTAAATCTTCTATATCGTAACCCAATTTTTTTGCATTCTTAGAATTTAATTTACCAGTTATTAAAAGATAAACTAAAGCAGACTCAAAAATACTAATATCAGTTTCTTTGTCTACGTAATTTTTAGCATGCTTAGTAGCACTATCAAAACAGCTTTCACTAACAGGGTATACATGTGCTAATCCATTCATAAAATTACTTATTTCACCAATGCTAAATTTTTGTAAGTATAATTCTTCAAGGTGCTTTTTACAAAAATCCTTTTTGATATTGAACAGTTCAAAATAAGATTTTGCAAATGCTTGGTTTTTCATTAAAGAATATAATAATGCTTCATTCATAATATTATTGTCCTTTCAAATATTGGGGTTTATTTTATATCAAAATGGTTCTTTTGTCAACATTATTATGACAATATTCCAACATTAATTGAAGAATATGTTTATTATTATAATCACGAAAGGTCTTCATAAGCATTAAATTATAAAACCCCAATTCAATATAAATTTGAATCGGGGTTTTAAAGAATTGTTTTATAAACTGTCTATTTTTACTTGACTAGTTCAGTATACAGTTCCTCTTTAGATATTTTTAATTTTTATTTAACGATTGTAACAGTATAGGTATCACAATAATTTAAATTTTTACCGTCTATTTCACTAGCGTTACATACAACACCAGCACCAGCATCACCATTACTACAATTATCAACTAAATTAAAATTCCATTTTATATTTGGATAGGCTTTCAAAATATTGGATTTTGTTTGATTACCATCATTTCCTGGTGTAATCCAAATTTGAGTTGTCTCATTTTTATTACAGGTTGGTGGTTTGGGAGTAACTGGTGCAGGGCCACTACTTAAACCAATGCTTATATATGTACCAGCGACAACCTCATTACCAGCATTTTTATTTTGGTTTTGAGCAATATTTACTGGTGTATCAGAATAGCCATTATAATAAAAAGTACAATTTAATCCAACATTTGAACATATTGATGATATTTCGTCTTTATGTTTACCTATAAATGATGGAATAGTTACTGGTTTGCCATAAGATATATAAATAACTAACGTATCACTATAATTTATAACTGCGTCTTTTTCCGGAATTGTTTTAATAATTTCGCCTTTATTAACTTCGTTATTAAATTCATATTCTTCGCGATATTCAATACCAGTATCGTTGGCCCAATTCCTAAAATCTGCTATGTTATTAAATTCTGGCATTTTTAGAGCACCTTTCGATGTTGTAATAGTAATTAGTGTTCCAGCTTCAATTTCGGCATTTTCTTTATAATCAGCCTCAATAATTTTGCCAATTTCAATTGTTGAATTATATTTTGTTTCAAAACTAACTTTTAAGTTATTATTTATTATCCATTCTGTTACTTCATCAACTGTCATTTTTGTTAAATCTGGAACAACTATTTTTTTACCTTTAGATACAATAATTTTTACTTTGTCATTTTTAGGATCAATGGTAGTTCCAACTTCTGTTTCTTGATCGGCAATATAGTTTTTAGCTACTTCATTAGAAAATACATATATTATTTCATATTTGATGCCATGTCTTTTCAACCAAAGTGTTGCTTCAAGCAAACTTTTATTGTATAAATCAATCATCTCAACTGGTTCAAGATTTTCTTCACTTCCTAATGAAACTTTTAATTTTAATTCATCATTTCGTCTAACTTGACCACTAATATTTTGTTCTAAAATAATATCTTTTTCTTTGTCATTATTAATTTCATATTCAATACTGACATTGTTTAAAAAATTGTTATTAATCGTATTTATAGCGTCATCAATGTTCCAACCAACCATATTTGGTAACGAAATTATTTTTTCATAATTTGGTCCATAAGAAACTGTAAAGGTTATTTCTTTAACATTTTTTAAAAGGGTATTAGGGTAAACATCTTGAGTAATAATGTGATACTCATCAATATTATCACTATATTCATAAATTTGATTTACCTCGATATTATTTTCTTTTGCCCATTTTAAAGCTTCAGATATGGTTTTATTTTGAAAATTTTCTAATAATTCTTGTGTTGGCAATTCAATAAGATTATTGATTACCAAAAAGTTAAAAATTAGGAATAATGATATTGTAATACTTGCTAATATCCCAAATATACTTTTATTAATTATTGTTGAGGTCATAAATAATAGTGTCATAAAGGTAATGATTGAGGCATTTATAATTAAATATGTGTTATTGACTTGATTTTGGCAAAAAATAATTGTAAAAATTAAATAAGCACAACTTAAAATAAAACTTATAGATGAAAAAATTTTAAGACCAATATTTGACGTTTTCTCTTTAAATTGTTTTTCTTGTTTTTCAATATTGTTTTTTTCATGATGTTTAACTTTGGTTAATTCTTCATCAAATTTTTTATTAATTAAATCAATATCTTTTTCATCGTTATTTTCATCATTATCTTCTTCAAATAAAAATTTTTTTAATTTTTTCTTGTCATTACGACTCATGATATCTTGAAATTCTGCATCTTTATTAAAATCATTGTTTTTTTTCTTTTTCATCTATTACCACCTATTATAATTATACATTAATTATAAAAAAAAATAAATATATCTTTATTTTTTGGATGTCAATTAATTGTTAGATTTAATGTTAAATAGGATTGTGATAGTTAAGTAATTATTATATAATAATAAGTGGTGATTGATTATGATGGGTGAGAAAGAAAAAGAAGTTAAAATATTGGATTTAACAGACGATGATTTATTAAAAATTGATATAGTAATGAAACAGTTAGGGGCAAGAAAAGTTGCTGATTATACTAGACATATTATGACTTTTGATAATGGTACCTCAGATGATTTAAATCAATTATTGCGCGTAACTGAAGAGGATGGATATACTAAAGTTACATTACATATAAATCAAAATGACGAGGATAAAAAAAGGCATATAAAGTTTCATTTGCCACAATCAGATCGTTTTATTGATTTTATTAGTTGTCGTTATAATGAAAAAATGTTAACTGATATATTTGCAAGAAGAATTTCTTATGAATTGAGGTCTGGTGATAACTGTATTGATTTTGATATCGATTGTTTTAAAAAAATACCTGCATTTATGGAAATAGATACAGAAAATTTAGAAAAGAACGGTTATACTTTACAAACTTTAATTGATAATTTAGGTTTACAGGATAAAAGATGTGTCGTTTTAGGGACAGAGGCTATTCACAAGTTATATGGTATTAATTATTTTGAGGCATATAAAAAATAGAATAATTGGATAAATAAGAATATTAATTTCGCATTTGATTTTAATATTTTTTATTTACTAGGTTTCTAAAAATTAATTACTTGAAAAAATTAACAAAAAGTTATTTACAAACAAATG
>CAMSCJ010000010.1 GCA_947056845.1 uncultured Mycoplasmatota bacterium
ATAAATAAAAAGCACCCGTTAGGGTGGCGAATGAATTTTAATTCATTCTTTTTTTTATATATAGTATTAATAAATTTATTATTAAAAATAGTTAATAAATAAAAAATATTCATTTGATGAACTATATATTAGTAATATATGATACAATAATATTGGTGGAAATAATGAAATGTAAATTTAATTGGGGATTGATTCTTGTTTTATGGTTATGCTTGTTTTTGCAAATATCTAATATCAACGCTGATTCCGGATTTGATATAGATTATGATTCACCAAGTGGATCTTCAGGATCATCGAGTGGTTGGGCAGATTCATCAATCGGCTCATCAGAATCATCAAGTGGTAGTAATTTCATTTTACCATATACTGATTTTACATCTGATCATCCTGTATTAAGCACCATTTTGTATATTTTCTGTAGTATTTTTATTATAATAATTATAATTATATTTATAAAATCGATATTAAAAAAGACTAAATATTTTTCAAAGGACAACTTATTACAACATAAATTAAACCGTCGGCTTGAGAATAAAATTATATTAATATTTAAAGATGTTCAAAAAGCGTGGATGAACTTAGATTTAATCAAAGTTAGGGATTATTTAACAGACGAATTATATAATATGTATGATATGCAACTTCAAATCCTAAAGCAGAATAAGCAGAAAAATATTATAAAAAATATTTATATTTCTAATATAGAGATAACTTCTATAGAAGAGCAAAACAATTTAATTATCATTAAATGTAGATTATTTACACAATTTAGGGATTATATAATAAATGACAGAAAACAAGTTATAAAAGGTTCTAAATTTAATGTTTACTCAAATATTTATAGTTTAGAATTCATTTTTTCCAATGATAATATTTATATATGTCCAAATTGCGGGGCTAAAGTTAATAGTAATATCTGCGATTATTGTCATAGTTCTATTCCCGATAACTACACACAATTGGTTTTAGCAAAAAAAGAAATAATTGCGCAAACGACAAGGAATATAAAGACAACTTTAATAGCTTTAATTGTTCTGCTAATATTAGCAATTATAAGTATTATACGTATTATAATTATGTCTTATTGAAAGTGAGAGGATAATATGAAAGCATTAATTACTGGTGCAAGTTCAGGAATTGGAAAGGATATGGCTCTTATTCTTAGTGATATGGGTTATGATGTCATAATAGTAGCAAGAAATAGAAAAAAGTTGGAAAAAGTAGCTAAAGGATTAAGTGGTAATGTTGAAATTATAGATACAGATATTTCTACTACATTTAATTGTATGAAGTTATATAATAAGGTAAAAAAAGAGGATATTGAAATCGTTGTTAATAATGCTGGATTTGGTTTATTTGGAAAATTTGAAGATACTAAAATAGATAAAGAAATGGATATGATTGATACTAATATCAAGGGTATGCATACTTTAACTAAATTATTTTTGAAAGATTTCAAAGATAAAAATCGAGGGTATATTCTGAATGTAGCCTCGTCAGCTGCTTTTTTATCAGGTCCATTAATGGCAACTTATTATGCTACTAAAGCTTATGTTTTACATCTTACAGAAGCTATAAATGAGGAATTGAGAAGAGAAAATAGTAATGTATATATAGGGGTTCTATGTCCAGGTCCTGTAGATACTAACTTTAATAAAATTGCAGGTGTTGAATTTAATTTAAAATCAATGTCTAGTAATGAAGTCGCAAAATATGCTATTGATAAAATGTTTAAAAGGAAATTACATATTATACCTGGAATTAAGATTAAATTGGGAGTTTTTGTTACAAGATTAATTCCTAGAAAATTAATGACTAAGATTTCTTATGGTATTCAAAAGAAAAAAAGCAAATAAAAATGAACTTAAACTAGTTTGATAAATAAAACAAAGTTTATATCATTGCTAATCATCATTCTTTAGCATCTACTTTTTGATATTTGTTTAAAAAAAAGCGCTTACGCTTTTTTATTTTCTAAAATATCTCTAGCGGCCACTAAACCAGTAGCTGCAGCAGCTACAATATTTCCTGCTTTACCGGCCCCATCTCCAATGAAATATATATTATAGTTATCTAGTTTAAAATGATTATTTGTAGTAATTTCATTACTAAAAAATTTTATTTCTGGACCATATAGTAATGTTTCGTCATTGTTTATTCCTGGGACAATTTCATTTAATTTATCTAAGCCTTCTAAAATATTTGTTATAATTCGGTATGGGAGAACCAAAGCCAAATCACCAGCTACACAATCCTTTAAGGTTGGTTCAATAAAACCTTTATTTATACGATGCCATTCTGATCGATGCCCAGATTTTAAATCTTTTAAAGTTTGAATAATTGGTTTTCCATCTCCTAGAACATTTGCAATTCTAGCAATTGATTCACCATATTCACGTGTATTAGTAACAGGCTGAGTTAACGTCACCTTAGAAATGAAAGCAAAATTAGTATTATTAGATTTTTTTTCTTTTAAAGCATGACCATTAACACAAATATAGCCATAGTAATTTTCTTTGGCTACAAATCCTTGTGGATTTGTACAAAATGTTCTAATTTCATCATTATAAGTTGGAGTCTTAATGAAAATGGTAGGATCATAAATAATATTACATAAGTCTTCCATAATCTCTTTTCTAACCTCGACTCTTACACCAATTTCAATACTTTGTGAAATATAAGGTATTTGATATTTATCTGCTAGTTCCTGTACCCATTTTGCTCCAGTCCGACCTGGTGCTACAATAACATTTTTTGCGCTTATTATTTCTTCCTTTTTTCCAATTTTATATGTAATTATATTATCATCATTATTGCTTGAAATATCAATTACATTAGCGTTTTCTAATAGTTCAACACCATTATTTTGGAGAAATTCAGAAAATTTAATGATATGGCTTGGCAACTTATCACTACCCAAATGTTTTTGCTTTATTAATAATAGTCTTGCTCCTGTAAGCGCAATCTTCTTCTTAATTTTTTCGGCATCCTCTAAATTACTTGGATAGGTTTTACTGTCCATGTTAAATTTATTAAAAATTTGTTCAGTGTCATCAATTAATTGATAAGCCTCATCACTAGACATATATTTGAATAAATCAGATTTTCCAATTTTAGGTATAAAATTTAATTTACCATCTGAAAAGGTTCCAGCACCACCAAATCCTGATAATATCTGACAAGGATTACAGTTAGTGCATGCTGTTTTATTTTTGTTCATTGGACAGGCTCTTTTTGTAGCTAAAAGACCTTTGTCAAGTAGTAAAACTTTTAAATCTTTTTGTTTTGTAGATAACTCATAAGCTGCAAATAGACCTGCAGGACCTGCCCCTACAATTACTACATCATAATGCTTCATTATCATACCTCTTTCTATATTTATTGTAACATAGTTTAAATTTAACCACAATATAGGATAATTATAATATTAATTAATATTACATATAATTATATGAGGATTGATATGATGAAAGCAAAAATAATTTTAATTTTTAAAGGAATGGTTGTTGGGTTAGGGAAGATAATCCCTGGAGTTAGTGGTGCAATGCTAGCAATAACCTTGGGTATATATGATAAATGTATATATGCGATTAGTAATTTTACAAAAAATCTTAAAGATAATATGAATCTGTTATTTTACATTGGAATAGGTCTTATTCTCTCTATTGGTTTGTTTAGCAATTTGGTAATATTTTTGTTAAACAATCACTACTTTGTTACAATGTGTTTTTTCATCGGATTAATTATAGGTGGTATACCAAAATTGTATAGCGAAAGCCAAATAAATGTCAAAAAATTAAGTAATATATTTTTTATCATTGTTTCCTTTGTAATTATTTTAATGCTAAATTCTTTTAATCCTGAACATATAATCAAAACGGAAGCAAATTTTTTAACGTTAATATATATAGGTTTTCTAGAATCGTTTGCCATGATAGTACCAGGAATTAGCGGGACAGCATTATTGATGCTTATTGGATATTATGATTTAGTAATATTGCGTTTTAGTCAAATTTTTAACATATTATCTTTAGTTGAAACCATTAAGTTTTTTATCCCCTTTGGTATTGGAATGTTAATTGGTGTAATAATCATGTCTAAAATTATAAATATCTGTTTTAAAAAGTATCAAATTGAAACTTACTGTGTTATTTTGGGATTAATTTTATCATCAATTTATATATTAATAACTGATATTTATGAAATTACGCTAAACTTTAAATTATATTTATATGGTTTTATTTTTATAATTATTGGTGGCTTTATTTCTTATTTTGTAGAACACTTAATGCATAATAAATAGTTTATTAATTAATTTAATAGCATATATTTAAATGAGGTGAAAGATATGGATAAAAAATTACCAGGAATTTTTGCTAATAAAATTGAAAAAGGAATAGATAATAATGCGAATGTTTATTATTCGGCTAGTAATGATAGATTAGAAAAACCATTTGATAATAAGGATAACAATAAAAAATTAGATTCAAGCTTAAATGTAAATCAAAAAATAAATAAAATATTTAGTTCAACAAAATATGTATATAAAGCAGATGTGCGAATACAACTAAAAAATGAACAGATTGATTGTCGTGTTATTGGTAAAAATGCTACTCATTTAATAACTATGGATAATAAATTAATTCCAATTAGTGAGATAGTGGATATAAACTTTATATAAAAATAACATTGTATAAAAGGTTATAATAATAAAAAATTGGGTATAAATTATATCTTATGAAAATATTTGGAGCTTTAATAATAGTTCCTTTTTTGTATCAAAACAATAAAACTGTTATTAAGCCTATATATTCAATAAATAATAAAAAAATATATCAATGATATATTAGAAAAATTTCTTGCCTGAATTTTTAGTTTTTAATTTTATGCATTTACAATTTTCGTCAACAACTACAGTATTATTATCTATTAATAATTTACTAAAATTAATTTGTGAATAAAAATTCTTATGAAATTGTATTTCAAATTTAATAGCGCTAGGTAATGGTTCAGCATTTAAATTTCTCATGTCACTTAACGATGGAATATTAACAATATAATTAGATTTTTTATTTTCAATACTAAATGGACTATGATAATGACCTTGTAGGACTAAATCATTGTGTAAAGAGACCGCTGATGTCATAGCGTTATATTCATTTTGATATTTATAGCCAAATTTATGCATTAAGACAATTTTTCCTTTTTTGATGTTTATTTCTCCAAATCCAAACCCAATTGGTATAATATCGTGTCTATAATTTTTTAGTGTTGTTGCTAAATTTTGTGATGTTTTCTGTAGTAAACTATAGTCATGATCACCTAATACAGCATAGTTTAATATTGAATTATCAAATGGATAATTATTTAATAAAAATTCAATTTGTTGTTCGGGGTTTTTGATTATCTTATTACTATCTCCATAAGTACCATCAATTAAATCTCCACATATAAATATATTATGGATTCCTGTTTTTGCACAGTAATCATATACTTTATTAATAGCGTCTAACCTTTGTTTTTCATTTCCAATATGTAAATCAGATATGGCGACAGCTGTAAAGTCATTATTATTTTCAGTTATAATATCTACATAATTTGTTTGCTTAATTGGTTTAATATTACTCTTTGGTTTATAAATAATATTTCCATTATCATAGTATTTTCTGTCAAATTCAAAACCTTTATTCTCTATCATGCGTAAAATATTATATATTTGTTTGTTAGATAAATTAAGAAGCTCACATATTTCATTAATGGTTAACTCTTTTTTTATTAGCTCAAATAAATGTGTTGACATATCACGCATATAAAACCCCTCCATAAAATATAGAGTTTATTATAATATTAAAAAATATATATGTCAATAAAAAAAGACAGAATAATTAATTTATTCTGCCACAAATAGGACAAATCCTTTCATCATCACCTAATTCAGTACTACAAAATTGACAAGTTCGTCCAAGTGTCATTGGAATATTACGTTTTGTTAACTTTTTAAGAGAGTCTTCCTCTTTTTTTTCTTTTTTCTTAGGTATATTTTTTTCATTAATTTTTATGTCGCTTGGATTTATTGCCATAAATTCTGGTTTTGGTTTATCTTCAGCTTGAATATTATTTATCATAATATTTTCATTAGTTAAAGATAAATCAGGAATTTCATTATCTAAATTTTCATTCCCTACTTCACTATCATTCATTTCATTAATGTCAGTTGTTATAGCATCTTTATCATCATTGCTCTTTGTAGTATCTATATTTATACTGTTATCTTCTATAATTTCTTCAAAGAAATCCTCATCATCTTTATATTCATACTCTTCTATTTCTTCCAATAATTCATCGTTTTCATCAAGTATACTAATTTTGTTATTATCGAAATCAATACTATCACTATAATTTTTATCTTCATCTTGTTCTAATTTAGAATCATTATCGGGATTGTTATTTTCGATATAATCGGTTGTGTCAACATTCTCGTCAACCTTTTCATTATTAATAGTCATACTATTAATATCTTCACTATCAGTATTCTCATTGGGAATAATCTCTTCATCATCTTTATTACTAACTTCATTATTTTCGTGCTTATTAGCTATTTCTTTGTCAATTGATTCTAAATTATTTTCAATTTTATCATTTTGATTAATATTACTTTTGTTTAAAATGTCAGAAATTGGTATTTGCTCTTCATAATCAAGCGAAACTTCCTCTTCAATAATATTTTGTGGCTCATTAACTTCAAAACCTATATCCGTAGACATTTCATAATTAATAGTGTCACTTTCTTCATTTTTATTATTTTTATTTGTTGTAAGTAAGCCACCTATTATATTAATAATTAAACCAATTGGATATAAAATAAATGCAATTCCATAGCCAAAATCATCATGTGTTTTTATCAAATTTAATCCATCAATATTTAATATTTTATATATGCCATAGATAATTATTATTAAGTTTAATATAGTTGGAATTAGCGATATTTTATATTTCTTTATTGTCACTAATACTAAATTAATCGTTGATAAAATTATAATGGCGAATGATAGATAAAAAAATTCATCAATAAACGCAAATGATTGATTATTAAATTTAATAATTGGTACAACTGTTGCTACAATCAATAATAAGCTTCCTATATAACTTAAAATAAATAATTTGTTTCTTACCTTTTTCATATTAGTCAACCCTTTCAATATAAGTATATCATAATTTATGGAACTTTAATAATGTTTTTTTAAGCAATTTGCAAAAAATGAAAAAGGATTTATACAGATTAATGTATAAACCCTTATCTAAACTATAAACATTCTACAAAAGTATCTTGTAAACATCTTAAATTACAAACACAATTAAGATTTGTTGTAAAGAAAGAATTAGTTGCTACATATGGAATAGTTGCTACTTGAGTTGTATCTGGATTTGGTGCTAGGACTCTAAAAGTTGCACAACAGCCATCAATTTTCTCTACTCTAAATACAGGAGATGTTGTTGTACCAAAAACATCTTCTTTAGAAGTTGGCATAGCTAGTGGTGTACCAGCATTAGCGCAACATGTATAAAGCATTATAGGTCTTGTGTTACAACCAAGAGTTGTTGTTGAACATCCTAGAAATCCACGATCACAAGTATCTAAACAAGCGTCAGAACAACAACTAGCATTTTGTTGTAAAATAGATATAACAGTTAAAATTTCGGCAATGCATTGGCAATTATTATTTTCATTATTATTACACATATAATCCACCCCTTCATATTATTTTCAATATAACATATTCAAAAAATATAAATTAGTGTAAACTATTACCTATAAATATTTAATAATAAATGATATCAGTTACCTAAAATAGATATTTACATATAATAAAGCGAGGTGAAATAATGTATAGTATATATCAAGTTCAAGTTGGTGATACGTTAGATACTATCGCACAAAAAATAGGAACAACGAAACAGATTCTTTTGACTATAAATGGATTAACTGATACAAATTTAACCCCTGGTAATTATATTGTTATACCTATGAACGTTAATTTGCCATTTTCAACATATACAGTAAAAAAAGGTGATAATATTTATGAAATTGCCCGTCGTTATGGGGTTGATTATGAAACATTATTAGAAATAAATGGTTTAAATGCAGATGATTATATTTATCCAGAACAGGAAATAATCGTTCCGAATCAAAATTTTAATGTCTATGTTACTCGTGAGAATGATTCATTAGCAACAGTTTCGGCTAAATTAGGAGCTAATCAGGGGGAAATAATTAGGGATAATGCTACTATCTATTTGTTACCAGAACAGTTAATTTTGTATCATAAGTAAAACTTAAAAAGAGAAAAACTCTTTTTTTTTATTAAATTATATTATATAATATTATTATAATTAGATGGGAAGTGAAGAATGAAAAAGATATTTTTATTTATTATAACATTATTATTTCTTTTCACAGGATGTGGAAAAAAATTAACTACATATGAAGAGTTGGAATATGATGAATTTATAGAGAAAATTGAAAATAAGGATAGCTTTGTGCTTTTTATTGGATCAGCTACTTGTCAACATTGTGATGTATTTAAGGAAACAATCAAAAGTGTTATAAAAAATTATCAAATAAAGGTATACTATATTGATATACATAAATTTAGTGAGCAACAATCAAATAAATTTAAAACTTATATTAATTTTAGTGCTACACCAACAACTGTCTTTATATACGATGGCGATGAAAAAACAACATATAACCGTATAAATGGTAATTTAAGTTATGATAAGGTTGTCTCTAAATTAACTAAGGCTGGGTTTATAGAAGAATAGGGGATAAAAATGAAAGAAAATGATATAGAATTTTTAGATGAACTAGCTAGTGATACTGAAGAAGAACAATCAACTTTTGATATTACAGGAATAAAATTTAGTGTTTTAGATAATTATGGGGAGGATTTGACTGCAAAAAACTATATAACAAATCCTGCTATAGCGAGAGAAAGTGAACTAAAGAAATTAATGATTGTCCTACTGACTCCAGAAAAATCGGGTTTATTAATTGGTAAAGCTGGTATTGGTAAAACGGCAATTGTTGAAGGCCTTGCTTATTTGATTCAAAGAAAACAAGTTCCTGACGCTTTATTGGGATATCGTGTCATTAAATTTAATTCAACCTCCTTGGTTGGAAAAGTTACAATCGATGGTGAAGAGCGCTTGGTTATGGGCCTTTTAGTTGATGAGTTAAAGGTTACTGGTAAGACAATTGTCTTTATCGATGAAATTCATACCTTAATAGGTGGAAAAGGAACTGGGCCTATGGATTTAGCTAATATGTTAAAGCCAGGTCTTGATCGTGGTACTATAAAGGCTATAGGTGCAACAACAACCATTGAATATGATACATATGTTATCCGTGACCGAGCTTTTTTAAGACGTTTTGATCGAATTGATGTTTTAGAACCAGATGAACCAACAACTGTTAAAATTTTAATGGGGACATTACCCAAAATTGAAAAACAAACAGGTGTTAAATTTAAATATAATGATTATGTGGCTGAAAAATTGATTACGTCAATTGTAAGTGCAACATCTGAATTTAAAAGAATATATGGACTTGCGGCTATGTATCCTGATGTCTCATTATCAGTTTTGACCCAAGCATTTTCTCACGCTTTATATAATAACAATCCTGTTGTAACAGTTTTAGATGTATATAATGCTATAAAAACAAGTAAAAGAATTTATCCAGATAGTATCGTAAAGGAACTATCATTATTTCGAGATAAATTTAAAAAACTGTGTGAAGAAGAAGGTATTACATTACCAGTTGTTACTAAAGAAGAAATTGAAAGCATGCAAGAGGATTATTAGTAATTAATTAAATATATTTGAAAATTAACTTGCAAAAAGATTACTCAGTTGATATAATTATATTGGTGATTTAATGAGCGAAGATCGAGAGCAAGCCATTCAGTTAATTAAAGATAAATTATGTAATAAAAGTTTACTGTCTTATGTTGATATAGCAAGACTTACTAATTATCATCCTAAATATATTTTAAAATTAAAAAAGGATATTATAAATAATAATATAAATTATATTCATGGAAATAAAAATAAAAAGCCTGCTAATACTATCCCTATATTAGAAGAACAAAAAATTGTTAATTTATATAAACGTAGTAATGCAAGTATTAGAAGATTTTGTAAGTTTTATGGTAAGAGAAGTTATTCTTGTATATACAATGTTTTAAAAAGAAATGGACTATTAGATGATGAAAAGAAACCTTTATAATAGGTTTTTTTTGTCGACTAAAAAAAATTCTATAAATATATTTATCTTTATATAGTTATATGGGAGGAATAACTATGGAAAGAAATATAGAAGGATTAACGGAAGAACAAGTATTAGAAAATAGAAAAAAATATGGTAGTAATAGAATCACTACGTTAAAAAAAGAAACTTTTTTTAGCTTATTTATGGAATCTTTTAGTGACCCTATGATTAGGATTCTTTTAATCGCACTAGGAATTAAAACAATTTTTTTAATCAAAGACTTTGATTGGTATGAAACAGTGGGAATAGTTATTGCTATATTTATTGCCTCTTTTATTTCCTCTATATCAGAATATGGTAGTCAAAAAGCTTTTGATAGACTACAAGCTGAGGCTTCAAAGATAAAATGTAAGGTAAAAAGGAATGGTAAAATAAAAGAATTAGATGTTGATGATGTAGTAAAAGATGATATCGTTATTTTACAATCAGGTGATAGGATTCCATCAGATGGTATTATTATTAAAGGAAATATTAGTGTTGATGAGTCATCCCTTAATGGTGAGGCAAAGGAACAATACAAATATCCTATAAATACCATGAATGTAAAACCTGAGAAAACCAACATGGTTTATCGTGGAACAGTAGTTTATAATGGTGAGGCCACTATGATAACCACTAATGTTGGAGATAAAACTTTTTATGGAACAATTGCTAAAGAGTTACAAGAAAAACAACCGGAAAGTCCAATGAAGATACGTCTTAGAAATTTGGCCAAAATTATTAGTAAAATAGGTTATGTATGTGCATTCTTGGTTGCGTTTTCCTATCTTTTTTCAGTCATTATTATTCATAATAACTTTAATTTAGATGCGATTAAACATACTATTACTAATTTTCCATTAATGTCTGGATATATTTTATATGCCCTAACTTTAATGGTAACAGTGATTGTTGTTGCTGTTCCTGAAGGTTTACCTATGATGATTACATTAGTCCTATCATCTAACATGAAGAGAATGTTAAAGGATAATGTTTTGGTTAGAAAATTAGTTGGAATAGAAACAGCAGGGAGTTTAAATATTTTATTCTCTGATAAAACGGGAACCTTAACTAAAGGCAAATTGGAAGTGGTTGGAATTTTAAGTGGGACAGGAAAGATGTATTACAATAAAATAGAATTAGAAAAAAAACCTGAATATTATGAATTAGTTAGAATCTCACTTCTTTATAATAATGCTAGTTCTTATGATGAAACGACTAGAAAGATTGTTGGCGGTAATATTACGGATCGTGCGTTATTAGAGTTTATTAATGATAATAGAGAAAAAAACTTAAAAATATTATCTAATATACCTTTTGATAGCAAAAATAAATATTCTATTACTGTTATTGATAATAAAGGTAAAATGAATTTAATTAAAGGAGCCCCGGAAAAAATTTTACCTTATTGTCGTTTTTATTATACTGAAACTGGCGAAAGAAAAATGCTTTTTGATAAAAACAAGTTAACAGTTAATATACAGAATATCACCAAAAGAGGAATTAGAGTGTTAACTATTGCAACTTCCAATTCCAATGAGCCATCAAAATTTTCAGATCTGACATTAGTAGGATTTATTTACATTAAAGATGAAGTCAGAAAAGAGGCAATTGAAGGTGTAAAACTTGTTAAAGAGGCACATATACAGACTGTTATGATAACAGGTGATAACAAAGATACAGCCTATGCGATTGGAGAAGAAGTTGGATTAATTGATAAAAATTCAGTCATTTTAACCTCAAATGAATTAAATGAAAAAACAGATGAAGAATTAAAACAAATTTTACCTAAATTACGAATTGTAGCTAGAGCTTTACCACAAGATAAAAGTAGGCTAGTTAGAATTTCTCAAGAACTTGGTTTAGTTGTTGGAATGACAGGCGATGGAGTAAACGATGCTCCAGCTTTAAAAAAAGCTGATGTAGGCTTTGCCATGGGAAGTGGTACGGAAGTAGCTAAGGAAGCTAGCGATATAGTAATTTTAGATGATAATTTTAAATCTATTACGAAAGCTATTTTATTTGGTAGGACAATATTTAAAAGCATTAGAAAATTTATTATTTTTCAACTTACAGTTAATTTATGTGCTGTATCATTATCAATAATTGGACCATTTATTGGTGTTGATACTCCTGTGACCGTTATTCAAATGTTATGGATTAATATGGTTATGGATACATTAGCCGGTCTAGCATTTTCTTTTGAACCACCGCTATTAGAATATATGACGGAGGTGCCAAAAAGAAAAGATGAACCAATAATTAATAAATATATGGCAGGAGAAATATTGTTTACAGGTTTATATTCATCTATTTTGTGTGTTATATTTTTAAAATTGCCTTTTATAAAGAATTTCTTTAGAATGGATAATAATAATTTATATTTAATGACTGCTTTTTTTGGTTTATTCATTTTTATGACAATCTTTAATAGTTTTAATGCTAGAACCAATCGATTAAATTTACTAGCTAACATTTTAAAGAATAAAATCTTTCTTTTAATTATTTTATTTATTTTAGTTGTTCAAATCATTTTAATCTATTATGGTGGCAATTTGTTTAGAACTGCGGGTTTAACATATACAGAATTCTTGATGATGATTTTATTATCGGCTACTGTTATTCCAGTTGATTGGTTACGTAAATGTTACCTTAGAAGGCAAGGAAATATTGGTGGAGTTTAGGGTAAAATGCACGAAATGCATTTTTTCGTGCTTGAAAATCGATTGCAAAAATTGTCAAAATATGGTAATATTTACTAGTATAGGCCTAGGTTTGCTGGATGCAATTTTTTTATTTAATAGGAGTGATTATATGATTAATTTTATTGTTTGTGATGATAACAAAAATTTACTAGAAGATGTAGTAGAGCTTATTAACAAGTTAATGATGAAAAATCGACATGAATATAAGGTTCATGCCTTTACAGATTATAATGAAAAATTCATGAATATAATGAATGAAAAGCTATCATGTAAAATATATATATTAGATGTTGAGGTACCTAGCCAATCTGGCATTGATATTGCTAGGCAAATAAGGGATAAAGATGTCGATAGTGCTATAATTTTCTTAACATTGCATAATGAGGTAGGACCAGTATTATTAAAAGAAGAAATTATGTTTTTGACGTTTATTTGTAAATTTGATAATGCTAATAGGAGATTACAGTCAGCTATTAGCAAAGCTTTAGAACTTGTTGGCAAAAAGTTATCTGTTAGATTTGAAGATCAAGGTGCTATTTATACATTACCAGTAAAAGATATTATTTATATTTTAACTGATACGATGGAAAGAAAAATTGTTATTAAAACAGATTATGCGCAATTTAGAGTATCTAAAACGCTTGTAGAAATGGAAAAACTATTACCACATCAATTCAAACATTCACATAGAGCATGTATTGTTAATGTCGACCGAATTAGAATGATTGATAAAAAAAATAACACCATTATTTTTGATAATGATGATATGGTTGATTTATTATCGAAAAGTTGTAGAAAGGAATTGGTGTAAGTGAAAATATTATTTGATTTTTTAGGTGCACTAATTTTATCTATATCAACCACTTATGCTATTGGTAAAATAATGGATTTTTCTATTAAAAAAGTAGGTATTGTTAGATATATAATTGCGATATTAACACTATCAGTTTATTTAATTATCAGTTATCATAGTACTATGATTTTTTTAAGATACCTAATGTTCATTTTTGTAATACCACTAATTCTTATATCTATTATGAAAAGACAATTTAAAGAATCTTTTGTGACTAGCTTTTTGGCCTTTATTTTGATAGCCATATCTGAATTATTATTTGCTATATTTATATCATTTATACTAAAAACGGATATCGAAAACTTTTATGGAGTTTTGATTGGAAATATTGGCGTAGCTATAATTTTACTTATTTTAATAAAAATACCTAAATTATTGGATTTATTAAAAAGTTGGCTTGAAAAAATATCGACTTCTAAAAGGTATTATTTAATTGCTTTAATTGTTACTCTATGCTTTTCTATTAGTATAGTTGTATATATAAATTATTTTGATACAACTACTAGATTAAGATTTATTCTAAGTCTTATTGTAATTATAACTTATACAGTAATAACACTATTTTTATTTAATGAGAAGAATAATAGTAGCAAAATTCAGTATGAGTATGAGAATGCCTTAAATAACTTAAATGAATATGAAAAAATGCTTGATTTTCAGAAAGTCGCTAATCATGAAAATAAAAATCAACTATTAGTAATTAAAGGAATGATAGATAAAAAAGATTCAAAAGTTAATGAATATATTGATAGTATAGTATTAGAAAAAAGTGAGGATAATGAAGATTTTTTATATCGCACTAATATTATTCCATCTGGCGGATTGCGAGGATTAGTTTATTACAAATTATTATCAATGAGAGAAAGAGGTATTAATATTAATTTAGATATTTCTAGCAAAGTACGAAAAATAGAATTAGAAAAAATGGGAGTAGGATTAAATAAAGATTTATGTAAAATTATGGGCGTCATATTAGATAATGCTAAGAAAGCTGTAGAAGACTTAGAACAAAAAAATATCGATATAGCAATGAATTATATCGATAATGAGTTCGTTATAATAGTAGCAAATAATTTTGAAGGCGACTTAGATTTAAATGAAATGGATAATATTGGCTATACAACTAAAGGCAGTGGTCATGGATATGGCTTAGCTCTAATGAAACAGTTAATTGATAAAAATAGTCGTTTATATAACAAAAAAAATATATATGGACAGAAGTTTGTTCAAAAAGTAATATTGGATTTAAAATAAAAAAACTGCAAAAATGCAGTTTTTTTATTTTATAAGTGCTTTTGGGCATTCTGGTTCATCGATTACAAAAACGAAACAAGCACTACTTCCTAAAGAGGCAACAAATCCAGCAATTGAAGCGATTATTGAAGTTATAAATGACATATTAAATACCTCCTCCCTTTTATTCTATGTTTAAATAAAATTTAAACCATATTATAAATATTTCTTATAATTGTTATAAGGCAATTTGAAAATGCGGTAAACGACAGGGGATATCATAAAACATTGCAAAATAATTGCTACTAATAAAGAATTAGCCCAAAAACTATCTTTAATAAATAAAGAACAAATAATCATACAAAGCGCTACCATAGTTGATATAACTTTTAAAAATAATCTTCTTTTTTTATTAATAATTGGTCTTTTATATGTATCTGCTGGTGCATTCTTGATAATGAATATCAAACCTATTAATCCAATTGCTATTTTTAGATAATTTGGGATTTGAACCATTTTGCATACAACTGGAAGAACTATAAAAATTAATAATGATGATACTAAGCAAATCCAACTTTTTGTTGCATGTAGACCAAATGATGGTATTCTTATAAAATTATAGCATAAAAGAAAAATCAATGTTTCATGTATTAAACCTAATAAATATGAAACGGTTAAAATAACAATCATTTTTGTTATAAGAATATAGATTGATTCTAAACCATATTTTATAATTTCCAATCTTTCATCATCAAAATTATTATATTTTTGGATAATTCCTAGTTGTTTATTTATGATAAAATCTCTCATAAAATACCCCTTACCTTAATAACCATATCATTTTAGCTTTTACTTAATATTGTATTTTTTATGACCGAATAATTTTGGCGTTTGAATGTACAACATAACAATCGTTAATTAACATAAATTCCATTTATACAAAAAAACAGACTATTCACACACATAGCATTAAGAAAAACAAAAAACTTTGATAAAATACAAAGTAAAAATTAATATAATCCTTTTAAAACGATGCAGATAATGTCGGTTTTTGAAGGTTTGATTTTATTGAAAACCTATAGTTTAAACGGTATATTTATATTGTAAGCGAATTTTACAAGAAGGAGGATTTTTATGAAAGGTAAAGTAAAATGGTTTAACAACGATAAAGGATATGGATTTATCGAATATAAGGATGGTGAGGATATCTTCGTTCACTATAGTACAATTTTATCGGAGGGATATAAAACATTAGTTGAAGGACAATATGTTGAATTTGAATTAGTGAGAACTGATAAAGGTTTACAGGCAAAAAATGTTGTCGAAATTAAAACTGCTCTTGTATAGTGGTTTTTTTTGTAATTTAATAGAAAGCGTGATATAATTATTATAGGAGGATGATATTATGAAATTTAATATTAGAGGACAAAAGATAGAAGTCACAGCAGCTATAAAAGAATACGTTGAAAAAAAGATTGGAAAACTAGATAAGTATTTTGCTAAGGCCGATGAACTAACAGCCAGTATTTTACTAAAAGTTAGGGGTAAAGAGCAAATTGTAGAAGTAACTATTCCAATAAAGAAGATTGTTTTAAGAGCTGAGGAAACGCATAAGGATTTATATGCAGCTATTGATTTAGTATCAGAAAAATTGGAACGTCAAATTAGAAAAAATAAAACAAGAATAGCTCAAAGAAAAAATAAAACTAATGATATAGAAATAAATACTGATTTTGACAACTCGGAAATAGAGGAAACAAAAGATAAAGTGGTTAAAAGAAAACAAATGGATACAAAACCAATGAGTGAAGAGGAAGCCATTCTACAAATGGATATGCTTGGTCATGAATTTTTTATCTATAAAGATGATGAAAATAATAATATATGCATATTATACAAAAGAAAAGATGGCGATTTAGGAATAATAGAAACTAAATAGGATGTTTTATCATCCTTTTTTCTTCTTATTCTAATAAAAAACTATTATTTTCTATTCTTTTTTGATAAAATATAGATTAGGAGTTGATTATATGAAATTTTTAAAAAAGATATTTGATCATGAATATAAAGAACTTGAAAGATTTAAAAGTATTGCTGATAAAATTGAAACATTAGATTCAAAAATGTCAAAGATGAAAGACGATGAATTAAAAAAACAAACAGAAATTTTTAAAGACAGATTATCTAAAGGTGAGACACTAGATGATATTTTGGTTGAAGCTTTTGCAACAGCAAGAGAAGTTGCATATCGAGTATTAGGGGAAAAGCCATTTTATTCTCAGTTGTTAGGTGCCATTGCAATTCATGAAGGTAATATTGCAGAATTAAAAACAGGAGAAGGTAAAACTTTAACAACAACTTTGCCAGCTTATTTAAATGCTTTAGAAGGTAAAGGTGTTCACGTTATTACTGTAAATGAATATTTAACAGAAAGAAATGCTGATTGGATGCGTGGAATTTATGAATTCTTGGGTATTACTGTTGGTATTAATAAACATGACTTATCACCCAAAGAAAAAAAAGAAGCCTTTGACTGCGATATAACATATACAACAAATAATGAAATTGGTTTTGACTATTTAAGAGATAATATGGTTGTCAAAGCTGAGAATCGTGTTTGCAGGGGATTAAATTATGCGATAATTGATGAAGTTGACTCAATTTTAATTGATGAGGCTAGAACACCATTGATTATTTCTGGTGGTGTTATGCAATCGGCTAATTTGTATGTTCAAGCTGATAGTTTTGTTAAGCATTTAAAGGAAAATTCTGGGTATGTATATGATGAAAAGACTAAAGCTGTTGTATTAGATGAAAAAGGGATTGCTGAAGCTGAAAAGAATTTTAATATTGCCAATCTTTATGATATTCAAAATACCAATTTGGTTCATTATATAAATCAAGCTTTGCGAGCTAATTATAGCATGAAAAGAGATATAGATTATGTTGTCTCTGATGGAAAAGTGGTTATCGTTGACCCTTTTACTGGACGTTTAATGCAAGGCAGAACTTATTCTGATGGATTGCATCAAGCAATTGAAGCCAAAGAAAATGTAAGTATTCAGCAAGAGACTAAAACTTTGGCGACCATTACCTTCCAAAATCTATTTAGAATGTATAATAAACTATCTGGAATGACTGGAACAGCAAAAACTGAGGAAGAGGAATTTAGAGATATTTATAATATGTATGTTATTTGTATTCCGACCAATAAGCCAGTTATTCGTGAAGATTGTAAAGATTTGATTTTTGCTACTAAGGATGGCAAATATAAAGCAATTGCTAAAGAAATAAAGGAAAGGTACGATAAGGGGCAACCTGTTTTAGTAGGAACAATTGCTGTTGAAACTAGCGAATTAATTAGTAAACAACTTAGCAAAATGCATATTCCACATGAGGTCTTAAATGCTAAAAACCATGCTAGAGAAGCTGAGATAATTGCTAAAGCTGGTGAGAAAAAAGCTGTTACCATTGCAACTAATATGGCTGGTCGTGGAACTGATATTAAATTAGGTGACGGTGTAAAAGAACTTGGTGGTTTATGCGTAATTGGAACTGAAAGGCATGAATCACGAAGAATTGATAATCAGTTAAGAGGTCGTTCAGGACGACAAGGAGATCCTGGTTTAACACAATTTTGTGTATCATTTGAGGATGAACTAATGGTTAGATTTGGAACTGACAGGGTAAAACCTATGCTTCAAAGATTAGGATTTGATGGTGAAGCTTCTATTCATAATAAAATGTTGTCTAGTTCTATTGAATCGGCTCAAAAACGGGTTGAAGGAAATAATTTTGATGTTCGTAAACAATTATTACAATATGATGATGTTATTAATCAACAAAGAAAAATAATTTATGAAAAAAGAAATATTATTCTTGATAGTGAATCAATCCATGAGGTCATTTTAGAAAGTTTTAAAAATCATGTTAGTGATTTAGTCTATGCACATATTAACAGTGATAATAATAAGATGGCTGACAATGATTTAAGTGAAATGTTAGAGTCGATAAATGAACAATTTTTAAGTGTTGCTATATCTAAAGAAGGATTAGAAGATAAAAATATAGATGAAATAATTGATTATATTTATGGTAGATTAGTTGATGAATATGAGCACAAGTTATCAACAGTTCCAGAAGAAATTACAAGAGAATTTGAAAAAGCTATTGCACTTAGAGTTATAGATACTCATTGGATGGAACATATTAATACGATGTCACATTTAAGAGAAGGTATACATCTAAGAGGTTATGCTCAGGAAAATCCATTACGTGCTTATACTAAAGAGGGATATGATTTATTTGATCAATTGTTGATGACAATCGATAGGGAAACAACTGTTTACTTAATGAAAGCTGAAATTCGCCAAAATATTGAAAGAAAACAAGTAGTTAAGGGAGAAGCTGTTTCAAATAAAGAGAAAGAAACTAAATCTTCGCCAAAGAGGGTTTCTAAAGTTGGTAGAAATGAATTATGTCCTTGTGGTTCGGGAAAGAAATATAAACAATGCTGTGGGAAATAATTTCATAAATTTTTATAAATTATAGAAAACTGTATAGACAGATTAGTGAAGAAAGTAAAAAGTCAACATTCGATAATGTTGGCATTTTTTTCGTTTACTAGCAAATTTAATTATATTGGTTATATATTAGATTATCGCAACCATTTACTAACAAAATATTGGCATATACTTCTTAAAAACTATATGTCGAGTGTTTTAAAAGCTGTTAGTCTTAAAATAGGCAGATTAAAAAGCTTACATTACTTATATCAAAAAATTAGAATAAATAAAAATTTCTTTATTATGGTTTTATAAAAGGTGATAGTAATAACCAATTTTAGATTAAAGTTATAAAAAATACAATATCAATATTGTGTTTTTCTTTAAAGTAATTATCTAGTATTTTTAACTACTAAAAATAAATGTATCATATTACGAGAAAGGAGAAAGATTATGAGAGAAGATATTGAAAACATTTATTCAAGAAAGGATGGAAGATTTGAAATTAGATACCATTATGGATATAAAGAAGATGGTACATCTAATTATAAATCTGTATATGGTAGTAGCGAAAAAGAGGTTATAGAAAATTACAATCAAAAAATTGAAAGGTTAATTAGTGAAAATGATTTATTGATATTTGACAAGTCATATATTGGTTATGATATTTATACATGGCTGAATAATTCGAAAATAAAAAATAAGAGATCAACTAATTCTAATTATCAATATACTTTAAATGCGAGATTAATTCCAAAGTTTGCAAAAGTTAAAAAGAAAGCATTATCTTTAGAATTGATAAATAAATTTACGACAGATTTATTAGCTGAAGGCTTAGCGCCAAAAAGTATAAAAGATATATTAATAATTCTACAACAAATACTAAAAAATGGAGGAACAGATATAAAAATTCCAATGCCTAAAGTACCTAAAGTTGAAATTCAAATATTAAAAAAAGAAGATCAAGCAAAATTAGAAAGTAAATTACTTCAAAAGTTAGATACAACTACTTTTGGAATATACTTTTGTCTTTATACTGGTTTGCGTATTGGTGAACTATGTGCTTTGCAATGGAAGAATATTGATATAGAAAATAAAAAAATATATGTTAATAAAACGCTTGTGAGAATACAAAATCCAGATAAGGATTCTAAAAAGAAAACTATCATTATAATAGATGAACCAAAGTCAACGTCATCAATTAGAGAAATACCTATACCACATTTTTTACTATCCATTATAATTCAACTTGCTAAAGATATTACCCCTGATACATTTTTAATATCTGGCACTTCTAAATTTATTGAGACAAGAACCTATTTTAATAGGTATAAAAAAATTTTAAAAAAAACTAATTTAGACACCTATAACTTTCATGCTTTAAGGCATACATTTGCTACTAGATGTATAGAGAATGGCTTTGATCCTAAAACTTTAAGCGAGATATTGGGACACTCTAGTGTGAAAATCACATTAGAAAGATATGTACATCCTAGTTATGAAAATAAGGTTATTATGATGAATAATTTAAAACCAATGCTTAATGAGAATATTTCATAATTTTATATATGATATGGTCTTTTTTTCTTTTTATAAGAGATAAAATGCCTATGCTAATTATTCTTAAAGTTTATAACTTTGTGATTTTTTGCATAAAAATTGCTATTATAATAACATTTTTTCCCAAAATAAGCAATATTTAAACATTATTTTTTTGTCAGAATTATTAAATCTATATATTTTTACTAAACCATAACACAACTATCTATAAGTTATAAACTTGTAGAAAGATTGAGGAGAAAAACATGAAGTATGATGATTTATTCATAGAGTCAGGTAAACTTCCTAAACCATTATCAAAGAAAGAAATATATTCTTATTTAGAACAATATAAGTGTGGAAATTTAAAAGCTAGGGAGCAAGTAATAATTCATAATATTAGATTGGTATTGCATCAAGTAAATAAAAAGTTTGCAAATACACCTTATGATAAAAAAGAATTAGTCTCAATAGGAATAGTAGGTTTAATAAAAGGTGTAGATACATTCGATACTGATAAAAATTTTGAATTTGCTACATATGCAATAAGATGTATCGATAATGAAATATTAATGTTTCTAAGAAAAGGGAAAAAATCTGCTTTTGACCAAAGTATTAATACTCCAATAGGAATAGATAATGATGGAAATGAAAAAAGGATAGAGGATATTTTAGAAGATGAGGCATCAGATTTTGCTTTAGAATATGAAAATCAAATTACTTATAATGAAGTGAGGGAAATCGTTTATAGTTTACCAGATAGAGATAGAGAAATAGTATTACTTCATTTTGGATTTGTTGATGATCATATATATACACAAAAAGAAATTGCGGATAAGCTAAAAATCTCTCAGTCGTATGTATCAAGGTTGATAGGAAAAATTGTTGCCAAAATAGGAATACAATTGCAAAAAAGTGGTGTAATGGAAACCGCTGGTAACCGAACTAAAAATATAAAATTAAATAAATCATCACAAACATCTAATGTTGTGCCTATAATAGATATCCAACCACAAGAAATGTTAGAGAATGTTAACCAAGATAAGGGTTTTAGAGAAAAATCTAGTATAAATGGAGAAGAAAGGAATTTTAAAAAAATGAAAGGTAAAAAATTACAATCAATATATGAATACCTAAAAGGATATACAAGGAAAGAAATAGATATAATGTTAAGCAAATTAACAGAGGAGGAAATGTCTTTAGTAAGATTAAGATATGGTGACAATTTAGATAATCCAGTTGCTTCATCAACATGGGGAAAAGAAGAAACAAGAAAATTTTATGGTAGTTTAATCCCTAAGATGAAAAGATTATTATCTAATCCAGAAGGAAAGAGAAAAAAATATACTAAAAGAACACAAAATATTTCAGGCGCAAATAATCAATCTAGTATTCTTTTATCAGAAGAACCAAAAGTAGAAGAAGTAACTCAACCAGAATTGATTTCACAAAAAGTTGAAGATTCAAAAACAATTTTGCCTCAAACAACTTCAGAAATAGAAAAAGATGATTGTTTGAAAATTTTAGAATTAATGAGAACACCAAGTTTTGGGGAAATGTTAAAATCATTAACACCAAAAGATGCAATAATAATTTGCTTAAAATTAGGATATGTAGATGGAAAATATTTTACAACAGAGTCAGTAGCAGGTTTTTTAGGAATAGAAACAAGTGAAGTCATAGAAACTACAAAAAAGGTATTATTAGTTTATAAAGAAAATATAAATCAATTTATTGATAAAGCTGTTGAAGTTGCAACAGGCTCTTCTTTAGTTTTAAAAAAGAAGGAAAATTAAGTAATACCATATTTATAAAAAATAATAATATTGGTCTGAATTTAATTATATAATTGATACTAATTATTAAACAATAAAAAATCACAAAGTAAATCACTTGTAGAAAAAAATGATTAAAAAATCATGTTTTTACTGTTAATTTAGTAAAACATAAGAAAATTATTGATTTTTTTAATAAAAAAGTGTATTATAAATGTCAAATTTGGTGTAAAAAAAATCACAAAGTGATTTACTTTGTGATTTTACTAAAGGAGGTTAATGATGGAGATTATATCAAGTGAAAAAGATGCCTACTTTAAAGGAATAGAATTTTGGAATAATAATGATTATAGAAATGCTCGTTATTATTTTGAGATGGCTTATAAATATCATGGCCAATTTGGAGATTTATCCTTATCTCGATTAATTCAAATAGATTTAAGAGAAGGAAAATATGCAAATGCAAGAAGTCTTTTAAAGAATAATCAAAGTAATGTTATAGAATTTAAACAAGTATATGGATTATTAGAAAATATAGAAAATAATTTTGAGAGAAGTAAAACCTATTACAGCCAATGTATGGCCGATCCATATATGCAAAATAAATCATTACTCGCTATATCAAAGTTATATATTCAGACAGGGGATAATGAGATTGCAAGAAAAATGTTAGAAACTCTACAATTAAATAGGGAGTTTTATACTCAATCTACAATTGGTTTAGTATGCTTAAATATACTTGAGCAGAATTATAAAGACGCTTATAAATATTTAAAATCGATAAATTTTAAGCTCTTGACACCAAAATTGCTTCATCATTATAAAATACTAGAAATGTATTTGCTTAAAAATTTAGGGAAATTAAGACAATCAGATAATAGTTTTGATCCAGTAAAAGATTATATGATATATCGTTTGTTTGACGATAGTGAAGACTTGCTTTTGAGTCATATAAGTAAACACATGAATCAAAGGGAAAAATCTACGAATGGGTGTTTTTTCAAATATATTGATTTAAAAAAGTTATTAATAGATGCTAGAGAAAAAATAGAGAACATGAACTCAAATCATTTTGAAGTTTCAGATATGTATAGATTTAGATTAGACACACCAATTGGTTTTAAGGGTGATAAAGAAACTTGTGATTTATGTGTTGTTACTATGATTGGAACAAAAGACATTTTAACAATGTATCCTGTTTTATTATCTGATGAATTTGATAGAGAAGGTATGCTTGAAAGTAAAGACCTTTTACTAAAAAAACAAGGAGGAGTTAGAAAATGATAAATGAGGAAAATTTAAATAAGCTGTATAATGGGTTAATAGATGAAAAAGAATTGACTACAAAAGAATTAAATAGTTATGGCTTTAATTCAAGGGATTTAGCTGATCTAATTAATGATGGAGTTATTGAAAGAATTAAAAGGGGCTATTACTCATTTTTATCCATAGATAATTTGTTTTATTATGGGAAACAACTTATTGCTTTAAAAGAATATGATAAAGCAACTGCGTGTTTTGAGAAATGTTATGAATTAAATCCAAATCATCTAGGTGCTTGTTTTCAATTGTTTTTAAGAGCTGTTCAATCAAGAGACTATTCAAAGGCATTTGCATATTTTGAACATTTTTATAATAGTGATAATGAATATTATAATAATGATAGTAATTTTTATTTATATTTACTCAGTATGATAACAGAAATTCCTGAACATCATAGAGAATATGCTAAATACTTAAAATTAGATGATATTAAAATTGATTTTAATGATAAGCGCTTTGAAGACCCATATTCCCAAAATAAAGTTAGAATATCTGCATTAAATCAAAAGTTTACCTTAGCTTATAAACAACTTACTGAGTTAATTAAACAACATAGAAGATTTAGTGTTCAAGATATTATTGTAAGGACACTATTATCTCAGGCAATAGAAGTACAAAATGATATAAAAAAGAGTATAATTAATTTAGTTACAGAAAAGAAATATGATGAAATAATATTTCGTTTAGAGGAAATACAAAACCAGCGTCATTTAAGTGTTGCAGATGAATGTATATTATTTCTAGCAAGAGAAATTTCTAAATTAGAAGAAACAGGAATTATTCCAAAAAAAGAAGTGGTTTCTACACATAAATTATTTGAAGCTATTAATGGCAAGAATTTTGAACTTGCTTTATCTTTAAGTAAAGAATATATCGAAAGAAATAATATAAATCCAAGTGATAATGCCATGGTTATGTTGCTTAAAGATATAACAGAATTAATGGAAATGAAAACTAATAAATCTAATGAACAACCAGTAGCAATACCACCCACGAAGAAAGTTGAAACCGTAGCTACTAGAGAAGAAATAAATCCTGAGACAAATACTGCTTTTACGAAAAGTAATATAACTTTTGCTACGGTTATTGGTTATTTAATAAAACAAGATTTTGACAATTCATTTAGAGCATTAAGAGAATATTTGAATGATATTAATAAGAGTCAATATGAATTTTTAATTATCGATTTAATTAAAATAAGTTTAATAGAACAAGATATGGCTTTTTCAAAGCCAATGATAGCTTTAACTTATGTAAGTAGAGAAAATCTTAATTTTGATATTTCTGAATATATTAAAAATTTTTATGAATCATTAGCACAAAATAAATTTTTAGAGGCAAGAATATATTTAGATATTATTTCAAATTCTAATAAACTAGGACAAGATTGTATTCTTACTGAGAATTTAGAGCAAGTATTAAATATTACCGAAAAAATGCTGAATTATAAAAGAAATAATGATGTTTTAGATAGAGTAGATGCCTCTATAAAAACATTAGAGCAAGAACCAATAATTCAAATACCTATTCAACAAAAAATGGTTGAAACTTCTGCACAACAGCCAATTTCGAGTACATCTATATATAGTGATGATGAAACCATTGAACTATATGAAATTATAGATTCTACTGTTTTCCCAGTTACACCAAAAAAAGCAAATTTAGAAACACCAAATAACGCTTATAATGATTCTGAATTTATCAAGGGAAAGTTAAATGAATTATATAAAAAGGGGATTATATTATTGAAACCAATGAATGATAGTAGAAGACAGAAAATACACGATATAGTAAAAGAAATTCCAGATATAGTATCATTTAGTATTGAGACTGATGTAGGTAGGCAAATAGTTTTAAGATTTAAGCCATTTATAGATGAATATGTTGATTTATCAACCATCGCTAAGGAAGGAAATAGGGCCTATAGTGAAGGAGAATATGGTAATTGTATAGGAGCATATAGAGATATATTAAAATTTGGTACACCAAAAGCATGGGTATATGCCAAATTGGGATTAGCTTATATGAAAAAATTTAATAAAGAAACAGCAATCGATTACCTAACAGTTGCTACTGCACTTTCAAAAGAAGAACAAACTGATTTTGATTTTACTGATTTAATTGCATCTTTAAAAGGTTTAATAGATCCTGAAGATAAAAAACCAAGAGTTAGAATGACAACTAAAGATTTTGATAATGATACTGAAAAATATTATGGAATAGAAAATATGTATGAATTAGCTGAATTAATAGTTTCTGGTATTAGTATTGATGATGCATGTGTATCTTTAGGATTAAATGATGAGCAAAAAGCAATAGCAACTTTAGTTTTGGCAAGAGAAAGTTATACACAAGGAAACTATGCAATGGGTGACCAATATTTAAAAAAAGTAGAAAGAATAAAAAATAAAACTAAATTTGTAATTTCACTATCTGAGGAAATAAGAAGAAATAAAAAATTCTATAAAAACAGAGTTGATGAAAATCATAAATCGTTAGTTTTAACTTTAAATCAAAAAAATAATTAGAAAAGCAAAGATAAACTTCTTTGTTTTTTACTTTATTTCAAATCTTTTGTAGTTTTAGGGTATCATCGATACAAATTCAATATCTTTTTATTAAATGACTAATTGACTTTTATGTTAATATATTGAAAAATATCCAAATATACGGTATACTCATTATAGTTTTTGAATGCCACAAATTTGGTAGATGTCGTATAGAGAGGAGATATTTGTATGAAAATCTTAATTATAAATGGCTCACCTCATAGTAACGGAGACACGAACTATATATTAAAGAAAATAAAAGAAAAGTATCCAAAAGAAACTGAGTTTGAACAATTAATATTATATAAAGAAAATATAAAGCCTTGTATGGATTGTAGATACTGTTGGAAAAATCGTGGTTGTGCTATACATGATAAAATGGATATTATTTGGAAAGATGATTATGATATTGTAATCTTGGCATCTCCCATTTATATGTTTAATGTAACACCACCAGTATTTTCATTAATTACAAGATTAAATATGCTATGGTGTAATAATTTTTTTCAAAAGAGGAACTTAAAATTAAGGGAAAAAAGAGGAATACTTGTTTTAGTTGGTGGAGGAAATGATGCACCAACTCATGCTATTGATATGGCGAAACTTACATTTAATTTTCTAAATGCAAAATTTGATTTGAAAAATGATTATATTTATTCTTTGAATACAAATGATATTGCTGCAAAAGAAGATGAAAATGTAACTAAGTTAATAAATAGAGTAATTGGTATAAATTAAAAATATTTACAATTTTAAATTTTTATTAAGTGAGGGGATAAAATGACTAATAAAGGAATAAAAGATATATTAAATCAAATCAAAGAATTGTCAGGTAAGGAAAGAAGAGAGTTAACTTACGAACAGATTAAAAACATTATGGAATCATTATCATCTGATGAAATTATTGAATTAAGTAATATTATAGGTTATCCAGTCTTTACAAGATTGTGCATGAATGAACTTAAGCATAAATTTGTTTTATTACAGGATGGGGCTTCAGCCATTATTGTTAATAATCAAAATCAAATATTGCTACAAAGTAGAGCAGATAGAGACATGTGGGGTCTTCCTGGAGGATGCCAAGAATTAGGCGAAAGATTCGAAGATACAATAATTAGAGAAGTAAAAGAAGAAACAAATTTAGATGTTAAAGAAGAAGATTTAGAACTTATCGAAATTGTTTCTGGTGGCTCTAGGAGAAACAGTTATCCTAATGGTGATGTCGTTATAAATAATACTGTATTATATTGTATAAAGAATTATTCCGGCGTATTAAAATGGGATAATGAATCAAAGGAGATGAAATTCTTTGATTTAGATAATTTACCAGCAAATAAAATTGATGGTGATTTAATTGATATATATTTAAAGTATAATATTAAAAAAAGATAACTTTTTATAACTATATGTGTTTGAATAAAGTGAGGATATGATACTTAATATGAATAATAATCTATTTATAAAAAAAGTAATTTTTGATAGAGAAAAAGTTGATGATTTTGACAAATACCCATTTAATATAGATATTATTAAGGGTTTTGATGAAATAGAATTTGAAAAGCCAGTTACTTTTTTAGTAGGTGAAAATGGTGTTGGTAAGTCGACTTTTATTGAAGCACTTGCTGTATCTACCGGTTTAAACGCTGAAGGCGGTACACAAAACTTCAATTTTCATACTAAAGATACGCATTCCATACTTTCTAAATATATTAAAGTTGCAAAATATGGGAAGCCTAAAACTAAATTTTTTTTAAGAGCCGAAAGTTTTTATAATTTTTCAACAGAGATACAAAGATTGGTAGAGGAAGATTCCTATCATACATTATATAATGCTTATGGTGGAAATTTGCACGAATGTTCACATGGCGAATCATTTATAAAGTTAGTTCAAAATCGTTTTACAGAAAATGGACTATACATTTTAGATGAACCAGAAGCAGCATTATCCCCACAAAGACAGATGAGCTTATTATGTTTAATTGACGATTTAGTTAAAAACGGTTCTCAATTTATTATTGCAACGCATTCACCAATTTTGATTTCTTATATTAATGGTAAAATTTTAGATTTGAATAATGATTTTAAAGAAATAAAATACGAGGAAACAGATATATATAAGATATATAAACTGTACTTAGATAATGCTTATGGCATGCAAAAAAGATTATTTAATGATGGTCTATAATATAGTAAAATTATACAAGTATTTGGAATTTATCAAATGCGGAAAGTGTAGAATTTAACTTATTAAAAATATATTGATAAAATTAAGTAAATCAGGTGTAAAAACGGTTTAATCAATATCTATTATAATTATCTATCCATTTCTTTATAAATATATTTTAGTTTTATTTTACCAAAATGTTGTAACAGATTATTTATAAAACTTAACATCTAAAAAATAATTATTGCTTTAACAATACTGGGCATGATATAATAAATTAATCTAATTTGAGAAATGTGTGATTGTGAGGGTTTATATGAAAAATTCTGTTTATAACATGGTTAAAGCATTTAAAAATAAATACCCAATGACTATTTGTTGGCGACTAAAAGCTCATTCAAAAGTTATTGAGCGACATTTAAATAATGATGAAGAAATAGAATATGTTTTTGCAGCCCAAAAAAATGCTAATCCCTTAGATATTATTACTACTTACATAATCGTTATAACTGATAAAAGAATTCTATTAGGTCAAAAAAGATTATTATTTGGTTATATGTTTACTTCTATAACTCCAGATATGTTTAATGATCTAAAAGTTCAAACAGGAATTGTTTGGGGGAAAGTATTTATTGATACAGTTAAAGAGTTTATTTCTCTTTCCAATATTGATAAAAGTGCATTATCAGAAATTGAAACAAATGTAACTACCTATGTTATGAAAGAAAAGAAAAAATATGGTCTACAAAATCAAAAATAGAATAATTTTAATAGAAATTTAATTTTCTATTTTTTTGTATATAATTAAAATTAATAACCAATATAAAATATATAATAAAATATTGAATTTTGTCGATTAATTATATATAATCAATGTAGGAGGTAATGATATGAAAAGGGTCGTTCAAATATTAATTTTACTTTTTGTATTTTATTATTTAATTCAATTAATTTTTAGTTTTTTTGATAAGGGGTATGAGATTACTTATACGAAGAATATAGACGATAAAGAAATAAATATTAAAGAAGTATATAGTGCTAATATAAAAGATGAAAGAAATAATTATTATTTTGAAATAAAAGTCGATAACAATGTTTTTTATTTAAAAACTTATGATAATTTTAAAAAAATGAAAAATATTATTAATGATATAAAATATTTTAAATCAGGCGATTATACTTGTATATTACCTATCTATAGAGGAAATAAAATATTAACAGACATTATTTGCCAAACAGGACAATCAACGACTTATTATCATAACATTAGAGGTATAAATTCCCAACTTGATAATTTTGTCGATAATATTGAAGAGTATAATATAAATCAGTGGCTTGATAATGAAACCGAAACTAATAGATTGGGAAACGTGTATGTCTATAAAAATAATTTAGATAGTAACTTATACTTAGGATTAACTAATTATAAAGGTCTATATAAAATTAATGAAAATGTTTCTAATAAAATTATTTCGATTGATGTTTTTAAAGATGACATTTATAACCCAAAGATTAATACACAGATTAGTCATTATTATTTAGTTGCCGATTATAATGAAAATTATGAATTTAATAAATTTTATTTAATTGATTTTTTAAAAAAAGAAACAGAGACGATCGAAAGCAAGCATAAAATATCTATAAATAGTTATATACAAGGCGTTGTTGGTAATAGTGTATATTTAATTGATATTGATAATAAAAAACAATATGAAATTGATATTAAATCAAAAAAAATAATTGAGATAGGCAATAGTGATTCAAATGTCAAATTCTATAATGCTGGTGATTGGGAAGAACGAAATATGTTTGAAGTCATCAAATCAGAAGAAAAATTTATTTACCAAAACGTGGATTTAACTAAATTCAATACTCAATATGAACGTATTGATCGAATTGGTAGTGAAAATTCTGGTTATTATTATTTATATCAAAAAAATGAAAATGACTATAATGTGTTTAAGGCATATATTGAACAGCCTAACAAACCGATTTTTCTATTTAAAACTAGTAGTATAGAAAATATCAAATATATTGATGACACAGTTTTATTTGTAGATAAGAATTTTGTTAAGATTTATAGTGATAATAATGGTATTAAAAATTTAATAAAATATGATGAATTAGAATTTAATAAAAACATAGGTATCTTTGGTTATTACCAACATTAAGATGAAATTTATAAAAAAACTTTAAAAATATTGAAAAAAAAGTTTTTTTTAGTTATAATATTTAATAGAATAAAAAGGAGGCTGATACTATGGAAAAGATAGTAATTTCAAATGCTAATAATGAAAGTATGCAAGTCGATGTTGTGAGGTATTTTAGTGAAACTAATAATAAATATTTTGTTTTTTCATTACATGAAATAGACGATCAAGGGCACATGAATATATATGTTACCAAAATAGTTGATCAGAATGGTGTGTTAATTGGAACAAATATAATTGATGATGTAGAATGGACAAATCTAAAAACGAATTTGCAACGAATTATTAAAGAAAATAGAACAAATGGAAATGCCATTGTTAATGATTTATCATATAAGGATTTGGAAGGAATTAAAGTGGCTGACCGAAGAGCGCTAAAACTACTTGCTACATCTGTCGATATGTTAAATTTGGGTTATAATCCACAGGATAGTGGTTCCGAACAAGCTGGTGGAGAAAGTTTTGCACAGTCTAATGTTCAAAACCCTGTACCTAATGTAGATGCACAACAAACAATTAATCCAAATAATCTTGATATCTTTGGAAATAATCCACAAAATATATCTAATAGTAATCAAAGTGTAATGCCTAATCCACAAAATATGACTAACAATGTTCAAAACTCATCAATGGATGTTCAAAACTTTGCCAATAACAATAATACAGAATCACAACCTGTGCAAAAAAATGTTGATAACTCTATTTCTGATAATTATAAAGATTTATACTTTCATGAAAAAGAAACTACTGCTAGATTAACCGAAGAAAATAATCGATTAATAAATGAACTAAATAATTGTAAAATGATTATATCTGATATTAAAAATATCTTATCTAGATAATAGATGTGATATTTTTTTTTTGCTATCATAAAATTAATTGGGTGGATATATGAAGAATGCAATAAATTACTATTATAATTTATATCCAATTAATATTTATCAAAACGATAGATTATATAAATTTTCTATTCAAGGTGTAGAATATTATTTAGTTCCTTATAATAATGATACAAGAAATTTAACAACTATTTATGAATTATCTAAAACACTTAAACAATATAATATATATTGCCATGAAATAGTAGAGAATAATAAAAAAGAATTGGCAATTAATATAAATAATAAACAATATGTATTATTGAAAACTGCACAATATAATGATGAGAAGTTAAACTTTGATAATTTAATGTATTATCCATTGGTTACATCATCACTACATCTTGAAAATATAATTCATCCAAAAAACTGGCGCAATTTATGGATGGACAAAATCGATTATTTTGAATACCAAGTATCTAATTTTAAAAAAAAATTTCCTTTAATAAGAGAAACTTCCAGCTACTATATTGGTCTAGCCGAAAATGGCATCCAAATGTTATTGGAGACACCTAATTCCCATGATTATTGTATATCCCACCATCGAATAAAAAATTACTATACTTTATTTGATTTATATAATCCGTTAGAATTTACTATTGATTCTAAAATAAGGGATATTACAGAGTATTGTAAGGAGGAATTTTTTTATAATACGTTATCTATAGATTCTGTTATATATTATATTGATAATAACATCTTTAATAAAGAACAGGCTATCATGTTTTTCAGTAGGCTATTATATCCATCATACTATTTTGATTTATGTGATGATATTATTTATAACAATTTACCCGAAAATATTTTATCTAATATAGTTAATAAAAATTATGAATATGAACAATTTTTATCTATAATAATTAACTATTTAAATATTAAATTTCAAGTACCTGAAATCGAATGGCTTAAAAAAAATTAGATGTTATATACATCTAACCTCTTTTACCTCAGGAATTTCTTCCATGATTGTTGCTCCAATTAAATCATTAAGTGTAATATCTAACATACCACAGTTTTGACAAGCTCCTAAAATTTTAATATAAACGACATTATCCTCGTATTTAATAAATTCGACATTTCCACCATCTGCTATTAAGAATGGTCGAATCTCTTCAATTAATTCTTTAATTTTTTCTTCTTGTAAATTCATAATTAATCACCAAATATATTATATAATAAAACAAAACTAAAGTAAACTTCTTTTAAACTTTAATAATATATGATATAATCTAATTTAGAGGTGTTTCAATGCCAAAGTATCAAAAAGGAAAAATCGTTGAGGGAATCGTGAGTGGAATTGAGTCTTATGGTATTTTTGTATCGTTTGATGAGTTTTATAGTGGATTAATACATATATCAGAAGTTTCTAGAAATTTTGTTAAAGATTTACATGATTTTGTAGAAATTGGGGAAAATATATATGTTGAAATCTTAGACATTGATGAAACCCAAAATAAGCTTAAATTGAGTATAAAGAATATTAATTATAAGAAAATAAAAAGAAAACCAAAAAGAAAAATTATTGAAACAGTATCTGGATTTAATACATTAGCTTATAAATTGCCAACATGGATAAAAGAAAATTTAGAAAAAAATAAAAATGTTGCCAAATAATGTATAAAATATATTGACAAACTCTTTTCCAAATGGTATCATTAAAGACGTCTAGTGAGTTTATTGGGCGATTAGCTCAGTTGGTTAGAGCACCTGCCTTACAAGCAGGGGGTCATAGGTTCGAGTCCTATATCGCCCACCATTATGCCGGAATAGCTCAATTGGTAGAGCAACTGACTTGTAATCAGTAGGTTGTGGGTTCAAGTCCTATTTCCGGCACCATTTTTTATGGAGGGATAGCGAAGTGGTCAAACGCGGCAGACTGTAAATCTGTTCCTTCGGGTTCGATGGTTCAAATCCATCTCCCTCCACCATCTGTTTGTGTTATTGCCTCGTAGCCAAGCGGTAAGGCACCACACTTTGACTGTGGCATTGCGCTAGTTCGAATCTAGCCGAGGCAGCCATTTATTTTTATGTCCCGTTAGCTCAGCAGGTAGAGCATTTGACTTTTAATCAAAGGGTCGGCGATTCGAGTTCGCCACGGGACACCATCTAGAAATTAAGCTTTTACAGTCGTAAAAGCTTTTCTTTTCTGTAATTGCTAATAAAAAGTCAGCAGTAGATGCTGATTAAGGAATTATAGTTACCAATCTATCAAAAGCGTATTTGATGTGACTATATAATTAAATAAAATTAAAAATCAACTAGCTTATAATTGAATAGATATTTTTTGATATCTAGTCGTTTTTGCAACTGGAATTTATGCTTCCAAAGATTTAAATGTAGATTATACTATGACCTTTTATACTCCAAATTTAATAATATAAAAAACAATCATCCTAATTTGTTATAGTAAAATAAAACTGGAGTATAAGCAATCATATATACTTTTAGGCATGGCTTTTGAATAATTTTAATGCTTTACTTTAATTTTTTTCGTTTTTTTTAAAATCCTTTTAAGTATTAATAAACTAATAAATAAAATAATAATTATTACGGGATATATTAATTTTGTTTGTATTAAAAAACATATTAAACTAAATTTGACATTAGTATTAAGATAAACATCAATGGTATCCATTAACTGATCATTATATATAATATCAACAGACCCCAATTTCTCACCTAAAACATTCTTATGAGATATAACATTAATTCCATTATATTTATATTCAATATTTTTAGCATCAAATGAATTATCCAAAAACTTAGTAATTGATATTGGTGAATTTATTACATAATTTTTTTCTTTAGAATAATTAATTTTTATAGTTGCTATATAATCATTTGTATTAATTAAATTTTTATAACTATAGTTTTCATCAAAATAGCTATATATTTTTATCGCATCTAATAATTGCCTAGGGGTATTTCCATGATAATCAGCTCCAGCTGTAACTAATAAATAATTAACCCCATTATAATTAGCAATACTTGACATACAAAGTCCAGCTTCATCGGTATAACCAGTTTTTGAGCCTTGAATATGAGAGACATCAATAGTATAATTATTTGATATTTTTTTTAAAGTACTACTAAATTTTAAATTATTAGTTGTAGTATATTCTCTTGTTGTATATATTTCCTTAAAAGTATCATTTTTAAGGGCATAAATTAATAATGTAGCTATATCTTGAACTGTTGAATAATGCCCATTAGCTTCTAAACCAGTTGTATTGACGAAATTGGTATTAGATAAATTTAATTCTTTAGCCTTGGCATTCATTAATTTAACAAAATCTTCTTCACTTCCAGCAATATTTATGGCAAGGGCTCTGGTGGCATCAGCTCCAGATGGTAACATTGCTCCCATTAGTAAATCCTTATATGAAACATTTTCACCATATTTAAAGCCAGCTACTGATGCTTGTGCCTCAACTAAACCAGAAAAAACATCTTTTCCCAATGTTACTTTGGCATCAAGATTTTCAATATTTTCAATAGCAACAATGCAGGCCATAATTTTAGTTAAACTAGCAATAGATGTTTTTTCATTAGCATTATCTTCATACAATATTTCATTTGTATCCATATTGTATAAAATCGCGTATTTTGAATCAATATCTAAATTTTTGGCATAAATGTTGTTTAAATTGAATAAAAATAAGATAGAAATAATTAATATTTTAATTAAAAAAAGTTTTTTCATATATAACACATCCTATTGTATAAATTATAACATAAACTCATTAAATTTAATTGAAATTATTATTATTTCGTAAAAAAGTAAAAAAAAATAAAAAAATTGTTGCAAAAACCTATTTTTTATTATATAATGAAGTAGTCAATTTAATTGTTGACCTTAGTTTTGCTAAATAGACAATTAAATGAAATGATGCCTGAGTGGCGAAATTGGTAGACGCACAGGACTTAAAATCCTGCGGGAGTCAAATCCCGTGCCGGTTCAAGTCCGGCCTTAGGCACCATCTTTTTTGGAGAAATACCCAAGTCTGGTTGAAGGGACTGGTCTTGAAAACCAGGAGGTCGGCGACGGCGCGGGGGTTCGAATCCCTCTTTCTCCGCCATAAAATTATAACATCGCGGAATGGAGCAGTCTGGTAGCTCGTTGGGCTCATAACCCAAAGGTCGTAGGTTCAAATCCTTCTTCCGCAACCATGGTTCCGTAGTGTAGCGGTTATCACGTCTGCCTGTCACGCAGAAGATCGCGAGTTCAATTCTCGTCGGAACCGCCATTTATTTTGGCTCTATAGCTCAGTCGGCAGAGCACAAGACTGAAAATCTTGGTGTCGGTGGTTCAATTCCACCTGGAGCCACCATTTATAAATTACAAATAACTAAGTGCGCTCGTAGATCAATTGGATAGATCGTTTGACTACGGATCAAAAGGCTATGGGTTCGACTCCTATCGGGCGCACCATTTCGGGAAATAGCACAACTTGGTAGTGCACTTGGTTTGGGACCAAGGGGTTGCAGGTTCAAATCCTGTTTTCCCGACCATCTAATATGGGGAATTAGCTCAGCTGGGAGAGCGCCACGTTTGCACCGTGGAGGTCAGGAGTTCGATCCTCCTATTCTCCACCATTTAGAATTTAACCGTTGAAGTTCAACGGTTTTTATTTTTTATCTAATAAATATCTAATATTTTTTATAAATTATCTAATAAATCGACAATTAATGTTTTATATGTTATTATATATATGGAGGTTTTTTATGAACCAGGAACAAAGAAAAATAATTAATAGAAAAATTGGAAAATATTATAAGCAACTAAAGATGGCCAACTCTGATTATTTAATTAGTGTAGCATCAGATATTCTAATTTTTTTGATCATGGCACATCAAATTAAACAGGGAGCCACAACCCATATAGAAATTTTCTTTTTAATAGGGAGTGTTAGCCTTATTTTTACGATGCTCAATATTTCTAGAAAATCTATTTTAGAAATGCGCATTATTCAACTTAAAGAGCAATTAAATTTAAATAGATATAAAAAATAATCCATATTTATAATAATGAACAAAATCACTGTATGCCAGCGATTTTTTTATTTGTCGTATGATGTCGAAAAATGTCCAAACTTGTCGTTTAAAATAAAATAAACATAATGACTGCCAATGTTATAATAAAGGCGTAAACTGCAATTAATTATGTATAAGGAGGTAACTATGAAATTTTTAAAATACTTAACAGGAATTTTTGCGGTAACTTTACTTTTAAATTGTATTGGGGTAAATGCATCAAATTATTTAATTTTGAATAATGTTGCTGTACCTATGAAACAACAATCAAGTCCAGCTGTAACTGGCAAAGATGAAATATCACAACAATATGTACAAAATACAACTACATCTCATAATAGAGGTTTTCAAGCTCAAGTGCTTGGGAAAGATATTTTTGGGAATACATGCTCAACAACATATAAAAACTTACCAAAAAACACTTGGACTACACATGGAAATTATACTACCGATGGGTGTGGCTTAGAACCAGTAGGAGATAAAGCATTCTTAAATGTTAGAACATCTTCTAGTTACAATGATACAACGTTCTTTTGGGGAACTTGGATTACTACTGAATCACTATATAACGCTATGACTAAATAGAAGAGAAGAATCATCATAATTATGCAGTTTACATTATTAGGAGTTAAATATGAAAAAGATTATGCGAAAATATAAATTTTTAATAATAATTACTTTATTATTATGCCTTTATTTTTTATATTGTGCGATAAAGTATAATATAAGTTATAATAAAACGGTTAGCGATGTTAATAGGATTATTGCTGGTCTTGAGGATGGAACCTTACAATCATTAGGCAACAATTTTAATCCACAGGTACCAGTTAAAACTGACGCTATTTCATTATTTTTTTCAATATTGAATAGTGATTTTCGTTTTTTAATTTCAATATTCCCATTATTTATATTATTACCAAGTTGTTATAATTTTTACCAAAAAATGAAATCAGGTATTATTCGTAGTGAAATAATACGGCAGGGTTATAGTAAGTATATTAAGCAAAATATTACTGAAACATATAAAAGTGTATTAATTGTTCCTATATTTTTAATAATTAGTTTTTTAATTAGTTTTATAATCTGTGGTAGATTTGATATATGGAATTCATATAATAATATTTTCTACTATCAAATAGAAAATCCATTAGCTCAAGAATATATTTTGATCTTGCCATTATTTCTTGTTCTTTATCTAATTAACCACATTTTATTATCTGGATATTATATAAATATTACATTAATATTTATAAGAAAGAAAATGCCATACTTAGTAAGTTGTGTTGCAGCATTTTTAGTTATTTTAGGAATATCTGTTTTTTTAGAAATTGTTATAGGTAAGTGGTTACTAGAAATTTTATTCGGAATTAAGGGGATGAATGCAACATTTAATAGCTTTTGCTTTTGGATACCAGGTGATCATTCTAATATATATATTCAATTTTTTATCTCACTATTTTTATTAGTAATTTCTAGTTGCCTAGTTCATATTTGTTATAAAGATAAAGAAAAGGTGTTAATCGAAAATGAATTATAAAGATATAAGTAATAATATAAAAAATTTTATAAATACACCGATATTTAAAGTAGTATATATAATTTCACTCATTATAACTTTTTGTATTTTACTAGGTACTAAGCAATCATTACCAGAACTATCATATTTTGAGTTATACTATGTTTTACTCACTAATCCATCTTTTGTTTTATTTAATTATTTTTTTATTTCCTTAATTGCGTCTATTAGTTTTTTTTATAATATAAATAAAAGATATTCATATATTATTCGCCTAAAATCGAAAAAAGAATATTTGATTTACTTACTTAAAAATATTTGGATAGTAAATATCTTTATTTTTATTATAATTACACTTAGTTGTTTAATTTTATTAAATATATTCGGAAATGATTTTAGTTTATCACCATTCGCTAATTACAATATACCAAATATTATCTATATTATTTATATATTAGTTCGCTTGTTGATTCTATGTGGATTATTATCAGTTATTAGTGTTTTATCATTGCTATTAATTAATAATAAAATTGTAATTGTTGCAAATTTATTGTTATATGGGATGATTAAAGAACAACCAATTCGCCTTAGCTTAAGACAAAGTTTAACAGATTTTACTTTTTGGATAGGTAATTATATTATACCTGATATATATAGTTCTTTTTTATTAGATATATGTTGTACAAGCTTATTTTTAATCATAATAATTATATTAATTATTATAATCTTTAACTTTGTATTAAAAAAAATGAATCAAGTAGGTGTATAAAATGTTTATAATCAAAAAGGATTTAATTAAATTTGTTAAAAAAAATTACAAAATACTTTTATTTATGATAGCAGTCATTATTATTTTTTGCATATATGCTAAAAAAAATTATCCAAATACAAAAGAATTATTTATGCTTACATTAGGATTAACTATATACCAAAATAGTTTTCCTATTGATTATATTATTTTTGTTTTTCATATCGGGATTAATTTATATATAACTTTATATCTATTTTATAGTTTATTTAAAAATGATATTGAAACTATATTTTTAAGATTACCAGTTACTAAATGGTTTTTATATAAGGAAATTTCTATTATGAGCTTATTATTTACCTTTAAATTTGGTTTATATTTCATTATATCATTAATTAGTCAATATAAATGCCTTGATATCATTAAATTTCTACTAATAGATAATCTTTTAACATTTAATATTGGATTACTAGCCATGCTATTATTGGTATTATATTATAAAAACAAGATATTAGCAATTATATTTTCTATATTAATAGTGCTGGTAGCTATAACACTTAGATTACCCTTAACAGTTTCAGATTATACTGATTCATGGCTTTATCTAATTTTTAGTTATATTTTAATAATAATATTGCTCATAAGATTTATTAAAAATCAATATATAGTATTATTTGAAAGGAGTTTAAAAAGATGAGGATTGAGGTTAAAAATTTAACAAAAACTTTTAAACAAGCTACGATTATTGAAAATGTAAATATTACATTTGAAAATGGTAAAATATATGGACTAATTGGTAGAAATGGTAGCGGAAAAAGTGTTTTTTTGAAGATGCTATGTGGTTTCTATTCTCCCACTAATGGTGAAATATTATTTGATAATGTTAATTGTATAAAGCAAAAAGTATTCCCACCAAATACTAGGGCTTTGATTGAAAAACCAGATTTTATATCAGACTTAAGCGGATATGAAAATTTAGAACTTTTAGCCAAAATTCAAAATAAAATTGGCAAGGAAGAAATCATTGATGCCTTAAAAAAAGTTAATTTATTAGATGATATGGATAAAAAATTTGGAAAGTATTCATTAGGTATGAAACAAAAACTAGGTATTGCTCAAGTTTTAATGGAAAATCCTGAAGTTATGATTTTGGATGAACCATTTAATGGAATAGAAGATGATACAGTTGATCTTTTAAGAGAATTATTGATTGATGAGAAAAAAAAGGGGAAAATTATCATTCTAGCAACGCATATTAAAGATGACATTTCAAAGATTGTTGATGAATTGTACAGATTTGATAAAAAAAATGTAACTAAGGTAGAAAATTTTAAGTAAGTTATTAATATACATTCTAAAATATAAGCAAAATAGTTTTGATAAAATACACGCGTTGTATTTTTTTTTTGATTATTAGGAACTAGTTCTACAAAATTTAAAAAATTTATTGTGTTACAAACAAATGTATGCTAAAATATATTTGCAAACAAGGTGATAACATGATAATAAATAAAGAATAAAACAAAAACAAGTACGGTAGTGACTATCGGATTTTAAGTCTATGGAGATGAGTAGGTAACGAAGGCGATGAAGTAGAAAACTTTAAGTGTGAACTTAGAGACATTCAAAATTTATTTTGAATTTTGTTCTATTTAGATATAATATAAGCATTAATTATGTTTTTTGGTAGATTACTTTCAAAAGTTTCAGAAAAGGCTATTTATGTGTTACCATATCATATTACAGATATTTTGAGAGGAGATTTATATGGAATGTATAAAAATAATTAAAGATGAAGATTTAGGTTTTAATAGTATACCATTTAAAGAAGAGTTAAATCGTTTTGGCTCAAGGGGAATTATATTAAATGATAATGATGAAATTGCTATGTTATATATGAAATGTAAAGGTATATATAAGTTAATTGGCGGCGGAATAGAAAACGGTGAACAACCTGAAGATGCCTTTAAAAGAGAAGCCTTAGAAGAAACAGGTTACAAAATTGATATTGATAATTGTTTAGGTATTATTGAAGAGTTTAAATCCAAAGCCAATTTTCGACAAATATCATATGTTTATGTATCGCATGTAGCACAAAATACTGGCTATACAAATTTTACGGAAAAAGAACTAGAGAGTGGTGCAGAGCTTTTATGGTTGAATATCGATGATGCTCTAACAGCAATTCAAAATTGTGAAGAATGCATGGACCAATTAGAATTAGAAGAGGCTTATCAACTTAAGTTTATAGTTAGAAGAGATTATGAGATATTGCATTATTACAAAAATAATTATAAACATTTTTTTAAAAAATAGATGCCTGATTTTTATTGACTATCAATGTTGAAATTGTTATAATATCCCAAAAAAAAGAAGTGATATATTATGCAGATAATTAAAAATTTAACATATAATAAAAAGTTTTTATTAAAAGATGATTTACAATTTAAAACTTATCGACAAGGTCTTTTCTTATCAAGACATTCATGTCAAGCGGATATAAATGACAGGTATTATTTAAATATTAAATTGTCAGAAGATAATAAATCTTTAGTTAATCAAGGATATCTATATTTTTATATAAACTTTGATAAATTACAAAGTGAACTCATTGGAATGGCGATTGACCCAAAATATAGAAATTGTGGCCTTGCTTCACTCTTAATATCAAGCTGGATACAATTATGTTTAGAACAAGGTATCGAAAATTTAAAAACTATTCCCAAACAAAGAAAACCGTTTCTATTGTATCTTTTAAAAAAATATGCATTTGAAATTGAAAATATTGAAACCTATGAGACATCTTCAAGACTAGTTTATATTTGCCGAGAAACTGATACTGCTTATAAATTAATTATGTTTAAAGATAAGCGGGAGGAAAAATTATTTAGTAATAGTAATGTCATGAAAGAAGATAATTATAGGATAATTGAATCATTAACTGATGATATAAAAATTATTGATAAGGTGGTTTTATATTCACCATATTTTTTACAAGATAATGAATTTGCGTATCAAAAATCATTAAGCATTTATAATCAACATAAGATATAAAAATAATTATAAAAAAATTTAATTTCAGGTTAAATAATATATTGAATTTTTGATAGAAATAATAAACTTTTATTTAATAAAACAAGATTGCTAGAATTAATACAAAGTACAATATATAAAAAATATTTGAACTTACCAATATTAAAATTGGTATTATTGTATTAATACTTTAAAAGTATTATAATGTAATAAAGTAGGTGTATTATGGATTTTAGAATGTATTTTATGCTTTTTATTGTGTATTCTCTAATTGGGTGGCTTGTTGAGGTTATAGGAATTTTAATTCAAGAAAAAAGATTTGTTAATCGAGGCTTTCTAATTGGGCCATATTGTCCAATATATGGTGTTGGTGGAATAACAATTATTCTCCTATTAAACAAATATATGGATGATCCTATTATTTTATTTATCATGGCTATCGTTATATGCTCATTGCTAGAATATTTTACAAGTTATATAATGGAGAAATTATTTAAAACTAGATGGTGGGATTATTCTAACTTTAAATTTAACATTAATGGTCGAATTTGCTTAGAAACAATGTGGGCTTTTGGAGCTTTAGCGTGTTTTGTAATATATGTAATTAACCCACCCTTAATTAGTTTTTTAAAGTCATTACCTGATATTGCTTTTAATATAGTTACTTACTTGATAATGGTATTATTTTTAATGGATAATATTATCTCATTTAAAGTCATATCTAATGTCAAAGTAACAGCTAAAAATGTAAAGAAAGATAATACTGAAGAGATGACAAAATATGTAAGGGATGCGTTAAGTCATAAATCTTTTTTAAACAAGCGACTTGTTAATGCTTTTCCTAATTTTCAAGCATGTATAAAAAATATTAAAGATGGTCTAAGAAAAAGAATTAAATAATAATGTAAAAAAGAAATATTTATAAATTATTCTTTTTTTTTGCTTATTTTGATATAATAAACTCAGAATGATTGGTGAGGAATATGAAATTTATTTCTAGTATTGTTGGTATTGTTTTTTTTCTAATGCTTATTAAAGGATCAGTTGAAAGCGGTCCTTGGACTATCTTAGTTTTATTATTTATTACTTTTAGTATGATAAAGGATAAAAAGAAAAAAAGTAAGAAGAAAACAAAATTTAAAAAACAATCTAATAAAAAAATAAAATCAATAGAAAAGCCTAGTATTAAGCTTGATGATATAGAATTAGAACCAAAAAATTATAAAAATTATTATACATCAGAGCCAATAAATCAAACAGAACAATTTTTGAAAGATAAAAAAATTCTAAGCCAAATAAGGCAAATGAAAACTATGTCCATAAACCATGTTAAAACTATATCTGTGCAAGAGAAAGTATCTAAGCTATTTTATCTACAAGGTACGTTTGTTGATGACATTAGTGATAATTATAATATAAACATTCCCTGTGATTATCAGACACCAACCTATAATTCACTAAATGTTTATCAATTACGAAGTTACTTCTCATGGAGAACTTTTATAAGAAATAACGATTTCAAAGTAACCGAAATTAGTTATATATATTTGTATATCTATGAGCTGATTAATAAAATTGGCGTTAAAAATGATATTGATGGTTTAAATAAATTATTAGAAATTTGGCAATATTATAGAAAATATGATTCAAAACTAGATTTATACTTACCTAATTGGGTGAAAGACTATTATATAATTAATAATATAAAAATTCCTTATCAAACTTTAGAAGAAGAGTATCCAATCAAACCTAGAAATGATCAAACATTAATTAGTGAAATAATACTTGGTAATTATGAAAATAAATTAGAATTCTATGACTATGACTCTGATTATCATATACTAAAAAGTAAAATAATGGAACATAAATATAGCTTTATTATTGAAATGGTTATCCCCATCATTTTTGCCAATTTGGATAAACATTTTAATATGTTTGGTTATTCATTTAATGAAATTCTTTTTGGTAATATTAAGAGAATAGAATGGGAACCCTTTAAAGGTGCAATTTATTATTACAATTCTACTATGATTGATTTTAGTTTTTCATTAAATGAAACGGAAAAATATTTTAAAATAAAAAATAAATACTATAAAGAAATTTTTGTTAAATCGCCATATCATAAATCATTGATGGGTTATATATTAAAAAATATCGATATAACATTACGTGAATGTTTTAAAATATCTAGAAATTTGCGAATAAATAATAATATGCTAGATGATATTTTAAAATATGATAGAAAATTATATGAATTTTTAACAGATGGCAAAATTATAGATATTATAAATATTACCATAAAAAAATATTTAATTGAAAATAAAACAGAAATTAATAATATTATTAATGAAAAAAGAAAACAAAATATCATTATTGATTCAGATAAATTTGCAAGTATTAGGGCAGCATCTAATCGTGTTCAAGAAAAATTAATTGTTGAAGAAGAGGAAGAAATAAAACCAAAATTTGAAGAATCAGAAGAGATTGTTAATGTATCAAATGACATTTTTGAAAATTTAATCGGAAATTTAAATGAGATTGAATTAGAATTTATTAAAAGAATAACGGCTTTAGATAGTAGAGATAACTTAATTAATTATTGTAAGAAAAATAATATATTATATGAAGTGATGCTTGAGAATATTAATAGTAAGGCTCTTGAGACCATTGGTGATAATTTAATTGAAGATTATGATTCTGAGATTATTATATATGCCGAATATATTGAACTAGTAAAAGAAAAATTGGGAGGTAATTAATATGAATGAGGTTGTTCCAAGGAGAATAGCAACCATGCTTATAAATGCTTTAAAAGGCGGTGTTGTTCCAAGAACTGGCTTAGGGTATATTGCAGTAGGCCGAGAAAAGGAAATTAATGCTTTATTAAACGATGTATCGATTATTGAGGATGGAGGTGCCACATTTCGTTTTGTTGTTGGTAAATATGGTAGTGGAAAAAGTTTTTTATTGCAAACAATTAGGTCACATGTTATGGAAAAAGGTTTTGTCGTTGTAGATGCTGATTTAACACCCGATCGTAGATTAGTAGGGAATAAGGGGCAAGGTTTAGCAACTTATCGCGAATTAATTCAAAATATGTCCACTAAAACACGCCCTGATGGTGGAGCTTTACCACTCCTGTTGGAGCGTTGGATAGCTAGTGTTCAAAATGAAGTATTAGAAGAATACCATATTACACCAAGCGATATAAAATTTGCTAGTTTAATGGAAACAAAAATATATGAAAAAACTAGTTGCATCGATGATTTAGTTCATGGTTTTGAATTTGCCAAAGTCATAAACATCTATTTTAGAGGTTATTTAGATTCTAATGAGGACCAAAAAAATAGAGCCTTAAAATGGCTAAGAGGTGAATACAGTAATAAAACAGAGGCGAAAAATGAATTAGGCATCAATTTAATTATATCTGATGAAGATTGGTATGAATATATAAAAATATTTGCTCAATTTATGGTTATGGCTGGATATAAGGGAATGTTACTATTGATTGATGAATTAGTTAACATTTATAAAATTCCTAACCAAATAGCTAGACAATATAATTATGAAAAGATTTTGGCCTTATATAATGATACTTTACAAGGTAAAGCTAAATATTTAGGAATTATTATGGGTGGAACTATTCAATGCGTTGAGGATAATAAAAGAGGAATTTTTAGTTATGAAGCCCTAAAATCTCGTCTAGAGGATAGTCGTTTTGCCAATAATTCGTGTCGTGATTATTTAGCTCCAATTATCCGGTTACAAGCCTTGACACCTGAAGAAATGACTATTTTAATTGAAAAATTAACTAATATTCATTGTGATTTATATAATTATAAAACATCCATTACTGAAAATGATATGGTAGAATTCATTAAGGCGGAATATGCAAGGATTGGTGCTGATAGTCATATTACCCCAAGAGAGGTCATTAGAGACTATATAGAGTTATTAAATACTTTATATCAATATCCTGATAAAAAATTATTAGAAATTATTAATGGTGATGATTTCAAATATTCGACTTCTACAACTACTGACGAAGAAATAAATATGGAGTTTGCGGATTTTGAACTATGACCAATAATGTTTTTTCTAAATTAGCGCCTTTTATTCAAAATTATATTTATAAAAATAATTGGGTAGATTTAAGGGAAATTCAAGTAGCTAGTTGTGATGTTATTTTTAATAGTGATGCCAATCTATTATTAACCTCTATGACCGCATCTGGTAAAACAGAAGCAGCATTTTTGCCTGTTCTTACAGATATATATAATAACCCTTCTAAATCTGTTAGTATTTTATATATTAGTCCGCTTAAAGCTCTAATTAATGATCAATTTACACGATTAAATGACATTATAGAAGAGGCTGATTTATCAGTCACCAAATGGCATGGAGATGCTAGCCAAAATAAAAAAGATAAAATCTTGATGAATCCTAAAGGAATTATTCAAATAACACCAGAATCGTTAGAAGCTTTAATTATGAATAAACCAAAAGACGTATATACAATTTTTAATGACCTAAGATATATTATTATTGATGAAGTTCACTATTTTATTGGAACAGAGCGAGGTATTCAATTAGAGTCATGCCTTACTAGATTATCAAGAATTATAAATCAAATTCCAAGGAGAATTGGGCTTTCGGCTACCCTTGGAGATTATGGAGAGGTAGAAAAGTGGCTCAATAGTGGTACTAATCGCAACTGCATAACACCAACTGTTGCTAGTGGTAAGCGTACTATTAGTTTAGCCGTTGAATGCTTTAATAATAAAAATGATTTTTATAATTCATTATATCAATCATCGTTAAATCAGAAATGCATAATTTTTTCTAACTCTAGAGCTGATGTAGAAGAAAATATTTCTTCATTAAAAGAAATTGCTAAGAACAAAAAGACAGATGACATTTATTATACACACCATGGAAGTGTTAATACTGCTTTAAGAGAACAAACAGAAGCCTTAATGAAAAATACAGACAAAAAAATTGTTACGGGTGCTACGCTAACTTTAGAGTTAGGAATTGATTTGGGTAATTTAGATAGAATTATTCAAACCTCTACTCCATTTAGTGCCTCTAGCTTTGTTCAGCGTTTAGGGCGAACTGGTAGACGTGGGAATAAGGCAATTATGCAGTTTTTATTTGATAAGAGTGAAAAAGAAAAAAGTGAATTTTTTTATGATAATATAGATTTTGATATTATCATGTGTATTGCTATTATTGAAATATACCTGAAAGAAAAATGGGTTGAACCAATGTTGATGCCTAAATATCCTTATGAAATCTTATATCATCAAACCTTGAGTTATATAACCTCTATTCAAAGTATTAGTCCTAAAAAATTGGCAGAATATATGCTTACAATTGACATTTTTAAAAATATTTCTAAGCAAGATTATAAGACACTCCTAAATTATTTATTGAAAATAGGACATTTAGAGCTTACAGATTCTCAAGAATTAATAATTGGTAGTAATGCTGATAAAATGATTAATAACTATAAATTTTTCTCTGTATTTCAAAATAAGTTAGAGTATATTGTTTATGGAGATTCAAAGCAAATAGGAACGATTACTGAAAGCATAAAAGTTGGTGAAAAATTAAAATTGGCTGGTCGAACTTGGGAAGTAACAAATATTGATAGTGATAAATTTAAAATATATACTAAATTAAGTAGTGGTACTTCTAGTAATACTTGGAAATCAGATGCTGAAACTAATATTGATTTTAAGATAATACGAAAGATGTATGAAGTATTGAATAGTAATGAAGAATATCCATATTTGCAAGATAATGTAAATTCATTATTGGAAACTAATCGAAAGATATTTCAGAAAAATAAGCTAAATGAAAAAATACTCATTCCTAGTGTTGATGATAAAATTATTTTCCCATGGCTTGGGACAAAATCATTAATAACACTATCATATATTTTAAAAAATGAAGGTATCAATAATAGCGTTTTAAAATGCAGTGGTATTCCAATAGGTTTAAAAACAGATGGGTTAATAACAGAAAATAGATTAAGAAAAATTATTGAAAAAATAATAGATAATAAGATGACAATTGATGAAATTAAATTGGATGATTTTAATATAAATAAAAAATATAGTGAATATATTCCTGATGAATTAAAAGAAAAGGAATTTAGATATGATTATTTAAACTTAGAAAAACTAAAATCAGAATTAAATCTTTAAGGAAACTTAAAGATTTTTAAATTTACTAGATAAATGTATGTTTAATAGTGTAAAATGCATTAATATTTGAGACAAAACCATTGATATAAAATATTTTTAATGATAAAATATAGCGAGTTAGAAGTGGTGAATTTATGATATATATTCCAAAAATTGTTGGTCCTTGTGATGGCTCAAAAAACGCTATAGATATAATTTATAAATTATATGAACGTGAAAGAAAGAAAAAGAAACCAAAGAGGATAGTTATATATAAAGAAATTCTACATAATAAAAATATAATAGAAGAATTAAAAAATAAAAATATAGAGTGCATTAATTCATTACAAGGGATAGACAAAAATACCATTGTGGTTATACGTGCTCATGGTGAAGGTGAGGATATATATAATTATTTACAAAAAAATGCGATTGAATATTATGATGCTACTTGTAAAAATGTTTTAAAAATACATGATATTATTTATCAAAAGTATTACCAAAATTATGAAATTATAATAATAGGTGAAAAACTAAAAGATGGGAATTATCACCCAGAAGTCGAAGGTTCTAATGGTTGGTGTCAACATAATGCCAAAATAATTTCCAATCCCTTAGAGGTTGACACTTTAGATATTGTAAAAAGTGATGTCTTGATTGTTTGTCAAACAACATTTAACGAAAAAGATGCATTATTAATTGCGGATAAGATAAAAAAAAGATATTGTCAAAAAAATATTGAGTTTATTAACACGACTTGTGCAGGACCAAAATTAATTCAAAAATATGCTTTAGAAGTTGCTAAAAAATGTGATTATATGGTTATAATAGGTGGCAAAAATAGTCATAATACAAATGAGTTATATAAACTTTGTAGTGAAGTTACGCCAAGTATTAAAGTTTCTAATTTATTAGAAATTTATGAATGGTTAAATAAAACTGACATTGATGAATCTACAAATATTGGAATAACAGGTGGTGCATCTGTACAAGCCAAACAAATTCAAGAATGCAAGGAAATAATAGAGTTTTATCTTTTTTATAAGAAGGAAAAAACAACTATAGAGGAATATATTAGAAATTATAATAAAAAACTTTTGAACAAAACGGATAATTTAATAGTTCAAGATGCTATAAAAAAATTTACTAATATCAATACATCGGGCAAATATTTAAGATCTATTTTATTAAGCTTGGGTTATAAAATCGCAAGTGGTAAAACTGATAAATTCTATATTCCACTAGCAATCGCATTTGAAACTTTTCAAACCTCAATTTTAATTCACGATGATATTATCGATAATGCTACTAAAAGGCGTGGTATGGATACTATTCCTGTTGCTTATAGACGTCAATTTAAGAGCAATAACATAAATAAAAGTAATATAGTTGCAAATTCACTTGGGATATGTATAGGTGATTTAGGATTCTATTTAGCTAATGATATTATTTTAAAAAATTATCAGCATAATGCTAATTTATGTAAAATACTAGAATACTATAATAAAATCATTATCAATACAATAAAAGGCGAAATTATTGATGTTAAATTGCCTTATGATTTGCAGTATGAAAAAGTTAAGGAATGTAAAGAATCGGATATAATGGAAATATATTATTTAAAAACCGCCTGGTATACTACGATTGGACCATTTTGTTTAGGATGCATGCTAGCTGATAATAATAAAATAGAAATAAAAAAATATGAAGAAATATTTAAAAATTTAGGGGTTGCTTTTCAGATAAAAGATGATATAATTGGTATTTATGGCGATTCAAATTATATAGGAAAATCAACTACTTCAGATATCAGCGAATTTAAGCAAACAATTCTTTATTCTTATGTTTATAATAATGAAAAAAAGCATCTAAAATATTTAAATAAATATTATGGCAAATCTAATGTAAGTGAAAGTGATATTGAAATAATTAAAAAAATTTTTATCAAATCTGGTGCTTTAGAATATGCTAGAAAAAAAATGGATAATTTATTTGATGAAAGTATTAGCCAAATAAAACAACTCAATAATTTAGGTAAATATCAAAATATTATTTTAGGTTTGATTAATTATCTTAGAATTAGACAAAAATAAATAAGGAAGTGTAATTATGGGAAAAAAACGAAAGAAAAATAATAGTTATAACCAAAATAATCGTGATTATAATCAAAAAAAGGCATTATCTTTATCAACAAAAGATGATTCTTTTAAGCAAATTTCTAATTCAAATAATGTTGAAATCCAAAAAGATTTTAAACAAGAGAATGTTAATAATGGTTTAGAAGAACAAACGCAAAGTAATCAAAGAATGGAAACTATACTACCTAATAATCCGCCTTCAGATAATAAACTAATTTTGGAGGAAAATAAGAAAAATGATATTGGGCAGATTTTTGATATAAATAAAAATAAGTCAAATCATCAAAAAACAAATGGTAGTAAGGGTTTAATAATTTTTTTAGTAATAATTATCATATTTTTAATAGAGCTATTATTAATTAATATAAATAAAATAAATAAACTTAAAAATAATGAGTGTAAAATTGATGAGTGCCCCATCGAAAATAATAACCCAAAAGATGATGATAAAAACAATGAGACTAAAAATGAAACATACTTATTTTTAGGTGATTCCATTTTTTATCAATATAATACAGGTGATTATTTTAGAGATTATAATACTATTAATACTGGTGTAAATGGCATAACCGCACTAAAAACTTTAGAAAGATTAGAAGAGAGTGTTTATCAATATAATCCAACTACTATATTTATCTTATTGGGAACTAATGATTTATATTATGATTATACATCTGAAGAAACATTTAACCATTTAAAGCAATTAATAGATAAAATTCATTTAGATAAACCAGAAATTACTATAAATGTCCTATCAATTTTACCAATAAATAAATCTGATAATCCTAAGGTTTCTAAAGAAGCAAATGGTAATAAAACTAATGAGCAAATCAATCAGGTTAATGAGAATTTATATAAATATTGCGAAGAAAACCATTTAAATTATATTAATGTTCATGACTTATTATTAGATAGTAACAATGAGTTAAACTTGGCCTATTCCTATGAAGGATTACATATAACTGAATTAGGTTATCATCATATTACAATGGAACTGTTGAAATATATGCAAAAATAAGGTAAAATAATATTAATTAAAATGGAGGATATATGAAAAAAATATTAAAGAGTTTACCCTTACTAATCGTTATAGTTTTCACCCTATTTTTAACTAGTTGTCAAAAGAAGGATATTGAAAAAGAAGAGAAACAGAATGTTGAGAATACAACACCACTTTTTTATAAAATAAGCAAGAAAGATTCTGATATTAATATTTATTTATTAGGTTCAATTCATGCAGCCGATAAAAAAATTTATCCACTAAATGATACTATTATGTCAGCATACAATCAAAGTGACTATTTAGCTGTTGAAGTTGATACAATTGCCTTAACAAGTGATATGAATCTACAAATTTCGTTAGCCCAAAAAATGCTTTATACAGATGGTACAACTATAAAAGACCATATAGGAGAAGAACTGTATGATAAAATGGTTGCAAAATTAAAAGAAAAAGGTTCATATAATTCTATGTATGATAATTATAAACCCGCTTTTTTTGAATCATTATTTGAGAATGCCATTATTGTTGATGCCAATATGGATGCTAATGCAGGTATTGATATGCACTTCCTAAAGCTAGCTAAGAGTGAACAAAAAGATATTTTAGAAATTGAAACCGCTGAATCTCAATATGACTTACTATTAAGTAATCCAATCGAATTAGACAAAATGCTACTTGAGGGGTATGTTGAAAGTTATGATGAAAGTATTTCTGAAATGCAAGATTTGTATAGTGCCTGGAAAACAGGAGATGCAGATGAATTAGAACAAAAATTAATGGCGACTTCTAGTGAGGACTTATTACCAGAAGAGATTGAAATGATAGAAAATTACAATAATGCTTTAATTAATGATCGTAATTATGTTATGGCTAATGCCCTAGAAAAATATTTTTCTGAGGAAAAAAATGTATTTTGTGTAGTTGGAGTAGGCCATGTTGTTGGTAATCAAGGAATTATATCTTTAATGGAGCAAAGAGGATATAATATTGAAAAGTTAAATTAGTATGAAAAGGATAATAATTGCCTTATCATTATTATTTGTTTTACCAATTTGTGGATGCGATAAAGAGGAACAGATTGAAAAAAATAATTTAGCAAGTTATAATGGTGATTTACAAATTAGTGGCATAAATTTGCAAAATCAATATGGCGAAAATTTCCGGCTAAAAGGTATTAGCTCCCATAATCTTTACTGGTTTGGTGATTTGATTAATTATAATACTTTAATGGAACTACGCGACAATTGGAATATTAACGCATTTAGGATTGCTATGTATACTGAAGAAGATGGCTATATTAAAAATCCTAATATAAAATATAAAGTAGTCAATATTATTAACGCTGCCATTAAACTTGATATGTATGTAATTATTGATTGGCATATCTTGTCTGATAATAATCCCAATACTTATATAGAAGAAGCAAAATCATTTTTTAGTGAAATAGCCTCATTATATAAAGATAAACCTAATATTATTTACGAAATATGTAATGAACCAAATGGGGAAGATATTATTTGGAATAATGATGTTAAACCGTATGCTGAAACAATTATTTCTACAATTAGAGCAATAGATGATGATGCTATAATTATTGTTGGTACACCAAATTATTGTCAAGATTTTGATGAAGTTATAACTAATTTATTGAGTGATAAAAACACTATGTATGCACTTCATTTCTATGCTGGGACGCATAAAGATGAATTAATAGAGCATATAAGATTTGTTTTAGGTGCCAATATTCCAATCTTTGTAAGTGAATGGGGGACCAGTACAGCTAATGGAAATGATGGCGTATTCTTTGAGGAATCCAATAAATGGCTTGACTTTTTGGATGCTTATAATATTAGTTGGATTAATTGGTCACTAAGTGATAAAAATGAAAGCTCTGCCATTCTCCAAAATAATACAGGTACTTTAGGAATATTTGATGAGAACTATTTATCGGATAGTGGTAAATATATAAAAAATAAACTAAAAATAAAGTCATGATTACTTTAAATACACATCTGTGTATTTTTTTCTTTGTTAGCATATTATATATTATCTTATATAATATTTACATACAATTTTTGAAGTGTTATAATAATCTATAATAATTAGAAGTACTGGGGGTATATGATGTTAAGAATATCACAGATTGATCGAATAAAGTTTGAAAAATCTATAGCTAGTGGCTATATTGAATACTTTAATACAGGTAGGTATTATGATTTTTTAAAAAATAATGACTTACTATCTTATGATGATGATGCTATTAGTTTTTTTTAGAATAAAAGTTATGCAAGTAATAAAGAATTTAGATTAGTTTTATCTAAAGGTATAAAAAATAAATATACTCATATAATAAATCCCAATTTACTATATGAAATAACATCTATTATTAATCCTAAAGAATTTAATCCAGAAGATACAGACGATATAGAAAATGATAAATTAAATGTAATAGCATTAATAGGTTTTATTTATTTTGAATCAGTTGATAGTAATTTAGATATGGGCAGTTTTGTAAGTAAACTCAATATTTTAAAATATTTTGCCCAGCAACAATTAGATAATAAACAAAATAAATTTAAAATAAGTATTGACGATTATCAATGCTTAAAAGATTATCCCCGTCTTTTCTGCACTACTATTGAAGATAAAACTATATATAAATCAAAAGAAGAAATAATAAAAATTATCAATAATGTTAATCAAATAACATCTGTTGATACCTTTAGTGAGGCTTGCGCAATTTATCAACAGCAAGTTTTTGGTAATTCATATAAAAAGATATAGATTATTATTCTATATCTTTTAACTTATTATCTAATATTGAATAAAGATAAGTATTGACTCGTTTTTTTGTTTTTTTTGCAATATAATTTTTATATCCTAACAATTGCTTATGATAAGATATATCGTCAATATTTTTAAATTTATAATCAATTATATCGATATAATCATCATATTCAATCATTAAATCAATTACACCATGTCGTTTTATGCCATCAATAATTTCTATAAATTCATATTCTTTGTAAATAGTGGCATTATCTAGATGGCTAAAAATATCTAAATTAAGGAAATTTATAATGTGCTGTTTATAAAAACTATCTATTTCATAATTATCTATATCTCTTTTCTTGAAATCAATATTCTCTAATACAGAATGTAAATAAGTACCTACCTGCATTTTTTTCTGTTCTTGTTTAGAAATAAAATATGTATTTGTTTTTGAATAAGTATCTTTTTTTTCTATTGTATTATTGATAGATAATTCATTAACCATAATTGGTTTTGTATTTGTTATAAATTTATTTAAATCATTTATTTTTTTATTTAAATTATAATCATGTGAAAGATAAATGGTATTAAAATCAATTTGTTTTTGATAAGGATTTAAATCATTATTTAAAAAATTTAACATATCCAAAAATGAACGAAATTTTAGTTTATCATTTTTTACTAAAACGTCATCATTTAATTCAGTCACTAAAATAATTTGTTCTTTTGCTCGTGTTAATGCAACATAAAATAATCTAATTTTTTCTGATATTTCTTCTTCTATATATTTATTTTTTAATAAATGTTTAAAGATTGTTTTGCCGATTCCTTCTTTAAAATATGGTGTAATAAGTCCATATTCTTTATCAAATAGAAATTTCTCGTTTAAATCTCTTAAATTAAATTCTTTATATAATAAAGGAAAATAACAAAAATTAAATTCTAATCCCTTAGAAGCATGAATTGTCATTATTTGAACACTATTAGGACTTTCCTTAGAAAGGGAAAAACGAATGTTATAATCATTTTTCATTAATTCATCTAAATAATTACTAAATTTTTCAATTGTAAATCCTAATCTATCTAAATTGTTAGCTAATTCGCATAAATAGTCTATTCTAATTATTCTATTCTGAATATCACCTAATTTAATTAAATTATCAAAGAATTTAAAATTATCCAATATTTCATTTATTAACATACTATTTGTATAAGTATCTAAGTATTTACACAAATTGGCTAATTTTAAATATACATCGTTATTAACAAAGTTATCGGTATTAAATATATCAAAAATAACATCATCAGTATATTCCATAACAAAACTACGAGCAATACTTGTAAACAAATACTTAAATTCAGTATCAAAACTATTATTTTTGATTTTAATAATTAATTTAATAATATTTTTAATGACCACTATTTCTGTACCATTATTTAGGTTTTCCTCTTTATAGATTGTTAGGGGAATTTTCATAAATTCAAATATTTTTTTAAATAAATCAAAATTAGTTGTTCGATCAACCAAGATAGCAAAATCTTTAAAGTCACAGTCTCTTAGGTTAGAGGATTCTTTATCAATTACTTGGTATTTGTTTTTTAGTTTATTCTGAATATCATTAGCAATTATAAATATTTCTAATTCTTCTTTAGTAAAACCTATATCTTTATTATAATCATAGTTTAAAATACTCATATTATAATCTTGATTTCCACGTATCTTATCATAATTTTTATTCCCATAAACCATTTCATGACCATTATTATAATTAGCACCACCTACTGACTCTGTCATTAATTTTGAAAAAAGTAGATTTATATTATTTAAAACCTCTTCTCTTGAACGGAAATTTTTATTTAAATCTATTTTTAAACCATTATCACCTTTAGAATATTCATCATATTTTCTTTTAAATAAATTTGGATTAGCATTTCTAAAACGATAGATTGATTGTTTTATATCTCCTACCATATAAACATTATTATTACTAATTAATGAAATTATTTTTTCTTGTATATCGTTAGTATCTTGATATTCATCGATCATGATTTCTTGATATTGTTTTTTAATTTCTAAACAAACATCAGGATTATTCTCTAAAATATTTATAAGTAACATTGATATATCATTAAACTGAAAAATATTATATGTCCTTTTATATATTTCCAATTCTTTATCTAATCTTAAAATAATTTTAATAATAACTTTAACATAAGCCTCTGTTGATAAAATAGATTCTTTGATTTCTTCTGCATTATCATATATACTATTTTCTTGAATATCTTTTATAATGGCGCTAATATTTTCTTTTAAATACTTTAAATCATCGTCGCTATTTTTAGGTAAATTAGGAAGTCTCAATTGTAAATTTTGTTTTATCTCATCATAATTATTAGCTTCTAATAAAGGCAGTAGAGTCTCATTTAATTTTACATAATAAGTATAATCAATATTAGAAATATCTTCTAAATAATTAGATATTTGTTCTTTTTTTGATATAACTAAATCTTCAAATATTTTGATATTTTTATTAACATTATTATCTGTAAAAAAGTTATTTATATAATTATCTAAATAGCTTTTTTTATTAATTAATAAATTAACATTCTGATAGATAGTTAAAATATCATTTCTTAAATCACTATCATCTTTTACACAAAAATCATTAACTAATTTTATAAAATCTAAATCTTTATTTTTATATAAGTCCTCAAAAATATTATTTATAATTTTTTTACTCTGTAAGAAGATTAGACTATCATCGGCAATATCAATTTGCTTGGGGATGTTTAATAGATAATGATACTTTTTTAAAGTGGATAGAGCAAAACTATCAAATGTTGTAATATAAGACTGGTTGATTAATGTTAATTGGTCTTTTAATTCTGGATATTCTGTAATTTTTTTTCTAATTCTTTCACGCATCTCATTAGCAGCCTTATTTGTAAACGTTAAAATTAATAATTCGTTAATATTAACCCCATCTTTTATTTTTCGAATGACTCTTTCTGTTAATACTGCTGTTTTTCCACTACCAGCCCCAGCACTTACAATAATTGATTTTTTATCTTCGTTTATAGCTGTTAATTGTTCACTAGTCCATTTCATTATTTTCACCTTCTAAAAATTCTAGGTTCTTATATTCTTTTAAATTTACAATATCATCATCTGTTACAAAACATAGCTCTTTATATTTACAGTATTGACAACCCACTAAATTTTTAATTCCAACCTTTTTAGGATTAATAAAAAATTCTCTATTTAAAATTTTATCTCTAGCTTCTTTAATCTTTTTATCCACTATTTTAAGCAAAGTATCTAGCGTTTCTTGACTAAAAATTTTACTACTTGCATGAAAACCTTTAGAACAAAGCTTTAATCCCTTTATTAAATTACTATCTTGGTAACTATTGTCAAATTCCTTTAGAACAGCCTCCTCATCAATACTATAACCCTGTAATTTCAAATTTTCTAATTTTAAAGTAATATAATCTTTTTTAGGTGTAATACTAATTTCTTTGTTTAAAATCTTTTGAAGATAAATACCTACTAATTTGGGATCCTCAAATTCTTTCATTTTAGAACATAAATATGCATAAATACATAATTGCATTTCCAGACCATAGATAATATTATTCAAATTAAGACTAGGATTACCTGTTTTATAATCAATAATAGATATTAGTGTTTTTCTATTTTCGGTTTTATACATTATTTTATCGATAATTCCCTTAAAAATAACTTCAAAATCATCAGTTGACAAATCAATTTCCACTTTTTTTTCAAATAAATAGTTTGTTAAAGATGTATATTTTTCTTGTGACTTAATTGTGTCAATGATAAACATTAATTCTTTTTTTAACTTTTGGATAAAAAACGCTTCCATGTAATTAGTTACTTGGTAATTGTCATTTATATATTTCTTAAAACCTACCTCAAAATTAAAATCATCATTATACATTATAGATAATATATAATGAAAAAGTTTACCTATAAATAATGAAAAATCATTGTCGAAAATATTTAGTTTCAATATATTTTCACAATAATATCTAAACCCGCAACGATAAAAGTTATCGACTGTTGAATAAGATAATGATAATTTACCCTTTTGATAATTTTTGAATGCGCCTTCTTTAATTGTTATATATTGATTATTATATTTTTTATAAGGGATGGTAGAAAATGTAGTAAAAAGGGTTGGCAAATTAGGATTTTCTACTCCGTATTTTAAGTATTCATCAATGTATTTAGTTAAAATTAGTTGTTCATTTAATTTTGAATAATGATTACGCAATTTTGGATTTTTAATTATCTGGAATTTTTGATTATAAATAATTTCTGATTTATAATAAACATTAAATGGTGTTTTTAGTTTATATGAAATACTTAAATTTTTGATATTACTTATTTTTTCGATTAAACACTTATATGAATTTTCATTTTTTTCAATTGTTAATTCTAAATTAAGTATTTTTTTTAAATCATCAGTTATATATTCATCATCCTTATATACAATTGGATAACTTCCTTGGTTAAAACCAATTATAAAAATAAATTCATCGTCATTAAAGACATTATTTTCTAAGGACACAAATTCGACTCTTTTCTCCAAATTTTCATAAGCAATTTTTTCTCTTTTGAATTCTTCAATTAAGAGATTCTGAATTTTTTTAAAATTATCACACCAATTATATTTATTACAAATTTTAACAATTTGATTATACTCAATAATAGCTAATGCATCATTATCATTTAAAGTTACTCGCAAATCATCTAAAGTTTTTTCTATATTTTCAGTTAAAAGGTTAAAAAAATTTGCAACAATCTTTGTTGAAATAAGACAATCTGTTTTTAAGTTAAAGGGAATTTTAAATATTTTAAAGGTACGTTTAATAATATTTAAATATTCACTACTAGGATTAATAATTTTTATTTTATTAATATCTATACCATTTGTAATAAGTTCGCAAATTTGGTGAGCTAAAAAAGTCACTTCCTCATCGATATTATCAAATTCGTAAATATCATGACTATAATTATTTTGTTTAAAGGGAATTATTTCAAAATTTAAATCTTTAAACATATTTTTAGAAAAATTATCTATCAAGTCAAAACCATAAATATATATCTTTCTTTTGGCTATATTAATTTTAAAAAAGGGGTCAGTAATTAATAAATTATTATTTATTAATTCTTGTTTTAATCTAACTAAAAAATCTAATTTTGGATTTCTATAATTTTTGATACTTATATAATATAGATTATTTATTATATCTAAACAAAAATCATAAGAGAAATTATATTTTTGTATTAAAAAATATATCGTTTCGGTTGTATAATCAAAATAATATCTTTTTTTAAATTCATCTAAACCCATTATTTTAATATTAATCAAGTTTTTGTTTTCATTTAATCTTAACAATATTTTTTCTTTTAACTGATTAGGTATAATTAATATCGCATTATTTTCTAAATTTTTAAAATCCATATAACCACCTAATTTATTATAACATATTAATCATTAAATTTAGTTGAGTTCTAATAAAATTCAAGAATAATTCTTGATAACAAATCAATACTTTTATTGACAAATTTAAACTATTATTATATTATAATAGATAAATTTTATAAGGAGTGAGAAAATATGAAAGCAAAAGCATGTGTCACAAAGGCATTTATAAAAAGATTAAGCAAGGAACAATTAAAGGAACTGATAATTTTATGTGGTAAGAAAGAAAATTTAGATGTGTTCAAAAGTCTTCAAAGTCTAGATGAGATAGAATTGAAATTTCTAGATTTAGAAGAAGATGATGAATTAGATGAAGATTTATATATTAGGGCTTATATAGGAAAAGAGTTACAATTATACCAAACATATGCATTAAACGATTTTGAAATGACGGAATGCACAGGTTATGCTACAACAAACTATGATGAGTTATTACGAAAATATTTAGCGTGCCAGTTTGGAGAAGAATATATTGAATATGTATATAATAAGCGTATTAAAGATGCTGATTATGAGAAACAAAGACTAGCTTCGTATTATCTAAATCATGAGGTACTATCAGAAATAAATACAATTAAAACACATCAAAACTATAATAGAAATCAGAGAAAGTAAAATCTCTGATTTTTAATTAAATATAATGTTTATAAAAGATATTAAGTAATCGGAATTTGGATTTCAATTTTAATTGATTTCTAAATGCTTGTATGATAAAATAAAATAAGAATGGAAGGTTGATATTACATGAAATCAAAAAATGTTAGTATACCTAGACGTAATTACATAATTTTTTTTATAATGGTTATATTTACTATCACGTTAACCCTTATTCTGAGAAATTGGTATAATTTAAATAAGAACTTAAATCAAAAGAATACCATTATGTCGAAGTTTTTAGTTAGCGTTAATGAAGAGGAATTTTCTAATTACATTATGGAAAATAATAATGTTTTAATTTATTTAGCTAGTAGTAAAAATGATAGCTTAGAAGATTTTGAACTTGAATTCAAAAACATGTTAATTAAATATAACTTACAAGAACAGATTATTTTTATAGACTTAAGTCAAGTTGATAATGCCTTTTTTTCAAAATTAACAGAAAATTATTTTTCCAATAATTTAAAGAATATTGAGTTATCAAATTTTGATAATATTTTGATAATGGAAAATGGCAAAATTAACGCTATATTATATACGAAACCTACTAAAATGAATATTGATGATGTTGATAAGTTTTTTTATGATAGAGGGGTTATTGCACAAGCATGATAAATGTTGTTTTATTTGAACCAGAAATACCAGGTAATACTGGGAATATTATGCGAACATGTGCGGGCACTGGGGCGAAATTGCATCTTATAAAGCCATTAGGTTTTTCTTTAGATGATAAATATTTAAAACGCTCTGGGGTTAATTATATTGATTATTGTGATTATACAATTTATGAAAACTTTACTGACTTTTTAAATAAGAATAAAGGAACTTATTATTTTTTGACGAGGTATGGACATAAACCACATGATTCATTTGATTATTCTAACGTGGAAGAAAATATTTATTTAATTTTTGGGAAAGAGAGTACAGGTATCCCTAAAGAGATATTGAAGGACCATTTGGATTATTGCATGCGCATCCCTATGAATGCAAATATTAGGGCTTTAAATCTGTCTAACTCTGTTGCCATTATGGTATATGAGGTATTGAGACAACAAAATTATCGCGATTTACTTAGAAATGAGCCTTTTAAGGGTGAAGATTATTTAGAAAGTTAGACTTGTTAAACAGAGTAAATCGTGTTATTATATTGAAAGAATAAGAAAGGGTGCTTTTTATGGATATAAATGCTTTTATAGTTGATAACTTTATTATAATTGTAATTATAGCTATTGTTTTAATCATGACAATTATTGGTTTTATTGCTAAACAGACGGGGTTTGGAGAAAAAGTTTCATCTCGAAATAAAGAAAATAATTTGAATAATAATCGTGCCTCTGAACATTTAAAAGAAAATACTGAAACCTTAGATAATGACGTAGATAACAATGAGGATTTAGATGCATTAGATACAATAGCTCCAAATTTTAATGATGGGGGATTAGTTATCGGCGATGTTAACCAAAATCCTGCTGTCACTAATCAAGAGCTTGGCATTTCGGAGGATTTATATGCCCCATTTGGTGATGACACAGAATCTAAAGAGGTATCAATTGATGATTTAAAAATTGAGGATGTAGAAGAAACTGATGATTTTAATATTATCGATAAAGATAATGTAAATAATGAACCAGTTGATGAATTGGTTATTCAGGATGTTAATCCAACTACTGACACTTTTGAGAATGATCAAGGAATTGAAAATTTAAAAATTGAGGATGTAGATACAGTAGAAAATACTAATAGTGAAATTTCTGAAACTGTTGACCCTGTTGTCGAAGAGATTAACAATTTAGTTGATAATACTTTTGTAATTAATGATGGAACTTCTGATTTTGATAAAAATGAAAATTCTTTAACAAAAGACGAGAATCAGAAAAGCGAAGAACCATTATCAGAACCTTCTAAGGTAGAACAATTTGATATTGGAGAGGGAGAACTTGATGATTCTGAACCAAGCGAGTTTGAAATAGAAGCTACTACTAATCTAAAGTTAGATGAAATTAATGAAAAAATAAAAAATTTGAAATTAGAAGATTTAGAAAATCAAAATTTGGATGATGATATAGAAGAGACCAAAAAACCAAAAAAGAAAAAAGCAGTTAGTATTAAAAGTGTTGATGAAATAAAAAGAGATTCGTCAAAAGGAAAAAAAGAAAATATAGATGTTGTCACTGACTTACCACTTCCTAGTTTAGATGAAGTTGGTGATGATAAAAGTATTAGTGAGGAAGACGACATTTGGAACTTTTAAAGGCTAAAATTTATTTTTTAGTTTTTTTCTTCGACAATTGTTGAATAATAAAATTTAGAATTTTTAATTACAAGATTATACTCAATCAAAAAATATTGGTGTTTAGATTTATTCGTGATATAATATATACATAATATTGGAGGTATGACATGACAATAGATGGAATATTAGATTTACTAAAAAAATTATTAGATGTACTAATTGTTTGGTTAGTACTATACTATATATTAAAAAATTTAAGAAGAAATGTTAAAATGGTTCTTTTATTTAAAGGCGTTTTAGTTATTTTAATTTTAAAAATAATCAGTGATATTTTAAATTTGACAACAATAGGCTATTTGTTAGATTATGTAATTACTTGGGGACCATTAGCTTTAATTGTCATTTTTCAACCAGAAATTCGTAATGTCTTAGAACAATTAGGGCGTAGTCAACTATTAGGCCGACATAAGGTTTTAACTGTTGATGAACGTGAAAAAGTCGTTTATGAAATTACAAGCGCTATGGATCAGCTTAGAAAAAATCGCATTGGGGCCTTAATGGTTATTGAAAGAGATCAAAGTCTTAATGAGTATATTTCCAAATCTAAAAAAATATATGCTGATATTTCTAGTGATTTGTTAATTGCCATCTTTTTTCCAAATAATCCCCTTCATGATGGTGGTGTAATTATCCAAGGAGATAAAATTACTAGTGCTGGAGCTGTGTTCCCAACTAGTGATAATTTACGTATTAGCAAACGATTAGGAACTAGGCATAGAGCAGCATTAGGGGTTGCTGAAGAAACAGACTGTATATCATTAATTGTTTCTGAGGAAACAGGTAGGGTCTCAATGGCTGTTAATTCTGAATTACATTATAATTTAACTATGGATGAATTAAAGATTCTTCTTTTAGAAGAATTAAGACCTAAAAAGGTAGTTGTACCTGATGATGAGGAGGAAACAAGCAATGAAGAAAACAACTAATAGTAACTTTTTTCATAAAATTGGTTCTTTCTTAGACAGAAAGATTATTATTCCTATTACTAAACTAATTTTAAAAATAACCGAGAAATTTGACAAATCCAGTCGTAAATTTGAAAATTGGTTATCTAAAACAAGTACTTTACTTTTTATATCATTAATTATTGCAATAATTGTATTTATTGTCGTTGATCAAAAAATGCTGCTTTTCTCAGAAAGTTCAGCCGAACTACTAAAAAGCCAACCTGTTCAGGTAATAATGAATGAGGAAGCTTATGTTGTTGAAGGTTTACCAGAAACGGTCGATATCACATTGATAGGACGCAAAGCCGATTTATATTTTGCCAAACAATCTCCGTCTCATGATGTTGTAGTTGATCTAACTGGGTTAAAACCAGGCACACACAGGGTAAATATAAAATATAATCAGGCGCTTGCTTCAATTGATTATAACGTCAATCCTTCGACAGCCACAGTAATTATTTATCCGAAAATTTCTGAGACAAGAACGCTTACTTATGATTTATTAAATCAGGATAGTTTAGATAGTCGACTAGTTATTGATGACGTATCTATTAGTACCGACAAAGTTGTTATTAAAGGTGCTGAGTATCAACTTAAAAAAGTGGCTACAGTTAAAGCATTAATTGATATTAATAATTTAGTTAAAAAAGAGGTTGGTGTAATTACTATTAATGATATACCACTAAAGGCATATGATGAAAATGGTAATGTTGTTGATGTTGAAATTGTACCAGAAAAAATTAATGCTGATATTACAATCACATCACCAAGCAAAGAATTGCCTATTAAAGTTATACCAGTTGGAACTGTATCGTTTGGAAAAGCAATTAGTTCAATTGATACTAGTGAAACTAACGTAACAGTTTATGGTGATGAAGAAACATTGAATTCATTAACTTATATACCAGTAGAAATTGATGTTAATGATTTAAAGGGAAACAAACAATATAAATTAGAACTTGAGAAACCAGTTGGCATTAGACATATGAATGTTAATAATATTACTGTTAATGTTGGATTAGATAATTCTACTTCGAAAGAATTAACTGGCGTTGATATTAAGTACCGAAATTTGGCTGATGGTTATACTGTACAGGGAATTAGTGCTAATGATACGACTGTATCAGTCACATTAAAAGGTGTTGAGTCTGTTATTAAAAATATTAATAATGATGATGTCACTGCTTATTTAGATTTATCTGGTTATGGTGAAGGAGTTCATGAAGTAGAGGTTTTAGTTACAGGTGATGATGTTAAAGTTGAATATGTTGCTAAGACAATGAAGGTTAACATCAGAATAACAAAAAAATAAAAAAGCTTAGGCTTTTTTATTTTGATTCTATATGACTAAATAAAGTATATATATTAATAATACCAGCAATACCTACAATCATATAGATTACGCGTGTTAGCATACTGGTATCTCCGAAGAGATTAGCCACCAAGTTGAAATCAAAAAAACCGATTAATCCCCAATTGATTGCCCCAATAATAGTAAATATAAGAGCAATTTTCTGTAATGTTTCCATAAAATCTCCTTTCTATAAACTACTAATATAATTTACCAAAAAAAGAAATTTATTCATTCATAATTCAAATATTTATTCCATATAATTAAATGAAATTAATTATGAGGTGAAAAAATGAAAAAAATGTTTTTAGTAGGACTGTGTATATTTAGTATTTTCTTATTTTGTGGATGTGGCAAAAAAACGGAAAAAGATATTTTAAAAGATTTAACGAAAAAAATAGAAAATAGTAAAGGATATCATATAGTTGGTGAATTAGAAATTATTAATTCAGAGTATGTATATGATTATGATGTTGATGTTGCATATAAAGATGGTGATTTTTTTAGAGTCAGTTTAAAAAATAAGACAAATAACCATGAACAAATAATTTTAAAAAATAAAGAAGGTGTTTATGTCTTAACGCCATCCTTAAATAAGAGTTTCAAATTCCAAAGCGACTGGCCTTACAATAATTCACAAAGTTATTTGTTTCAAACTCTATTAAAGGATATCAAAAATGATGAAGAAAAATTATTTGAATCAAATGATAGTGAATATATTTATACAACGAATGTTAATTATTCCAATAACAAAGATTTAAAAAAACAAAAAATATATATAGATAAGGATATTAATATAACTAGGGTTGAAGTTTTAACTGAATCTGATGAAGTGAAAATGAAAATGAATTTCAATAATGTTGATATGGATGCTAAATTTGATGATGAATATTTTGAATTAAAACAAAATATGACTGTATCAACAGCGCAAATTGATGATACAAAAACAACAAGTAAAATACAAGATATTATTTATCCTATGTATATACCAGCAAATACTTATTTAACTGGTCAAAATATTGTGAATAAAGATGATGGAGAACGTGTTATTTTAACCTTTTCGGGTGAAAAACCATTTATCTTTGTTCAGGAAACGATTAGTTATGAAAACGAAATGAACACTATACCAGTTTATGGCGAACCGCTCATATTAACAGATACAATTGGTGCATTATCTGATAATTCTGCTAGTTGGGTTAGCAATAATGTTGAGTATTATATTGTCTCTGATTCTTTATCACAGGAGGAATTAGTTAGTGTAGTTCAATCAGTTAGTGTAATGCCAGTTTCAAAATAGAATATATAGGTCATATATTAGTATGACTTATTTTTTTTTTAATATTTCTTAGAATTACTAATTTTTTATTAATACTATATTGTAATTGATTTTAAAAATAAAAACAGTTATAATGATATTTAGGTGATATAAATGAAAAAAAATAATAAAAACAACAATTCGGGAATGGAAATGGGTAATCTATTTAAAATAGTTTTAGTAATCTTAATAGTTTTTGGTGCATTTTATATTTTTACATATTATCTACAAAAAAATAAACAAATGACAAGTACTGAAAATAAACCTAATACAATTACAACTATCCAATATGATGAAATCCTAATAGGTAATCTTTTAAATCAAAAAGAAGGTGACTACTATGTATTGATAGTTAATAAATCCGATTATAGTGCTAGATATAAAAATTATCTAACCAAATTTAGTGGCAAAAATAAATTTTATTATTCACTAATTGATAATGGTTTAAATAAAAAGTATATAACAGATAGTAGTAACTTAAAAGTAGATAATATTGAAGATTTAAAAATCAGCCAAACTTCATTACTAAAAATAAATAATGGTAAAATCGTTGAGACTTATGATGGTAATGCATCCGTTATGGAAGCACTTATAAATATAGCTAAATAATATTGAAAGGAAAAATTATGCAGAAGGATAAAGATATAAAAAAGACAAAAGTAGAGAATGAACTATCTGATAAATCAAAAGGCACGATTTTTGGTTTTAAGGAAGTAATAGGCATAATTATAATTACAGCGATAGTTAGTTTTATAATGGGTTTTTCTGTCAAACAAAATAATGGGATAAAATCTTTAAGTCGATATGAAGAAGAATTAATTTCTAATTATGAATACATTTTAGAAAATTATTATAAGAATGTTGATGCTAGAGATTTAGTTGGTGTTGCCATAAAAGGTATGATAGACTATTTAGATGATCCTTATGCTGATTATATAAATACCGATGTCGTTGACAATTTTAATATTATAATTAAAGGTGAATACGAAGGAATAGGCATCCAAATAGGATATAATGATAATGATGAACCAACTATAACTTATGTTTTCCCCAACTCATCAGCTGATATTAATGGTCTTAAAATAGGGGACGTATTAATAAAGGTTGACAAAATAGATGTTGTAAATAAAACCCTAGATGAAATAAAAGAATTAGTTGCTACGTTCGGTGATAATGAATTTGAAATAGTTTATAAAAGAATGAATGATGAACATAACGCTAAATTAAAACGCGGGAAAATAACTATTGAAAGTGTAGAGAAACATATTTATAATAGAGAAAATAAAAAAATAGGATATCTAAAATTAAGTAACTTTGCTACTAATTCTTATGAACAATTCAATGAAAAATTGCAAGAATTAGAAGATGAGAATATTTCATCATTAATTATAGATTTAAGAGATAATACAGGTGGAGAATTAGAAAGCGTAGATAGAATTGTGTCATTATTTATACCAAAAGGGGAAGTTATTTATCAAATGAAAGAAAAAGATAAAGTAACTAAATATTATTCTCAAAATAACACGACTAGAAATTACAAAATTGTTGTTTTAGTTAATAAAAATAGTGCATCGGCCTCCGAACTAATGACAGGCGCCTTAAAAGAGGTTTATGGGGCAACAGTTATAGGAGTAAATACATTTGGAAAGGGAACTGCACAACAAGTTATTACATTAAATAATGGAGAAAGATATAAATTTACCACTAGGGAATGGCTTACTGCCAAAGGAAATTCAATCGAAGGTATTGGGATTGAGCCAACAATTAGAGTTGAACAATCGGAAGAATATTACAATAATCCGATTTTAGAAAATGATAAACAACTAACAGAAGCTTTAGATCATTTATGCCAATAAAGAGAATTATTTAAATTAATTCTCTTTATTTATTTTTAAAAACAGGATATAATTTTACTAGAGGTGATGTAAATGCATAAAATGTATATAGGAGATAAATTACAAATTCAATGCTATAAACATAATGGTAAAATTCACCGCTCTTGGGATGAGGCCGTATTATTAGATATAAAAAAAGACTATTTAGTATTTGGTAACATGAAGACCTTAGTTACTGAGGCGGAAGGAAATACTTGGAGAACAAAGGAACCTGCTATAATGTATTTTTTTAAAGAAAAATGGTTCAACATAATATGCCAATTAAAAAAAGATGGTATATATTATTATTGCAACATTGCGACACCATTTATTATTGAAGAAAATACTATAAAATATATTGATTACGACTTGGATTTAAGAATATTCCCTGATTCTAAGTATAGAGTGTTGGATAGAATGGAATATCAATATCATAAAAAACTTATGAATTATTCATCCGATTTAGATAAGGCAATAAAAAATGGTTTGGCCGATTTAATTGATGAATATAAAAATAATGCTTGCTATTTTAATGAAATTCTGAATAAAAAGTATTGTTCACAATATATGGAATTAAAAAAACAAAAAAATAGTAATTATAGTTAAAAAAGTGAATATAATATCATTGTAGGAGAAAAAAAGTCCTCAAAAAGCTTCAGGAAATGTAAAATTAAACGAAAAATGAAAATAAAGTAAAAAAAGTGTTGACTTGAGTGAAAACATTTGATATAT
>CAMSCJ010000011.1 GCA_947056845.1 uncultured Mycoplasmatota bacterium
CCTATTATAATTATTTTAGAAAAAGTTTCAAATTCCTTTTTAAAATACAAAAAAATTACGATTTCTCGTAATTTCTCGTAATTTAACTTTTTAGCCACACCCAATTGGAAATAACAATAGAAATAACAAATAGCTAATTTAACTTTTTTTCCACCATATCACAATTTTAATATTAATTATCCAAAATTATTTTATTTTTTTCGAAAAAAGATTCTAGCTGTATAAAATAAGAAAATCATAAATATAATCGCATATATCCAAATAAAGATTGTATTAACAATACCATTTGTATATTTGCCTATAATTGCTGGAATTGATTCTGGAAAATATCGTCCAATCAAGGCTTGTAATTCAGGTACAGGAACATGTGCTTTCACAAAACCTAAAATTCTTAAAAATATATCTACAATCGCTACAAAATAAATAAAACTATCAAACCTCTTAAAGAAAAATATAACAACTGCTAATAAAACAATTAAAATCGCTAAATCCATACTACCACCTCTTTTTTATTTAATATCATAGACATTATTTATATTACTATAATTAATTACTATAATATATTCTAAATAATCTTCCTCTAAATATTTGTAAAAGTTGCTTAAATTAAGTTCAACCCTAACAATCTGTTTATCTATCTCACTAATCGTAATCGTCAATCTATCCAATAAATTATAATCTAATAAATTATAATCTAACACTTGCAAAAATTTATCTATATCTAATGCATACTCTTTAATTACCGAATCATCGGCAATTATTTTTTTCTCAGATATTAATATCGAGTTTGCCATCAAATTATTAATCAAATCTGGTGTAAATCTAAATGTATTAATAATATTTTTATCCCAGTTACTTAAAAATATATCCTCATACGAACCAACAAAATGCTCGCCATTATAATCAAAACTATATTTATCTTTATAACGTTTACCATTGATGCTATAAATGAAACTATTAATACTAATATTAGTAGAAAACTCATATACGTCATAATTTTCAAATTTTATAAATTCATTATAAGGCGTTCTACTAACACTTTTATTTAAATCAAACATTGAAAATATAACAGCAAAGAAAATAAAATATAATAACAAAATCATTATTGATCTATATCGTTTATCATTCCAAAGTTGTTTAAATTTTCTAAAATAAACTTTAATCTTAGGTTCTTCGTTTTGTTCCATACTTCACCTACTCTAACACTCTTCCAATCACTTTACCTTTATTAGCTAAACCGTTAACAAAATCAATTGCGCGCATTTTGGGTTTCCCTTCTGGTTGTACAATTGTAAACACAACCTCACCATTTTCTACTTTTACACCAAAGCCATCATTATAAATATTAGTAATTTCCCCATTAAATTTATTTGGAAAATAATTTTCAGTTATATAGCTTTCCCATACTTTCAATATTTTGCCATCACACATACAGTAACTACCAGGCCAAGCATTTAAACCCCTAATTTGATTATAAACCTCTTTTTTTGTTTTTCCAAAATTGATTTTTTCATCTTCTCTTTTAATAACAAAGCCATAAGTAGCTTTTGAAGAATCCTGTGGTATTCGCTTATTAGTTCCATCTAAAATACTTGGTAGGGTTTCCATTAATAATTTAGCCCCTAAAATAGATAACTTATCATGTAAAGTCGAAGCTGTCTCAGTATCAGTAATATCAATTTCTGTCTGGCTAATAATATCACCCTCGTCCATCCTAGAATTCATATACATAATAGTAATACCTGTTTTTTTTGCTCCAGCCATAATAGCCCGATGAATAGGAGCCCCACCTCTATATTTAGGTAAAAGTGAGGCATGAACATTTATACAACCATATTTTGGATAATCTAAAATAGCTCGTGGTAAAATTTGACCGTATGCACATGTAACAATTAAATCAGGTTCAAGAGCTAATATTTCATCAACCGAATCACGAATGTGTTCTGGTTGAAGAGTTAAAATAGTATTAGCCATTGCAACTCTTTTTATAGGTGAAAAAGAAACATTCCCACCACGACCAACTTCCTTATCTGGCTGTGTTACTACTGCTCTAACTTTATAATTTTGAATTAGAGCCTCTAGAATTGGCACACTAAAAGATGGTGTACCCATAAAAATAATTTTCAACTCTTTATTAATTTTTATATCGTCTAAATTCATTGTCCACCTTCTCCATTATTATTTTAACACAAAAAATATTAAATAACTATATTTTTATAGGATTTAAATCTACTTCTAAATTAACTTTATTATTATTTTGGTAATTTTTAAGTAGATAGTTAAGTTTATCAATAATATCTTGAACCTTCTTATATTTAATAATTAACTGCATATAAAAAATATTGTTTATCTTTGGAATACTTGAAAAATTTGGACCAAACACCTCAATATTTTTACCTAAATTTAAATCTAAATATTTTCTTATTTTATGAGCCTCATTATTCAAATAACTATCATCATGACCACTTATTTTTATTAAACAGATATTATAATAAGGGGGATACTTTAGTTTTCTTCGTAAACACATCTCCTCATTATAAAAGCTATCATAATCATTACTGCAAGCCGTTTTAATACTATAATGGTCAATATTAAAGCCTTGAATAATTACCTCTCCTGGCAAAGAACCACGACCAGCCCTCCCAGCAATCTGATTTAAAAGCTGAAAAGTACGTTCACCACTTCTAAAATCGGGAATATTTAAAGAAGCATCACCATTTAAGACGCCAACTAATGTAACAAGTGGAAAATCTAAACCTTTAGAAATCATTTGCGTACCAATCAAAATATCATAATCATGGTTTTTAAAACGATTAATTATTTCTCCATGGCTACCCTTTTTTGTTGTTGTATCTACATCCATTCTAATAACTCTAGCATTAGAAAAATTTCTTTGAATATATTCTTCAAGTTTCTGTGTCCCCATTCCAAATTCATTAATATCTTGACTTTTACACTTTGGACAAACACTAATTCTTTTACAACCATAACCGCAATAATGACATCGCATCGTATTAGAAGATTTATGATAAGTTAGTGGTATATCACAATTAGGACATTTTTCTGTATATCCACAATTATGACAAGTTAAAATTGTTGAATAACCACGTCTATTTAATAAAATAATTACTTGCTCATTTTTTTCTAACCGTTTTGACATTTCTCTAAATAATAATTCTGATAGAATAGTATAACCCTTTTTTATTTCATTTTTCATATCAACTATTGTCGTCTTAGGTAAAGTATTATTAACGCGATTTTTTAATTCTAATAAATTATAAATACCAGCCTTTGACCTAGTATAACTTTCAATGGATGGCGTAGCACTACCTAAAATCAAAGGGCAATTATATCTTTTAGCTCGCCAAATAGCAATATCAATAGCGTTATATTTAGGAGTATTCTCCTGTTTATAATTTTCCGAATGCTCTTCATCAATAATAATAATTCCTAGATTTGTAAACGGAGCAAAAATAGCGCTTCTCGCTCCAATCGCAATCTTAACTTCCTTTCGTTCAATTTTTCGCCATTCATCATACTTTTCACCTTCACTAAGTCGACTATGTAAAATCGCGACATTATAGCCAAACCTTGAACTAAATATATTAACCATCTGAGGTGTTAAACTTATCTCTGGTACTAGAACGATAGCCTCCTTATTTAAAGAAATAATATGTTCTATAATGTGCATATACACTTCTGTTTTCCCACTACCAGTAACCCCAAATAATAAATATGGCTTAAAGAAATTAAGATTTGAGATAACTTCATTAACAGCCTTCAATTGTTGATCATTTAATTTTACTCTATTATCTTTTTTTTGAAAACTATCATCTAAGCGATATACTTCTTCTTTATACTCCATTATAATTCCTTTATTTAATAAAGTCTTAGTACTAGAAGAAGAAATTGCGAGCGCATCCTTTTTTAAAATGTGATTACTACCTTTAAATAAATCTATTATTTGTCTTTGCTTATTTGTTAAAGAAGAACTATTGGTAATATTATTTAATTTTAAATATGTTACATATTTTTTATTTACATGTAAATTCTTTTTAGCCTTTAAAGCAGATGGCAACATAGTTTGATAACAACTTATTAATGGTGCTAATGTTTTTTTACTTATATATAAACCAAGCTCTAACATTTCTCTATTTAAAACAGAATCATTATCAATAACCATTAAAATGTCTTTTAAAGAAAAATCATGTTTTAAATTATTATTAATTTTTAAAACAAAACCTTCTAACTTTTGTTTTCCAAAAGGAACTAAAACCCTAATTCCAACCTTTATTTGCTCTTCTAAATTTTGAGGAACTGAATATGTAAAAGTTTTATCTATTTTTTTTAATTTTAATTCAACTAATACCTCAATAGTCATATTACCACCATAATTATTATAGCATAACAAAACATTTGTTTGTCAAGAAAAAAACAGTTAGAAACTTCTAACTATTAAGTACTATATCGTATTTTTTATAATTAAATCTCATTAATAAAAATAATTAGATATTAAAAACTGCTCTTTAATTTATTAACACCTAAGTTAATTCATACAATTCAAAATTATCTCTACGGTAGTTCCTTGACCTTCAACCGAAGAATAGTTTATTTTACCATCATGGGCACCAATTATTTCTGACGATAAAGTTACACCCAAGCCAGTTCCATTACACTTTGTTGTAAAAAAAGGTTCATTAAGATGTTTTAAAGCTTCTTTATCCATACCAACCCCATTATCAGCTATATAAATATTTACTTTATTTTTAATCTTCTTAGTATAAATTTTAATAAATCCTTGTCTATCACTAGGAATTGCTTCAATACTATTTTTAATAATATTTAATATAACTTGTTTTAATCGATTATAATCACCACTAATATATAATTCATCATCAGGTACCTTTAAATCTAATTTAATATTTTTATTCTTCAAAATAGGTCTAAAATCATCTGTAATATCCTCTATTAATAAATATATATCCATTGCTTCTTTTTCGATATTCACTCTTGTTATTGATAAAAAATCCTGTAAAAGTAATAAAACACGCTCAATTTCTTCCCTTAATATAGGTACATATTTAGTACTATGCTCGGGATTATTTGTATCAAACATATCTAAATATCCTTTACATACTGCAATAGGATTTTTAATTTCATGTGTAATTTTAAAAAGCGAATTTTGAATCTGTTTTGACTGTTCAAGCTCTTTTAAACTCATGTGATATTTTATTATTTCTTCTCCCTTTTCAAATAATAAAGTTGTAAAATATATTGTTAAATATAAAATTAAAATTAAAATTAAAATTTGCGCAAAAAATTCTATATAATTATCCCCAGTATAAAAATTAGAATAAACACTAATCAAAGTAAAAAAGAATGATTTAACGATAATAAACGCATTAATATATTTATCATCATAATTCTTTTGATTTATTAGTGATAGATATAAAAAGAAATAAGTAATATACTCAATGATAATTAAAATAAAATTTAAATCAAAATGTTGTGTATAACAAATAACACTCATAATAGATAAAAGAAATATTGTAATATTACGTTTTTTTAAATAAGCTATAACAAGTGGAACATTCAAAATGATCGGTGGAAAATATCCAAAAATTGGATTAGTAAATTTAATAATTAAATAAAACGAACTAATTAAAGCTACATCTAAAAACAAATTATTTTCTTCCTTACAATAATTTCTATTATATGCCACATAAAATAAAAACATTAAAAGTGGATATGTTATATAAATAATACATAAAAATATATTTGTATATAGATTCATAGAAAATCACCCCTTAGTTATAATATATAATATCTAAAAAGCGAATTTTGTCGAAAAAAGAAAAAAAGTGATGAAAATTATCACTTTAAATCATCAATATATTTTTTCAATTGGTTAGCTTCTTCACCCAAAATAATCTTAAGTTGATTGTCAATTTCAACAATTCCCTGAGCTCCAATTTTTTGAATTCCTTCTTTATTAACAATATCAATATTTTTTAACGTTACTACAAAACGTGATTTAAGAACTTCATAACTAATAATATTAGCCTTACCACCTAAGTATTCAACTAATCTATTAGCTTCAATCTTAAAATCTTTTTTCTTGGATTTTGTAATTGCAAGTGCAACAACAAGTAACACAACAACAATTACAATATATTGCCACATATTTTCCATATTATCACCAAATTTATTATACTATATTTTTTAAAAATATTATACTATTTTTTTAAAACTTCCATTGCCCTACGCATTGTTAAATCATATTTAACCATTTCTAAACCACCAAATAGTTTTAAAAACTCTTCTTTTGGCAATTGATACTTACTAGCTAACTTTTCAGCTTCCTCTTCAGCTTGCTTATCATCAATTTCAATATTTTCACTCTTAGCAATTTCTTCTAACATTAAGCGATATAATACACGTTTTTCTGCCTCTTCATGCATTTGGTCTTTTAATGCTTGCTCATTAGAATTTGTAAATTGATAAAATTGTTCTAAAGTTAACCCTTGCATTTTTAAATTTTCTTCATATTGTTTTAACATACGGTCAATTTCTTCATGAATCATAACATGTGGTATGTCTACTTCAACATTTTTACTTGCAGCTTCTAATAAATCATCAAAATATTTATTTTCAGCTGACTGTTCCTTTTGAACTGTTAAATTTTCTTCAACTTGTTTTTCTAACGCTTCTTTAGAATTAATACCTTCTAATCCTAAATCGGCAAAAAAATCATCATCTAAATCTGGTATTTTAACCATTTTAATTTCATTCAATTTAACTTTAAAAACAACTGGTTTCCCTTTTAAATCTTCACTATGGTAATCACTAGGGAAAGTTAGGTTGATACTTCTCTCCTCACCCTTTTCCATACCAATTAATTGCTCTTCAAATCCAGGAATAAAAGTATTTGAACCAATTGTTAAAGAATAATTCTCGCCCTTGCCACCTTCAAAGGCCACATCATCTTTAAAACCTTCAAAATCAATAATAGCGATATCACCATCTTCCAATTTACCATCTTTTGGAACATTTTCAGCATATCTTTTTCGCATACTTTCAATATTTTCACTTATTTCTTTTTTAGTTACCTTAACAGTATCCTTTTTTACTCCCAAATCTTTATATTGACCTAATTTAACAGTTGGTTTTAATGTTAAAATAAATTTGAACTCTACACCATTTTCATCAATCGAATTTAAACTTAAAACTGGTTGAGCAACAATTTCTAAATCCTTATTTTCTTTTAACATTTGATCATAAGCATCTTCAACACACATATTCATAGCATCATTATATAAAGACTCCTTACCATATTTTTTTAAAAATATTTCTTTTGGGGCTTTACCAGGTCTAAAACCAGCAATCTTAGCAGTTTTATTAGCTTTTGTATAAGCCTTATCTAAAGCATCTTGCCATTTTTTACCCTCTACCTTAATTACTATTTCCTTTTCATTTTTATTTGCCATTTAAATCCTCCTCAAACTAATACTATTATAGTATATAATATTTTTACCTATTTTACAATCTTTTTTAAATTTCCTATAGAAAAAAGCACGTATGTGCCTTATGCTATTTTTACAATTTCAACATCATATTTTCCATTAGGACTATCAACGGTTACCTTATTTCCAACCGAAAGTCCCATAATAGCTTTAGCGATTGGCGATTCATTGGAAATTTTGTTTTCAAATGGATCAGCCTCTTTACTACCAACTATTTTATATACCTCTGTATCCTCATCTTCAACATACTTAATTGTAACAGTTGTTCCTATTGATACCTTATCAGTTTTTACATCCTTTATTACAATAGCATTTTCAAGCATTCTCTCTAATTCTAAAATTCTTCCTTCAACTTGTGCTTGTTCTGTTCTAGCCGCATCATACTCAGCATTTTCACTTAAATCACCTAAAGCACGTGCATCTTTTAAAGCCGCAATAACCTCTGGTCTCTTCTCCAATTTTAAAAACTCTAATTCTTTTTCCATATCCTTTAAACCAGCTTCGGTTAAATAAATTTCTTTTGTATCTGAATTTGACATGTTTATTCACCTCATAATTTTTCAATTCTATTTATTTCACAAGTCTACAAAATAATACTACGTATTTATTATTTTGTCAATAATTTTTGAAATTTTTTTAATTTTATTTTATACTGAATATTATATTCAAAAATACAAATTTAATGACCAGTTTTTATCATTTTTTTGTATTTATTTTATTTTCAAAAATCGCCAATAATAAATCTACTTCCATTTTAATATTATCACTAATATTGATTGCCATAACATTTTTATGTTCTAAAATCCTAGCTAATAATTCTTTTGTATATTGAATATCACCATTTAAACTTAATTGTTCAAAATTATTTTCAAATCCAAATGATAAACTATGCTCACAAAACTTTAAAGCCACATCTACAGCAAATAAACTATTAATATAAGTATACTCATTAAATCCTAAATTATTTTTAACAAAAAAATATGGATTCTTTTTAATGGCGATAGCTAGACAAGCTGCTTTCTCATGAAGTTCTAGTTCTAAAAGTGAAGGAAATTGGGCACATTCGTTTTCATAACTCTCAAATAACGAAAGTAGCATTCCATCATAATCATTAACATAAACAGAATATTCAGATGAACAAACATTCTGATTATTTAATAACTTTAGGTAATCACGAGATTGCTTCTTAAAACAAAAGGCAATTATATCTAACTCTTCTAACATTCTTTACATTTTCCCTCCTTTATCTTTTAATTCGCATCATATCACTTTGACAAACTTTTAGTTCTACTTTTAATTTTACGATTTGCTTAGGATGCCTTACTACATCAATTATATTATTAAATTCATCATATATTTCACAAATTTTAAAAGAAAAGGATTTAGTATTAGGACCAAAAATTTCTACAATATCGCCTTTTTTAAAATAATTACGTTGTTCTATTGTTGCCAAGTTAGTTTTCTCATCATAATTCAAAACAATTCCAAGAAAATCCTGATTTGATACCTCAACACGTCCATTATAATATTGACAATCAATACCACAATTACCATCAAAAAATTGCGGAACAGAATCTCTATTAGCACAGTTTCTTAAAATATTTTCATATCCTATATTATAGTGATAATTTTCTCTATCAGAAAAATATTCATCAATTGCACGCCGATAAATATTAACAACAGTTGCAATATAATAAGTTGAACGCATCCTACCCTCAATCTTAAAAGAATCAACTCCTAATTCAATTAAATCTGGAATATGCTTTAAAAGAGATAAATCTTTAGTACAAAAAGTAAAATCCTTTTCACCTTGAAGTTTATTTTGTCCTTCATCCAATAATTTAAAATCCCAACGACAAATTTGACTACAACCACCACGATTAGAATCACGAGCCGTTAAAAAATTGGATAAAACACACCTACCACTATAAGATGCACACATCGCCCCATGGATAAAACACTCTAATTCAATATCAACCTTATCCTTAATTAATTTAATATCATCAGAACTAGTCTCACGAGCTAAAACAATTCTTGAAACACCTTCACGCTTAAAAAACTTGATGGCCTCATAATTTAAAGTTGACTGCTGTGTCGATAAATGAACAGGTATTTTAGTCTTTTTAATGGCCAATTCAATAATAAAAGGATCACTTGCAATAATAGCGTCTACGCCGATTCTATCTAAAGACTCTAAATAATTAGCTACTATATCCGCTTCCGTATTATGTAAAGCAATATTTACTGTAACATATAATTTTTTTGACAAACTATGAGTAAATAATACTGCCTCCTCTAATTGTTCTAAAGAAAAATTAATTGCGTTAGCCCTAAGACTAAACAAATCACCACCAACGTAAACCGCATCGGCTCCATATAAAAGAGCAATTTTAAGTCGTTCTAAATCGCCAGCTGGCGCTAATAATTCTGGTTTATTCTTTTTGTCCATTTTTTTTCACCTTATAAACTGTATCCTTGTATAAAAAACCTGTATCAATATTATAATCTAATCGCATATTCACCTTATCAAATAAACTTCTATCATCAATTCCTTTTGCCTCATTAAAAAGTTCTATAATTTCTTTAAAGACAACCTCATTTATATTAAAACTATTAAATACAAAATAATCTATTTCCCCTAAATTATGTAGATCCATTAATAAATTTAATATTTTACTAGAATAAACTGTTGTACCCTTTTCACTTATAATTGGGTAAATATTTCCTTCTTTTTCTAAATAATTTATTTTTGAATTATCACTTAAAGAAAATTTGTCTAAATAATTTTTAACAAGTGGTCTTTTAGAAGTAAACATAGGTATAAAACCAAATACATTCATCATAAGTGAACAACTTGTTTTTTTTCTTATAAGAAGAATTTCATCAATTGTTAATTCACTAGACAAATAACTAGCAAATACACCTTTTTTATACCAATAATTAATAGTTTGATAATTAGTGACTAAATGTTCTTGATTCCAAACTAATTTTAGATTTAAACCCAATTCTTCATTTAAATTAACAATCGCAATATCATAAAAAATTAAACCAGTAATCTCTAAATTAGATAGCTCTTTTAAAATATTAGTCAATTCAATTAATTGATTATTATGTATATTTTTATTTAGACTTACAAAAATCTCTTTTTTGCTTTCTAAACATAGTTTTATAATTTTCTTTGCTTCTTCCATATCAAAATAACATGGTAAATTCACACTTAAATTCTTTATACCAATTATAAAGCCATCACATATATTAAGCAAATTATTTATTTGTTTCATAGATTTAGCGATTATAATTTTTTTACTCATTTTTTCACTCCAATCGCTAGTATAGCATAAAATAGAATCTAATTCAAATGTGAGTCTTTTATTTCTATATTACTATCCATCAATAACTCATGCATAAACTCCTCTTGATTTTCAATATCAAGTTCTTCGATTCTATCAACACGACATTTTTCAGAAATTAAAATAGCTTCAATTTTTTTTACAGCCTCAGATACATCATTATTAATAACTACATAATTATATTTAGATATTTCATTTAACTCCTGATAAGCCGTTTTAAAACGTCGGATAATCTGTGCTTTTGTTTCACTACCTCTAGCTATAATTCGTCTTTTTAATTCCTGCATTGAAGGCGCCAAAACAAAAATTAAAATCGTCTCAGGAAATTTTTCCTTTATAATCTTAGCCCCTTGTACCTCGATTTCTAAAATTACATCTTTACCACTATTTAGTTGCTGCTCAATCTCCATCTTAGGTGTACCATAATAATGATCATGAACTAATGCATACTCTAAAAAATCATCATTAGCTATTTTCTGTTCAAACTCTTCCCTACTGACAAAATGATATGTAACATCATCTATATCACCCTTACGTATTTCTCTTGATGTATAAGATACAGATAAAATTAAATCATCATTATTGTTTAACAATTCCTTAATTACCGTTCCTTTTCCGGCACAAGTAGTTCCAGATATAATAATTAATGATCCTTTTTTATTTTTCTTTATTGACCCCATTCTAATCACCCTTTTAATTAATTATTACCATTATACTATTTATTAAAATTTTTACAATACTTATTTTCATTATAATCATATAAAAAAATTTATCAAAATGATAAATTAAATAACCACTACTATAATTTACTTATATAATCTTCCATATTCTCTAAATTTTGACCCTTAAGAGGCTTACATTTTTTATACGCATTAATATCTTCACACATTTTTTTTGCCATACCACTACAACTTCCAAATCCACAAGCCCCACAATTATATCCTGGTAACAACTCTAAAAACTTCCCTTCCTTTTTGTTTTGTAATTTAGAATCTAGAATAACAATAATTAAACTAAGAAAAAAAGCTAATAAAGTCACAATTAAAATACCGATCATTATTTATCACCCTTGCATCTTAAACAATTCTGGCAATTTTTGCAACCTTTAGATTTATATAATAAAATATTAAATAAAAATAAAATTGTTAAAATAATATAAGCCATCTATACACCTATAAAACGAGAAAATATAAGCGCCATTATAAAAGCTGTAATTAAAGCAATCGGATAGCCTTTAAAATTTTTAGGAATTTGGCAATGCTCAAGTCTTTCACGTATACTTGCAAAAACATAAATAACCAAAGTAAAACCTATACTACTACCAATACTAAAAACTAATGTTTCTATTAAATTATAATTACTATTAGAGGCAAGTAAAACTGTCCCTAATACAGCACAATTAGTAGTAATGAGTGGTAAATAAAGACCTAAATTCTTATAAACAATGGGATAATATTTTTTTAATACAATTTCAACAATTTGCACAATTGCCGAAATAACTAAAATAAAAATAATGGTTCTTAAATAAACTGTATTAGTTGGAACTAAAATATATTTATAAATTAAAAATGTAAGCAAACTAGATAAAACAACAACAATCATAACAGAAAATCCCATCGATAAAGCGTTTTTTTCTTTATTTGATGTTCCAAAAAAAGGACACATACCTAAAAATTTTGTTAAGACAATATTCTCTGTAAAAATACTAAGCATCAATATACTAATTAGATTCATGGTTATCCTCCTTTTTAAAAACCTTAAATAAAGCTATTAAGAAACCTAAAACAAGAAAAGCCCCAGCTCCTGATACAAAAATAGGATTAGGAAGTAAACTCATATCAGGATATACTTTATAGATGGCTCGGTAACCAGTTAGTTCACTTAAACTACTCATAAATGTAATTGTATTGGCACCCAATATCTCTCTAATAGAACCAATAAGCATTAAAGAAATAGTAAATCCAAGACCTATACCAATACTATCCTTAAAAGTATAAACAATATCCCTTTTACTTGCTACTGATAAAGCTCGTCCCAAAACCACACAATTAACAACAATTAGAGATAAATAAACGCCCAATTGCTCTGATAGTTTAGGTACATATTTATTCAATAGTAACTCTAAAATCGTAACGACGGTTCCAATAATTAAAATATAGACAGGAATCCTAACATTATCAGGGATTATTTTTCTTATCAGACTAATAAGCCCATTTGATACACATAACACTATCAAAAAACAAAGTCCCATCATATATGAACTTTCAAAATTAGTTGTTACAGCTAAAGCTGGGCAAAGTCCAAGCATTAATACAAAAAGTGGATTTTCATTAATTATTGTCCTAAATATTTGTTTCATAATTACCCTCCTAACCAATCGTATAAATTCTTTTTATTTCGTTTAAAACAACTGCTTCGCAATCAAATAAATTTTCGACTTGTTTATTATCAAAAACATAATTACAACCATCAATTAAATCACGCAATTGTCCTTCTCCTATAACATTGATAGCTGGAAAATAATATTTAGTATTATTATGTTCTAAAGATAAAGGATTAGAAATGTCATAAATTAAATAATCTTCCTTAGTTATTTTTACAATGTTATAAGAATGTAATTCTGATGTAATATTATCAATACCAAATTTTTCTAACTTTCCATAAATGAAATAACTATTTAATCCTAATAAACTTAAAATATTTTGCAAAATGGCTGATCTTTCTAAGCACATGGCAGCTCCTTTTTCTGTTAATTTGTGAACCGATAAACCTTCAACATCGAATATTTTATTTTGTAATTCACTAGAGTACTCACAATAAACTTCATTACGTTTTTTTTGACTACCCATAAGGCCAAATGTATCAGTAAAGTAATTTTGCAAATCTTGAAACATTTTAATAATCTCATCTTCATTAATATGATTTTTATATTTATTAATAAAATCATAATAAATATTTATATTATCTAAGTAAAATGCTTCAGCACTTTTAGAAGATTTTATTGGACTATTAGAAGAAATATAACCCTTATAAATCGATAAAACCCTATTATCCTCAGTTATACCCAATTTTTGTTCTTTTGTTCTTTTTTCTAACCACAAAACTCTATTTATGACATATTCTTTTAAATCATCATTATCTAAGTTTTTAATTTCTTTACTAACATTAGCAAAATCATCAACCTGAAAATTTCCATCCATTAATTAGTCCCCCTAAATACTAAATAGATTAGTGTCGAACAAATTAAAGCTGTTAATGTTAAAGCCAAAATGGACTTTATTTTTTTACCCATTAGTATCACCTATATGTACCTTTAAAGTTTCGATTAAGGCTTGTTTTAAAGAGGTAGAAGTAATCGTGGCTCCAGCAACTGTATCAACATCTTCTAATTTAGATTGATTAGCAAGCAAATAATTAATATAATCACTCTCTAGCACTTTTCCATAATAACTATCATTTTGTTCTAAAACAACAACACTAGTTATAATATTATCAATAATTGTAATATTTAATTTGAGTTTACTAGAAAAGCCTTTTTTAGTAACGATATATTCGTGTATATTGCCATTTATATTGTGTTCTAACACTTCAAAATCTTTATCAATAACAACATCGCCTTTTATCTCTTCATTACCGTTTTCTTTATAATCGTCTATTGTATTAATAAGCATCTTCTTTAATCCATTTGATGTAAATGTAACACCTGCTACTATATCAACATCGTTAAGTTTAGCTTGATTTTTAATTAAGGTATTTAAATAATTAGCCTGTGTAATTTTAGAATAATAACTATCATTTTGTTCTAGTATTTCATAAGAGACAACCTTATCATTAGTTATAACTATTTTGGCTTTTAAAGTGCTACTATAACCTTTTTCTCCAACCATATATGCTACAGTATTACCATTTATCTCTTTAGAATAGATTTCAAAGTTTGGATCTATTTCTGTATCATTCCCTTTTCGGTAACCAATTCCAATATAGCAACTAATACCTAGCATTAAAATAATTAGAGTACTAAAATATGGTATTGACCTTTTTATATTAAAACGTGCTCGAACTCCAATTTTATCAATTATAAATACAAGCATATTCATAGTTAAAATACTAGTTAAAACGCCTTCTGGGTAAGGAGTTAGGTGTCTAAATACAATTGTTAAAATCCCAAGTGATATACCATATAAGGCTTGTCCTACAAAAGTAGTTGGACTAGTAACAGGATCAGTTGCCATAAAAACAGCTCCAAACATTAGTCCTCCACTTAAGATTTGAAATAATGAATAGGTACGTTCTAAATCATTAAATAAACCAATTATAAAGGCCATTATAAAAACTGTTGATACATAAAAAACTGGAATTCGCCATTTAATCGTTTTCGTTAATGTTAAATAAAGAAAAGCAACTATACAAAGTAAAGCACTTGTTTCGCCAACAGCTCCAGGAATTGTTCCAACAAAAAAATTCATCAAACTTCCATAAGGTCTAACTAACTCGTTATAACTACCAATGCCTTCAACTAGACTGGCATTCGTAAGGGGTGTTGATGAGGCAATCGTATCAAGTTCATAACTATTATGATAAACATATTTTCCAAAGGTAATTGCATAAGCTGTAATTATAAATATTCTTCCAACTAATGCAGGATTAAAAATATTATTCCCAAAACCTCCAAACAATAATTTACCAACCAAAGTGGCAACAAATGCTCCTAAAATAAGCATGGAAAAAGGTGTATTTAAAGGCATAATAAGTCCTAAAAATAATCCTGGATAAAAACTAAAAGAGTTTTTTACATATTTTAAAGCGTCAACTTTTAAAAAAATACTCGCATATAACATCTCGGTTAAAAAGGATGTTAAAGCTGGTAAAATAACAACCATTAATGGTAGAAATAAACCTTTTATATCAGTTAATCCATTTTTATATGGAATAATCCCATTTTTATAAAACGCAAATATAATAATTGGTAAAAGAGCAATAAATAAATGGAGCATCATCTTTGATGTTTTATTTTTTGAATTTAAAAATGGTCCTTTTTCTACATCAAATGTTTTCATTATTTATTCTCCTTCCTAATTGTATCTTTAGCCTTTTGAACATAATCCCTAACCCTTATTTTTGATGGGCAAACATAAGTGCATAAACCACACTCGATACAACGATTGACTTCATATTTTTTGAGTTCATCAGGATTTTCACAATCGTTTTTAATTAAAACTGGAGCTAATTTAGCTGGACAATATTTAACACAAAGTCCACATCTTAAACATTCAATACAGTTTTCTTGTTTTAATTTTGGTAAAACTAAAACACAATTTAAATTTGGCGTAATGACTAAATCATCACACTTCATACTATTACCCATCATTGGTCCACCAGCTATAAATAATAAATCATTAGTGTTTTTATATTTACAATATTTTTTAATAATTTCACTAACTAGAGTTCCAAACTTTGCTTTGATATTAAGGGTTTTCTCTATCCCCTCACCAGTAAAAGTAACAATTCTAGAAAGTAAAGGTTTACTATATTTTAAACTTTCGTAAATCGCATAAATAGTCGAAACATTATTAACAACCGTATTAACTTCAATTGGTAATCTATCATAAGATTTTTTCAAAATTTCCTCTACAATACTTTTTTCCCATCCCATTGGATAAAGATTTGGCATTAAATAAATTTTTATATTAGGAAATGTACCAATATATTTATTAAAAGCATTAATTATTTTTGTATTTGTTTTTTTAATAGCGATATAAGCTTCGCTAATATTATTAATTTTTAAAATAGCATTTACACCTTCTAAAATTTCTTCAGCATGATCTAAAGCGAGAGTATAATCAGCGGTAATATAAGGTTCACATTCTACGGCATTAATAATTAAAGTTTTAATATTCTTATCAGTATCATATTTAGCAAAGGTTGGAAAATTTGCTCCACCTAATCCAACAATAGCATTATTTTTTAATATATCTATAAAGTTATCTTTACTAATTTTGGTAATGTCATCACATATTGGTATCTTTTTTTCCACTAATTCTTTAAAATCATTTTGAATTACAACACACTTTATTTTTTCACCATTTAAATAATACTTTTCTTCAAAACCAATTACAGTTCCACTTACAGTAGATAAAATAGGGATTGGGAAATTTCCCTGTCTTTTACCTAGCGTAGTCCCCTTATATACATAATCATTTTTTTTAACGAAAACACTAATATTAGTGTCATATCCACTAATAAGAGGTATATATACATACTCGGGATTTAAATACTCGGTCAATTTATTTTTTAATGACATATTTTTTTTGCCGGAAATTTTAAAACCTGTTACCATAAACTATGCTCCATTCTACTATATATTAATTATACCTTTTTTTTAAATAAAATAAAAGATACTAATTAAACAATATTTTATATATTTAAGCACTAATATCATTTCTTCGACATAAATTACTTGTCATTTAATAAATCTAAGTTATAATTTTGTACTACCACTCGTTGGAAGTGAAATAATGAAACAAAAAATATAGAAAATTTTTTTACAATTATTATTTCTAATAAAATATGAGAAATAAGCATAAAGAAATAAACAGAACAATTATTTATAGAGACTAAAAAGCAATAGATAACTTTTTAAAACATCTATTGCTTTTTTATAAATTTATTTACTTCTTCAACTGTCTTATTAAAATCTTCAAAATTAACATCAAACCAATTTATATCCATCTGATTTCTAAACCAGGTATATTGCCTTTTGGCATATCTCCTACAATTTTGTTTAATTAAAGAAATAGCATCTTCTAGTGATACTAAATTATCAAAATATTCAAATAATTCTTTATAACCAATTGGTGTCATAACTGCTTTTGATCTAATACTGGTAGCATATATTTTTTTTGCTTCATTAATAAGTCCCATCTCTATCATCTTATCAGTTCGTTTATTTATGAGATTATATAAGTTTTCTCTATCCGTTGTAAGTCCTATAAAAATAGAGTCATATAACAAATTATCTGCCTTGGTATTTGCTGATATCGGTTTATTATTATTCAAAAAATAATTAATGGCTCTAACAACCCTTTTACGATTATTTTTATGTATTTTACTATTAGGATCAATCTTAAGCAATTTATCATATAACTCATCATTTGATAACTCATCAAAAGTCTCATGTATTTCTTCTTTACTAAAATCATAATCATATAAAGCAGCTTTAATATATAAACCAGTTCCACCTACAATAATTGGTGTTTTATCTTTTTCTAGAATCTCTTTGATTTTTAACCTACAATCTCTTTGATAATCATAAACAGTATACTCTTCATCAATATTTTTTATATCAAATAAATGATGAATTATACCTTCTTTTTCTTCTTCAGTTACTTTAGCGGTTGCTATATCCATATTTTTATATACTTGTGTACTATCAGCATTTATTATTTCCCCATCTAATTTTTTAGCAAGTTCAATACTTAGTTTAGTTTTTCCTACGGCTGTAGGTCCTACAATCACAATAACCTTTTTCATCTTTTAACTCATTTTTACAATTTCTTTCTATACGTATTAAAATGTACATCAAAAGATTCAAATAGCCTTTTAAAGGATTGTTCATCTAAAACTAATTTACTATCTTTTAATTGCATTCCCATTCCAATTTCATAAAGAAAATCTTCATAAAATATATTATTAATATTTTCATTATAATAGTTTATTAATTCAGCAGAATTAAAATAGTTGGAAATATATTTTGACATAAAAATACCTAATATATGACTAAATGATTGATAAAAATAATTTATTTTATTAGAACTAAAAATTTTATCTATTATTTGTTTAATGTCTATATAATCAAGATTGATATCTTTATATTTTTTATTAAAATCACTCAATATCTTTTTAATTACGTCATCGGTTAGTATTACACCATCTTTATAATATTTAAATACATAATTGGTAATTAATACTGCTATTGCGCAATTATATGAATCACAAAAGCGGTTTTGCTTAAATAAATGATATTCACAATTATTATAATTCACATTATCTAAAAACTTTTCTAATTTATCTTCAGATAGCATAGATATACTCTCAGAAAAATAAAATCTGGCAGATGATATTACTGGCTCAAAATTTAAATAATGCATAAATTCATGGCATGTATTAAAGGCATCAGAAATGTTATGCTTAATATCAATAGCGATATTTGGATAATTATTTATATAATTGCAGATACTACTATTTATAAATTGATTATCATTAATATTAATGTTGATTAAGCCAAGGTTTATAGCAGTATCAAATTTTTTTAAATAATCCTTATTAATATCATACAAACATTCTTTACATATTCTATATGTTTCGCTAATTGATACATATTTATAATAGATATCTACTTCTATCTCTTTATAATTAGAAACAAGAAAATCTGCTAAAACTAAGCTGATATCAAAAAATGCTTGATGATTTAGATATTTATTATAAAAGTTAGAAATTTGATTATTTACACTATCAATCATAAAATCACCTATACATAAATTTACTTAATAAACATACTATCACCAAATGAAAAGAAACGATATTCTTTATCGATGGCCTCATGATAAGCCTTCATTATCTTTTCTTTGCTAGCTAAAGCACTAACTAACATTACCAAAGTTGACTTAGGAAGATGAAAATTTGTTATTAACGCATTAATCGCTTTAAATTGATAGTCAGGATAAATGAAAATATCAGTCCACCCACTACACTCTTTAAAACGACCATATAAACTCATAATTGTCTCTAAAGTTCTAGTTGATGTCGTACCAACACTTATAATTCTTTGATTATTTTTTTTAGCTTCATTTAAAACATTAGCCGTTTTTTCATTCATCATATAAAATTCTGAATGCATCTTATGTTTTGTTACATCGGAAACATTGACTGGTCTAAAAGTTCCAAGCCCAACATGTAAAGTAATATATTCTATTTTAATACCCTTATTTTTTATTTTTTCTAATAGTTCTTCTGTAAAATGTAAACCCGCTGTTGGAGCTGCTGCTGAGCCTTCTGTTTTAGCATACACTGTTTGATAACGATTTTGATCCTTTAATTTTTCATGTATATAAGGAGGAAGTGGCATTTCGCCTAATCGACCCAAAACTTCATATAATATTCCTACATAATTTAGTTTAAAGTTTCTAATTCCTTCTAATCCTTCACTCGTACAAATGGCCTCAATATCGTGATTTCCAAAAATCACTTTTGTTCCAACCTTAACTCTTTTGGCTGGCTTAACTAAACATTCCCACTCATCCTTTTTTATTTCCTTTAACATTAAAATTTCAATATGAGCATCTGTTCCCTCTTTAATTCCATATAGTCTAGCAGGAATTACTTTAGTATCATTTAAAACTAAAACATCATTTTCATCTAATAAATCAATAATATCATAAAAATGTTTATGCTCTATTTCACCTGTCTTTTTATCTAATACCAGTAATTTAGAATTATCTCTTTTATCAATTGGTGTTTGCGCAATTAAATGTTCTGGCAACTCAAAATCAAAATCGTCTGTTCTCATATACAGCAATCCTTTCAAAACTATTTATTCAAAAACTCTTTTTTTAGCATCAATATCCGATACGATAGATTTAACTAGTTTTTTACGATTATCATCAGTATAAAGATGATAATCTTGACGGTATCTTTTAATAGAATTATCTAAATTATGACTAATCTTATTGATAGCCTCATTACTAGTACTATAATCTTTAGGATAAATTCTATTTATAAAAGTTCTACTAAAAAATAAGTCATAATATTTATCATATTCGCTAACTTCAATTTTATTAAATGCTTCTAATAAAACAAATAGGTTCCCAATGCTTTTTAATAAATATTTATTATCAATCATTTCAACTATATTAAATAAGTTGTAACTATCTATTACTTTAGCACCATACATAGACAATAATTTTATTAAAGTTAAATTATAGTCAATTCTTTTCGCTGAGGTAAGTCTGTTTTCTTCATAATCAGCATCACTCACAAATTTTTTTAAATAATCATAATATCTAAGATACATTTTTTTCAAACTAGTTGACATATCAAATAAATCATCCATAGCTGATAATTTTATTGTCTCATCATAAGAAGGGACACCATAAGTGTTTATAAGCGCTTCTTTTAATTCGTCATTACTTTTTCTTAATAGTTCATCATTTTTATCTAACACAATCATTTTTTCACCACCATTGGTATATTTAAGTGTTCATAAGCTTTTTCTGTTACAACACGTCCCCTTGTTGTTCTTTTTAGAAGTCCTATCTGTAATAAATATGGTTCATACACATCTTCAATTGTCGTTTGCTCTTCACCAATACTTGACGCAATTGCTTCAATTCCAACAGGGCCACCATTAAATCTTTCAATAATGGACTTTAATAAATTGTAATCTGTATCATCAAGACCTAAACTATCGACCTTTAATTTATCTAAAGCCATTTTACAAATATCCAAATCAATAGTACCATTCCCCATAACAAGCGCAAAATCACGAACACGCCTAAACAAACGATTCGCAATACGTGGTGTACCACGACTACGTGTTGCAAGTTCAATCGCTGCCTTATCATCAATTTCACAATTTAATACTTTACTAGTTCGCTTAACAATATTAGTTAGTTCTTCTACCGTATAATATTGTAATTTAGAAATAATACCAAATCGATCACGCAGTGGACTAGTTAAATCACCTGCTCTAGTTGTTGCGCCAACAAGTGTAAATGGAGGCAGGTCAATTTTAATACTACGACTAGTTGAATCTGCTCCTATTACTATTTCTAAAGAAAAATCTTCCATTGCCGAATACAAGACTTCTTCAATAAAGCGTGGAATACGATGTATTTCATCAATAAAAAGGACATCCCCTTCTTCTAAATTTGACAAAATGGCCGCCAAATCACCAGTTTTCTCAATTGCTGGACCACTAGCTGTTTTTATATTTGTTCCAAGTTCATTAGCAATAATATAAGCAAGAGTTGTTTTTCCTAACCCTGGTGGACCATATAGTAAAACATGATCTAACGCTTCATTTCGCATTTTTGCGGCTTTAATATAAATGCCCATATTTTCTTTAACTTCACTTTGACCAATATATTCATCTAACAATCGAGGACGTATATTAATTTCAAATTGATCTTCGTTTAACTCATTCGAAGTAACTAATCTATCATCCATCATTTTCCATCCTTTCTACTTCTTTATATATCTCTTTCCAACTAAAAACCCTTTTAAATAATTCACATTTTTTATTATAGCTAGCATCAAATAATAAAACAGGAATATTATTATTTGCTACTTCTATACAATTATTAATACTATCATCAATAAATAAATCAATATTTTCTTCTAAACATATTGGTGCTTTTTTATGAACATTTGCAATTAATTTATCATAAGGAATTTTATGTTTATCTAAATATTTTGAACTTATTTTATAAGGATCATAAAAACCATTAATACTTCTAGCTGTAATAAAAATTATTTCATGACCATCAGCTTTCAATTTTTTTAAAATTTTTCTGACATTTGGTTTCAACTTGTATTTTAATGAAATTATAGAATAATATTTTTTAGCAAACTTACAATATTCTAAATAAGTACAGTTACAAGCTTCACAATACGATTTATCTGAATTTTTTAAAACACTAGAACTTATTTTAAAATGTTTACTAAGATAGGGAATAACAAAATCCCAAGTATTGCAAATGGTATCATCTATATCAATCCCAATTCTCATTTATATACCATTTCTATAAAATGATTTATTTAGCCCTGCAGCATAATCAATATATTTCTGATAAGAATTTTTAGAAATATTACTGTGTTCTAAATAATACCTCAAAATTTGATTATTAGGTAACATCGGAAGAAAATCCTCCAAATCTAAACCCTTATCCTTTAGATCATCAAAATTATAGTATAACTCATTTTCTATATTATTAAGGCCCTCAAATTTTCTACATAAAACATAATTAAAACAATCAATTATGGCATAATTTTCTTCTTTTTTCAAACACACCGCATCAGTTTGAATAAAAGTATTAGGACTTAACTTTAAAGAAATATTATTAACATTGGGTATAATTATTATTCTTCCTTCATATAAATCTGTTTTATATAATGTCAATTTATTAATTGTTCTTTTTAAATGCACTTTATCACCTCATTAACAATTTTAGTGCCTCTTTTATTTGATTTTCTATTGTATTACTTTTAGGTACATTTGCTAAAACCTTTTTAATATCAGCAGGTTTATAACCTAATGATTTTAATGCTTCCATTAATTCTTCATGATTATCTTCTTTTACATCAGCATTACCTGAAACTAATTTACCTTTTAAATCTAAAATAATTTGGCGAGCAACTTTATCTCCTATTTTAGGAAATTTTTTTAAATAATTAATATTTTCATTTTCGATAGCGCCTATAATACCATCAACCGCTCCATTAGCAAGCATTGGCAAAGCCATCTTACAACCTAAACCCTTTACTTCAATAAGCTTTAAAAACATTTCCTTCTCTTCTTTTGTTTTAAAACCATATAAACTTATTTCATCTTCTCTAACATATTGATATAGATATATGGTTGCCTCAACATTTAATTCAAATGAATATGGATTAGCAGTATATATTAAATAACCAATATCAGAATTTTCTAAAACGATATAGTTACTTTCTATATCGACAATTTTTCCTTTTATATAAGCATACATTATTATCACCTTATTAATTGTATCAAATTTCTCTAAATATTCAAAGATAAAATCTAATTATCCATACAAAATAATAACATAATAATTATTTAGTATATATTTGATTAATACACTTATCTATTTGATCTTGTAATCTAAAAGCAATACCTTTATCATCAGGATGTTCAACAAATTCTAAAGCACAAATTAATCTATTTATTTTTTTAATTTCTTCATCACTAACAACTAATTTCGCCAAATCTAATTGATCAAATGCACTAAAATTAGATGAACCATCGATAAATTTTTGAAGATCATTAGAAAACTTTAATACCTCTTTATAAAAGGCACTATAAGACTTTAATAGTCTACTACTTTGATTTAATAATTCTGCTTTTTTACTAGAATAACTCATTAGAAATCCACCCTTTCAATAAATGAATAGATTATATAATATCACAAAATTAAAAATTTATCAAAAAAAATCTAGTTATCTAGATTTTTTTAATAATTTAAACTTTAATTTGATATATAATTTTATTTAAATAATATAAATAAATTTTTTATATAACCCTGTTTTTATATTTTATCAATTAAAATACCAACCATAATATCATTTAATTCACAATTCTTATCCAAACGATTATCTTTAATTATTTCTAAAGCTAAAGTCTCATTTTTAATATAATCAAGGTAACTATCAATTGTCTTTTCAATTTCAGTAGGTCCATTATAATAAATTTTTATTTTATCTGTAATATTTAAATCAGCTTCTTTTCTTAAACTTTGAACCTTTCTAACAATTTCTCGAGCAAATCCTTCCAAAATTAGGTCTTCATTTAATTCAGTATTCAAAATAACAAATGTTTTTGAATCGCTTGATGAACAAAATCCATCTTTAACTTTTATATTAATTTCTACCATATCATTAGTTATTTCTAATGCTTCTCCTAAAAATTCAATCGTAATTTTAGCTTTTTTTATTTTTTCAATCTGCTCATTATTTAAAGTCGCTAATAAATTTTGGAAATCTTTTATTTTTGGACCAAATAATTTACCAACAACTCTAAAATTAGGTTTTATCATATAATCCATATATTTTTCCATATCATCGGTAAATAAAATATTTTTGACATTTAATTCTTCTTTAATAATAGAAATTAAATTACCAATAATATCTTCAGTATGTTTACTCAAAATAAGTTCACTAATTGGTTGACGAACTTTAATTTTAGCTTCTTCACGAGCAAAACGCCCTAATGAACAAATATTTCTAACAAGATCCATTTTTCCTTCGATATTATCATCAATTAAATCACCATTACATTCTGGGTAATTAGCAAGATGAACTGACTCTTCACCTGTTAATTTTTGATATATTTCCTCAGTTAAATATGGTGTAATTGGCGCACATAATTTACATAAAGTAACTAATATCTCATAAGTTGTTAAATAAACAGCTTTTTTAGATTCTGTTAATTCACTATCCCAAAATCTTCGTCTATTACTTCTAATATACCAATTTGATAAGTCTTCATTTAAAAATGGCACAATTAATTTAGTAACTTTATTTAAATCAAATTCACTAAACGCTAAATTGACATCTTTTATTAATCTATTTAACTTAGAAATTAACCATTTATCAATTAATTCCCTATCCTTAACAGGAATGTTATATTCCCTTGGATCAATATTATCAGCATTAGCATACATTTCAAAGAATGAATAAGCATTTTTAAAAGTCGAAATATATTTAGAATAAATTTCTTTAACCCCATCTTCATCAAACTTAAGTGGTGTCCAAACAGGTGAAGCATATAACATATACCATCTAATCGTATCTGCACCATATTGTTGCATTATTTTAGTTGGCTCAATAATATTTCCAACACTCTTGCTCATTTTCTTACCATAAGCATCTAACATCATATCATTAACCACAACATTTTTAAAACTAGACTCACCACTTATTAATGTCGATAAAACTAATAAAACATAAAACCAACCACGGGTTTGATCAACACCTTCAGCAATAAAATCAGCTGGAAATTGACTTTCAAACAACTCCTTATTTTCAAATGGATAATGAAACTGAGCATAAGGCATAGCGCCTGAATCAAACCAAACATCCATAACATCACTAACACGCGACATAACTTTTTTACATTTAGGACATTCAATATGAATTTCATCAACATAAGGGCGGTGCAATTCCAATGTTTCAATATCAATATCTTCTATAGCGCGTTTCTTTAATTCCTCACGTGAACCAATCGTTTCAAAATACCCACAGTCACATTGCCAAATTGGTAATGGACAACCCCAGTACCTATTACGGGAAATCCCCCAGTCAATCATATTCTCAAGCCAGTTATTAAATCTTTTTGTGCCGATATAATCAGGATACCAATTAACCTTTTTATTAGCCTCAATAATTTCTTTTTTCCGAGAAGTATTATTTACATACCAAGCTGGTTTCGCATAATAAATTAATGGTTGCTTACAACGCCAACAATGTGGATAATCGTGCTTAATTTTAACCTTTTTAAATAATTTGTCGTTTTCTTTTAACCATTTAACAATCGTAATTTCAAGCTCTGGATCAGTAACTAAAGTCCCTTCCCAAGGGCCAGTAGTATAATGACCGTCCTTGCCAACTGGATTAACAAAGCCTAACCCATATTCTTTACAAACACGGTTATCATCTGCTCCATAAGCGGGAGCTAAATGGACAATACCTGTTCCATCAGAATCTGTAACATAATTATCAGCTACGACTTCAAAAGCTTTACCTGGAACATCAATAAAAGGCATTATCTGTTCGTACTTTATTCCAACTAAATCGTTACCTTTAAAACGTTCTAATATTTTGGCTTCATCACCAACAACACTTGACATTAATGATTCAGCTAAAATAAATTTATACCCCATTGATTCAACCTTTACATAAGTTAGATCAGGATTAACACATAACCCAACATTAGCCATCAACGTCCAAGGAGTTGTCGTCCAAACTAATAAGTACTCATCTTTCCCAACCACTTTACAAGGAACAAAAACGGTATTAACACTAACTTCTTTATAACCTTGCGCAACTTCATGAGAAGCTAATTCCGTTCCACATCTTGGACAGTATGGTAAGACCTTACTACCATAATAAATTAGCCCTTTTTTGTTTAATTCATCAACAATCCACCATTCTGTTTCAATGTAATCATTACTACAAGTAACATAAGGATGATCACAATCGATAAATTGACCTTGCATAACTGTAACTTTCTTTACTTCATCAATATTACTATCTGTCTCTAATTTACATTCTTCACAGAATTTTTTAACACCAATTTTTTCAATATCTGCTTTCGATTTAAAACCTAATTTTTTTTCAACATTGACTTCAATTGGTAAACCATGTGTATCAAGACCAATTTTTCTTAATACCCTATACCCTTGCATTGTTTTATATTTACAAAAAGTATCTTTAATTGTTTTGGCAAAAACATGATGAATACCTGGCTTCGCATTCGCATAAATTGGTCCGTCATAAAATACCCAATTTTTACTATCTTTTCTATTTTCGATTGTTTTATTTAAAATATCTACTTTTTCCCAAACTTTCGCATATTTTTCTTCAACTTCACTTATATTTCCTTTTTCTAATTTTTCAAACTTCATATATATCCTCCTAACCGATTATAACAAATGAATAATAGATGGCAAAAACCACTAACATAATTATTCCTTCTATATTTTTTATCTTATGATCTCTAAACGAAAACAAAAATAATAATAATGCTGATAATAATAACACAATTAAATCGATATTATTAAACCCTACGGCCTTTATCCCACCAAATAAAGCAACAGGAAGACCTAAAACTATCCCAATATTAAAAACATTACTTCCAACAATATTACCAACTAATATTTCTTGTTCACCTTTTTTGATAGAAACAATTGACGTTACGAGTTCTGGTAGAGATGTACCAAAAGCAACAATCGTTAAAGCAATCATTTTTTGACTAACTCCTAAAGAAACCGCAATATTACTAGCGCTATCAACAACAAAATTACTGCCAATTATAATACACACAATTCCTAAAATTGTAAAGATAATTGATTTCGACATTCCAAATTTAGCGGATTCATCTGCATCCTCATCTTTTTTATTTCGCATAATTGATATTAAATAATAAATGAAAATCATAAAAAATAGTAAAATTATAAAACCATCATTTCTTGTAATCATATTTAAAGCATTATTATCAAATAAATTATCTTTCATTAAAAAGAATAATAAAGTACTAATCATAATGACAATAGGTATTTCTTTTTTTATCGTATTATTTTTGACAACAATTGGTTTAATTAAAGAACAAATACCAATAATAAGCAAAATATTTAAAATATTGCTACCAACAACATTACCTAGCACCATATCCGAATTATTCGAAATAATGGACTTTACTGATACTGCAAATTCAGGAGCACTTGTACCAAAAGCGACAATGGTAAGCCCAATTAACATCTTAGATAATTTAAAATTTTGAGCGAGAGATGAAGCCCCATCAACAAAAATATCTGCACCCTTTATTAAAATAACAAAACCTACAATAAGTAAAATTATTTGCCATAACATATTTATTTTCCCCCTTATAACAAAAAAAGTTCTTAAAATTTAAGGACGAAAATTTTCCGCGGTACCACCTTAATTCAAGAACTTGCACTTAATAACTATAACGCGTTACCGTTTTTTCCTACTAAAATTCAAAAAAACACATCAGGAATGATACTTATATTAAAACAACTATTAATTTCCACCAACCATTAACTCTCTATTAGTCCTTTAATATAACGTTTCCATCATCTGTTTTACATTTCTATTTTATCTAAATCACTTACTACTTCTAATTGAGATTCAATTATATCTCGCACTTTTTTCTTAAAAACACGAATATTTCTAGCTAACATATTAGATTCTAATTCAATCTTTTCTGCTCGAAGCAATGCTTCATTAACAATTCTATTCGCATTTTTTTTCGCATCATCTAAAATTGTTTCACTTTCTTTATGGGCTGATAATCGCATTTGATCTGAGGTTTTTTGGGCCATAACAATGGCCTTATTAAAAGTAGATTCCATTCTTTCATACTGTTCTAATTTTTGACGTAATCGCTGATTCTCTTCAGCTAATTTAGATAACTCGATAATTTTATTTTCCTGATTCTTAATTGTTAAATCTTTTTGTTTATTATCTGCCGTCATCTGTTCTACTTTTTGTATAACTTGATCCAAAAAGGTTTTAACCTCTTCTGTATCATATCCCCGCATTGTGCGATTAAATTTTTCCATAATCTCACCCCATAAATGCTACAATTTTTATTGTAGCATATTTAATCTAAAAGTCAAATTTCTACCACTCAGTATTTATATCATCATTATCGTAAATATCCTTACCATCTCTCTCATCAGTAATTTTTCCTTGAATATTTACATTATTAGGAGTACATAAAAATATACCTCCACCAATTTTTTGTAAATCGCCACCAATCGCATAAATTGTTCCACTTAAAAAGTCCACAATTCGCTTAGCTTGGTCAGAAGTTACTCTTTTTAAATTAACAACAACTGTATTTCTTGATTTTAAAAAGTCAGCTATTTGTTGTGATTCTGAATAAGCACGTGGTTCTAACAAAATCATCTTATTTTTACCATCATTTTCTTTTAATGATTCTTCAGTATTTACTGTATAATAAGCACTACCGTCATTAGCACTTGGCTCAAAAACATCTTGATCATCTGAAGATAACCATTTTTTAATAAAACCCACTTTTATTCCTCCTTATCATGCATACACTTACTATAGACAATTTTACCACATAAATTTTAATTAATAAACCATTTTTTTAAAATTTTTTAAAGTTTTATACTTTTATGATTTTATTCTGCATTATAAGGATATACATCATTCTATGATTTACTTAATTAAAATAAAACTATTCTTTACAGTTATAGCGATTAATGTTATAATAGCTAACTAAATAGAACAAAGGAACTAGTGTTTATGAAAAATTTAAATAAAGAAAATATTGAAAGAATGAAAAGAATTGCCTACGATATTATTTCTAAAGAATTAGAAAAAAACAATTTAGACGCAAATATATATCTTGTTAATACTTTTGAATATTATATTAAATATATTCCAAATGTAAATTTTGAGAGTATGAGTAACTTTATTAGTGCATTAAAAATGCCAATGCTAACGAAAGGGTTTACTTTTTGGCATTTAAATTATAAAGTAGAAAAACCTGATATAGTCATATTTATAAATTATTTTAAAAAATATAAAAATCCACTTCTAAATTTAATAAAAAATTGTTTTCACGAAACAAAACATTATATTCAATTAACTGCTGATGATTATGATTATATAAAATTTATGCGCAATTTAGAGACTATCTTAACCGAATATGACTGGAATAACTATATAAATTATCATGATGATTTTTTATTCGAAATAGAAGCCAATATTTACGCTATAAATAAAACAAAAGAATTATTAAAAGGTAAATATCCAAATATATATAAGTTAGAAAAAGATACTATCGATAAAATGGAAAAAGATTATAACATCGATTATATGCTATATGATGCGATAGAACAATTTGATAGACTTTTACATATATCTAATAAAATAATTATTATTAATACATACCCTGCTTTCGATATTTTTTTAAATGAGAATAACGCCTTTAAACCCATCAAGAATATAATTAGCAATCCCAATTTTGAGCATGTTGACAAAAGAATTGTTCATACTGTTTTATCTAGCAACGCATTTTTAAAAAGTATTGATATGAAGAAATTATCCAATGAAGAATTAGTTACTTTAAATGAATCTTTACAATATACATATAACGTTTATATTAATCAATTTAGGTTTATTTTAAATTCTTTTAATAATAATGACATCAACATTAATTATTTCAACCAAATCAAAAAATTATTAATAGAAAAAATTAAAAATATTAATGAATATATCGTTTTATTAAATAGTGCAAAGAATCCAAAACAATACCAATATGAATTCATTAAAAGTAGGTTGAGGAAAAATAATGTTGAAATATTATAAAAATCAAAAAGGTTATAATAAAATTGTTTTATTCCATTATAGCCATATTTTTTTGCTCTTATAATTATTTAAAATTAATACAACTTTGTTGATATTTGATTATCTAAATTTTATATCTACTGCTATCAATTAAGTAATTATATCTTACCTCAGCTTCGCTTAGTACTCGATCATATAAACGAACAGAATAAATCGATCCATTAAAGAAACTACTTTCTGGTTTATTCCAGCTTGGGTTAGCTCCAAGCATTATAATCGTGTTATTTTTAGTATATTGTAATCCATTAGAATTAACATTTTCACCTATTAACGTTCCATCTTTATAAAATTTCAATATATTTCCATCATACGTTCCCGTAACAGTATATATTTGCCCAAATTCAAAATTACCTTTACTTGTACTTATATATCCAATATTTTGAATATAACATTGAATCCCTGATTCTTTAGCGTAATAGAAAATACCACAACCACCAGCATCTTGATTACCTATAATATTTAGCCAATTACTAGAATTATTAGCTTTAAAACTAACCTCCCAAGTAAAATTAGGTGTATTTATTTCAGCGATACTAACATAATCATCTATGCCATTAAAGACTAATCCATCATCAGTAAATGTTGCTCCATTTACTATTCCATCATATCCATTACCACTTAAATCTTTTAATAATCCACTAGTATTACTACTATCTTCATAATTATATCTTACTAATAAATTATTTTTTACATACACATTATTTTTATCACCATTATCGCCTTTAGAACAAATTACCTCACCATCAATTGGATAACCGCAACTAAACCCATTTATCTCTATAGCTACACTAATATCATTTCCATTATTGCTAACCTTAATATTCCCACTTTTTGGTTTCGTTCCTTTAAATTCTAAACGCTCTAATCCATCTAATTCATAGCTAGATAAACTACTTATATTTTCTAATATACAGCCATTACTACTACAATTAAATACTAAATCAACATTTGGTAAAGACCCATTATTTTGTAACATAAAATTTGTTGTATATGTTTCAGCTGATTCAATTATTCCCATAGTTGAATCCTCAGCAGCCGATAATCTTGCTTTATCTAATATTTTTAATACCTGTGGTACAGCAATCAAAGCTATTACTGCAAGTATTACTATTACTGCTAATAATTCTATCAATGTAAATCCTCTTAAATTTCTTATTTTCTTCTTTTTCATATACTACATCCTTCTACTATTATTCAAAACATTTCTTAATATTTATTTAATATCTTCACTATCTTGCATTTACTATATTTTACATATTTATTATATATTTTTTATTTCAACTATTTAGAAAATTAACGTTGTAAAATTAATATAATTTCTTGTAAAAAAAATCTCTAAGATTTATCTTAAAGCTTCTATTTCTTTTATAGACATATTAGTATATTTTGCAATAAGCGAAATATCAACATTTTCTATCAACATGTTTTTAGCGATTTCTTTTTTATTTTGAATTACACCTTCACTTCTTCCCTGATCAATTCCAATGCTAATACCGCGTTCAATTCCAACCTCATAAGCTGTATCATAATGCTCTGTTTCATTCATCATTAATCTTTCAATATCTTCCATTTTCTCATACTCCTTACTATCCAAATTATATCTTTTTATTTCTTCTAACATTTTTTTATAAATATCACTTGTAATTATTTTATCTAATTCATTTATATTTTCTGTATTAAATAAATTTACTAATTCATAATATTTATTTTCTTTATTATTTTTATTAACTTTGGTTAAATCAAAGATTTCATATTCTAACTTCTTTGTAAATATTTTATTTTTTACTTTCAATCTAACACTATTTTTTATTTCACTATTAAATAATGGATAATTGGTTATCGCATAGACTTTAATACCTTTTAATCTTTTGTAATCCTCTCCCTCCTTTAAACAATGACTATGTATTACAGCAGATGAATAAAATAATAATCGCTCTTCAAAATTATATCTATCAATATTTTGTAATTCTAAGATTATTATTTCTTCATCAACACTAAGTAATAAATCAACTATTCCTACTTTACTATTTTTATTTTCTTTTATAAACGCAGTATTTAAATATTCAAGTTTTTTGGCTTTAATATCAAATAAATCTAATAATAATTTCTTTAAATATTCTTGATTACTAAATATTTTTTTAAATAAGTAATCATTTTTTAATGTATATATTTTTGCCATGCTATTAACTACTAATTAAATTATACTTTTTTTATATTTTTTAGTCAATAGTATCTTATTCTTTATTTTGACAGTTTTTATAAAGTAAATCTAATTACAAAAATTCCTCCCTTCTAATTATAAATATAGTAAACAAGTTTTTAAAATCCTTTTTGGAACAAAAAAATCTCTAAGCCTCACCTTAAAGATTCCATTTCGCCTACATTCTATTTTATTAATTTATTTATGGTCTTTTATCTTTATTCATACCATCATTTTGACCAACTTTTAAAAATATTGATAAAATCATAACCACTAATAAAACATAACCATATATAACAAATGGTGTAATTTGAATAGCTGTTAAAGGACTAGTTGTATTACTCGCAAAACCTATAGTAAAAATAGCAGTTGGGGTCCACGGCATTGCGTAACATAAAGTATTGGACTGAGCATCTAATAAATTAGCCGTTCGATAACTAGAAATACCATATTTTTTAGATAATGGTTTGGCAAATGAAGAGCCTACTGCCAAAATAGCTGGTGCATTTAGACCCATAATTGCTGATAAAATAATTACCATTAGCGATATGATTATCTCAGCACCAATCGAAGTTTTAACAATACCTTCTAATTTTTTTAATAACTTCTCGTCTCCCTTACCATAACGCATAATAGCTATCGAGCCAAACAATAAAAGAGCTAAAATAGAAACCTGAATCATACCTGAAAGCCCGGAATAAATAATACCCGTAAGACTTCTATCTAATCCTTCTCCACTAAGCAAAAATAAAGAGTTAACATTTATATTAGTTGGGTCAATCTGCAAAAGTGAAAATTGATGCGTTACAACCCCAATAATACTACCAGTAATAATACCAATCGTCGTCGCAAAAATCATATTACCCGTTTTAATAGCGCTAATAATAGTTAAGATAACAGCAATTAGCATAAAGAATGCCGAATGATCATAATCATAATTCATATTAGATATATTCGATGGTGTATTTAAAATGTTTGCCAAAATGATAAAAATTATAATCGAAATAATCGAAGCAACTAAAGAATATTTTAAACGTGATCTAACAACACCTGGCACATCAACCCCTTGCGAAGTTGCTGAACAAATTGTCGTATCAGATATAGGGGCTAAATTATCACCAAATGCGGCTCCTGAAATAATTGCTCCTGCTAGTAATGCGGAATGACACCCTAAAACAAGACCTGATGGATATAAAACACCCATTCCAATCGCAATTGTTCCAAAACCGGTTCCAGAAGCAGTCGCAAATAAAGCTGAAGATAAAAAGGTTATAACAACAAATGCGACATTGCCAACCCCGATATTAGTAACAAAACCAGCAATCGCTCCCGCTAGACCAGATGCTTTTAAAATGGCACTAAAGACACCCGCAAAAATCCAACAAACAATCGGTGTAATAGTCTCCCTACTAGCCATCCCTTTCATAATTACATCCGTATAATGCTTTTTATTTTTAGCAAAAAATAAAGGAATTAAAAGAGATAAAAAAGCAGGAATCCATAAAGCACCATCAGAAATTGAACCACCAATAAAAGTTGTCAAAATAATTAAAACAATAAAAATGATAAATGGTAAAAACGACATCCATACACCACCATAAAATTTTAAACAAAAGTTGGGATTATCTATTTCAAAATTTTCTTTTTCCATACCCTACTCCTTATCTATAATTCTTTTAGTAACAATAAAGCCATCGACATTATTACCAGATATTTCAGCACCATCTAATATAAATTCTTTTTCCTCGGATTCCATTGCAATATAATAAATTTCATAATTTTCAAATTTTAAGCAATTATTACTACTATCAAATTTTCTTAAATAATCAATATATTCTTCTAAGCAAAAATGATTTTGTTCAATAATTTCCGAATGTGGATAACCTACATAACGAAAATGCCACTCTTCAGCTGAAATATTTGTAATATTTGTTTTATCACTTGTATAACGTTCAATAAAACCATATTGTGAAGCTTTTAAACGAAAATCCTGACAAATTCCTTGATAAGGAAAAGCTGGTCTTATAAAATCAATGGGCTCCTGATTTAAACCTAAATCGATAGCTAACCCGGTTTGATGTTCACTAGTATTTGGATAGGCAACATATTGTTTCGTAAACTCTAAACCATTTTCTTCGATTGAAGATGTATAAATTTCTGTCTGCTCAAAAAGACTTCTATAACCACTTACAGGCACAATTTTATTATCAGCATCGATAACTTCTAAAAGATTTTGTAACCATTTATTAGCCTCTTTAGAAATTAAAACACTATGATATTTAGAATTAAATGGTTCTAAAAAACTTTGTTCAACCTTTTGTTTTAGTGGATGCATTTGATTAACTAAAATTAAGTTCCCTTTATGAATATCATCTTTTTTTAAAATTATCTTTTGCATATTCTACCTCTTTAATTCAATTAACATTTCAACAATTTGCTCAAATGTATAATTATTTTGTTTTAACATATTAGGAAATCGACTATGTGATGTAAAACCAGGAAGGGTATTTACCTCATTAAAAACAATCTCTTTATTTTTTGTATAAAACATGTCAATACGCGCTAAATCTTTACAGCCTAAAATGTTATATATTTGTAAAGCGACTTGTTTTACTCTTTCTCTTTCACTAGAAGATATACGAGCTGGTAAGTAAACTTTACTATCTCGTGATTCATATTTTTTCTCATAATCAAAGAAACCACCAGAAATTTCTATTTCATCAACTTCACCAGTAATTAAATTATCATTACCTAAAACCGCGCAGCCAACTTCAAAGCCTTCAATATTTTCTTCAATAATAATCTGGTTATCATAATTAAAAGCTAAGGTTAAAGCATTACTTAGTTCAGAGTCATCATTTACTTTAGAAACACCTAAAGAAGAACCAGCTCTTAATGGTTTTACAAATAATGGATAACCTAAATCACTAATTGTTGATTCAATTTTTTCATAAGAAGTATCAGATGTAAATTTATAAGATTTAGGAACTAATAGACCATTTAAACGAACTAATTCGTGAGCTAAAAACTTGTCCATTCCAATTGCTGATGACATTAAATCACAACCAATATATTTAATACCAGCTAATTCAAATAATCCTTGTAAACGTCCATCTTCACCATTGATACCGTGTAAAATTGGAAAAGCCAAATCAATACTAATAATAGAATAATCTTTATTATCTAAAATAATAAATCCGTGATCTTCACGATTAGTTGACCAAGTTATTCTTTTGATATGTGCACTTTCAAACCATTCATCTTTCTCAATTTTATCAATATCGCCTTCATATAAATAAAAATTCCCATCTTTAGTAATACCAATCATAAATAAATCATATTTGTTCTTATCAATTGCTCTAATAACTGATGTTGCTGATACTAGCGAAATCGCATATTCACTAGAATTGCCGCCAAATAGGCACGCTATTTTTAATTTTTTCATTTTTTACCTCTTTTCTATAACAATATCATTAGGCAATTTATATGTTACCTCTATTACTTCATCATATAAATTTTCACTTTTTACAATTTCATTTGTATTTCTATCCCTAGTAACACGCACTACTGAAACACTCTCATATATTTTTCCATCTTTAGAAAAATATTTTAAATTACTATTTATAATTTCATACGAAATATTAACTACATTATTAGTTAAGAGTTGGCCATACATATATGTGCAATCAAAATCGATAAATATTTGATAAATATCTTGTGTATTGTTTTTTACTTTTAAATCTAACCACCCACTATTAATAGTGGCATCAATTCCTTCTAATTCATCCTGTTCATTATTGGGTAAAGATTTAACTCTATGTCCATGACGCTCAACAATTGTTAAAGGGCTCATTAAGCATAAATAGTAAATTAAATTACTAATTTGACAGATGCCCCCACCTTTTTTAGCAACAATTTTGTCATCAACCAAAACTAAGCCATCTTTATATTTGCCGTATTTTTTCACATTTTTAGTTAATAGACAAAAGGAAAAAGTTTCCCCAGGATATATCAAAATTTTATTCAAAGTTTTACTTGTTAATTTTAAATTATCAACTTTATTTTCTTGGTACATTATGTCATATCCACTATGGTCATTTATCATTCGACTTTTAGTACTACTACATTCATAAGGTAATAAATCACCTACTTTTTTCGCATAATTATTTTTATCAAAATAACAAGTTATTCTAAAAAATAAATTCTTTTGCCAGACTCTAATAGGTAGTAAAAAAGGAAAAATTTGTGTTAATCTTTTTCTAGCCATAATTAACCTCCATAAAAAAAACAATCATTTAAATTAATACGACATCATTGTATCAATTTCAATATGATTGTTCTTTAATTTAAGGTTATGAAATCCTTAAGATTTTCTTAAAGGTAAGTTGATATAAAATTTTGTAAATTCTAAATCACTAGTAGCTTTTATATTACCACCGTGTAATTCAACTATTTCTTTAGCAATAGCAAGCCCTAGTCCACTACCACCAGTTTTACTAGTGCGTGAGGAATCAAGTCGATAAAATTTTTCAAATATTTTCTGCAATTCGACATCAGATATTTTATTTCCTCTATTACTAATAATAACATTGGCATTATTTTCATCAATATTAACTTCAATTTTAATTGGATCATCACCTATACTATAATTAATAGCATTTTTAATAATATTATTAAAAACACGAGCCAATTTATCAGAATCACCATAAAGTGTTATATTATTTTCCATTATAAATTCAATTTTTTTATTTAAATCATTTAAAGTTGGATAAAAATCATCAATAATTTGTTCTAACATTAATCGTAAATTAATCTCTTCATTTTTTAAAATAATCGTTTCTGAATTAAAACGTGTAATATCAAATAATTCATTAATTAAATCTTCTAGTTTATAAGCCTTATCCAAAGCAATACTAACATATTTTTTTCTTTTTGATTTAGGCATATCATCTATTTCATCTAAAAGAGATAAATACCCAACCATTGATGTTAGAGGCGTTTTAATATCATGAGCTAAATAAACAATTAAATCATTTTTACGTTGCTCATTTTCTCGTGCTAATTTTAAATTATGCAGTGATTCCTGTTTAACTTGATTCATACGCGTTTCAACGGAAGTTAAATCTTCTGGTAACCTAATCAAATCATCATTATCAGTAATTAAAATTTCGCTTGCATCAACAATGGCATCAATATATGATAAAAATTTACGTAAACTTAAAATACAAATAACAATGAAACCAATTAACCAAGTAAAAAATAAAAATAAGACATTATCTTCGATTGCTTTAAAGAAACGATATAAAAAATCCTTAGGTTGCCAAGTAAATAATCGACAAACAAAATTTCCAACAAAATATAAGATTATTAAACAAACAGTATATATAATTGTTTGAATTATAATTCTACTAATTAATTTCCAGACTAACTTATTTCCATATTTACGCTTCAATTTTATAACCTACTCCCCAAATGGTTTTTATATACTTGGAATTTTTATTGGTATCTTGCATTTTTTCTCTTAAATGTCTAATATGAACCATAATTGTATTATTATCTTTTTCAAAATATTTTGCTTTCCACACTTCCATAAACAAATCTTCTGTTTTAACTACTAAGCCACGATTTTTACATAAATGCCACAAAATAGCAAATTCAATTGGTGTTAAATTTAACAACTTATCGTTTAAATAGCATTCGTGAGTATCATTATTTATGATAATATTACGAAAATCAATAATATTTGTATTCTCTACTTGATTATCATATTTTTTATATCGCCTAAGTTGAGCTTTAACACGAGCCACTAATTCTAAAGGTTGAAAGGGTTTTGTAACATAATCATCAGCACCTAATGTTAAACCACTTATTTTATCAATATCTTCGATTTTAGCTGTAACAAATATAATAGGAAAATTATATTTTTCTCTAATCTTACTACATAAAGAAAAACCATCTATATCTGGCATCATTACATCTAGGACTGCTAAATCAATATTTATATTTTCCAAATCATTTAAAATATTTTGACTCGAATAATATTTATAAACTTTAAAGTTTTCGTTTTGTAAATAAATCTCAATTAAATCGGCAATTTCTTTTTCATCATCAACTACTAATACATTCATACTCATCCCCTCTGTAATTATAACATTTAATGTTTTATATGTAAAAGAAAAAATTGTCTTTCGACAACTTAGAATATTTATTTTTTTAATTTTAGTTCTAATTTTTTACATTCTGATATTACTGCATCATTTTCCCTTTGATCTATTAACATCTGTTCTCTTTTTTCTTTATTCTTTTGTACTAAATTAGGATGTGTTGATATAAAGGTATACATAAATGAAGATAGTTCTTCTTTAGTTTTATCCTTTATATTTTTTAAATCATTATCAATTAGATATTGAATTAAACGATTAACAAATTCACGTAAATAGTTAAATTGTCCAAATCTATAATTTGGCTCACCAACATAGTTATAAAGCTCTACCATACTGTAAGTTCCATTCTCAATCATAATTAAATCGCCGTTTTTATACAAACTATTAAGAATACTATAATCTATATTGCCATATTGTTTATTAATTTTCTCTTTAATTATGACAATAATATTACTAAATTCACCCTTTTTAAAATTCTCATGTGGAATTGGAATATATACATATCTTTCGCCCTCTACGTAACTTAAAAGGGCTAAAAATATATCTACTATATCAAGTATAAAAAATCTACTATAGTCCTTATATCTATCAGCAAGATTCCAAAATTTTTCGCCTTTTTTATAATCTTCTATTCCCACCGCTATTAAAATTGGCTTCATATTTTCTTGAATAGAACTTGTGGCTTCTTTAAATTTCTTCTCCATTGCCAATTCTCTAGTATGAGCAATCTTATAATCTTTTTTTGCTGTTTTTAATTCTTGATATAAATTTCCATTTTTCATTCAAAAAAACTCCTTAAAAATCTATAACATTAGTATAATCATTATTTGATATTATGTCAAATATTCGTTATTATTTCGATAAAAAAGTAAAAATGTAATACTACCTAAAAAGGCCGCAATTAAGTCAATCATCGTATCATTAACACCTGTTGTATCAGCGTGTTGTAGCGTCATACCAAATAAACTATCCATACCATATTCAAAGAATTCCCACATAACCGCTATTAAACAAGTAAAACTTAAAACATATATAATACGCCCTAAAAAGTTTTGTTTAATTTGGAATTTATTCATTAATAATATTCCTAAATAGGCTGTAAAAATACCAGATAAATAATGAGTGAAGGTATCAAACCAAGCAATTTTTCCATATAAATTTACAACACAGCCTAGAAAATCAGCAAAGAAAATAAAACTAAAATAAATAATTTTCAAATTACTATCTAATTCTTTTTTTAATATTTTTTCTAATAAATAAGGGACTAATAAAACGATTGGTAAAGCCAAATATGTATGTACTCTATCATAATTAGAAAATTTAACACAATTTATAATATAGAAAAAATCAAAACCTAACATTATAAATATTAAGATATAATTAATTATTTTTTTCATTATTACACATCCATCTCTAATTTATTATACACGTTAGAATAATAAATATCAAAAAAATTTAAATTCATATAATTACTTTTTTCATATAACATTATTTTTAATACAACCTAAATAAATTACGAGAAATCGTAGTTTTTTTGTATTTAAAAAAGGAATTTGGAACTTTTTCTAAAATAATTATAATAGGAGGTGATAAAAATAACTACTGAAGAAGAAAAACAAGTTAAGCATCCATTACTATTAGAAATATATGATTGTATGTTTAAAGCCATAATGTTAGATCCCGAAAATAGAGATTATTTAAGAGGAATGATACACTATATAACAGGTATACCACTCTCCGAATTAGAAAATATAACGATTGAAAATTCTGATTATCTTATAAATAATAAAAAAGATAAAAAAATGCGAAGTGATATAATTATAAGTGTCGGAAATAGATATATAAATATTGAAATGAATAAAAGTTATTATGAAGGTGTATTTAGAAAAGATAGTGCTTACTTTGAAAAAATATCAGCAAATGTATATAATAATAGTGAGGATTATATTGATGCTAAAGAAGTAATCCAAATATGCTTTGATAATTTTAGTCATTTTGAAGAACAACAAGAAATATATATATTTGCCTATAAAGAAGTAAATAGAAATTTTAAGTTACCAGAAAATCCGTTAAGATATTATATTAATCTAGCATATATTAAAAAGATGTGTTATAATAAACCTGTAGTAAATTTAAGCATATTTGAAAAATATTGTTTACTATTACTAGCAGAGACAAGTGAATATGCGAAAGTTATAGCAGGAGATGATATCGTTATGAAAAAAGTATCTAATAAATTAGATAAATTAAGTAGTGATGAAAAAATGATTGGACTATATGATGCTGAGGTTGAAGAAGAAAAAATAAGAAGAACACAAATAATTAGTGCTCAAAAGCAAGGAATTAATGAGGAAAAAAGAAAAATTGCTAAAAACTTATTACAACAGAATATTGATATTAATACTATTATTACAGCAACTGGTTTAACAAAAAAAGAGATAGAATCTTTATAATAACAAATAAAGATTCTATTTTTATTAATATTTTTAATAATTTAAACATCTAATATTTTCCAAGTAATAATTAATATATATCAATTATCTAGTATTGCTATAAGTACCTTGACACTAAAAATCTAATACGTTAAAATAAACTTGGTGATAAATAATGAAAGATGATATGATAGATAGTTCTTTAAATTACTGGGAAGATAATTATAAAAATTTTAATCACTTTGATACTAAATATGGAAATTGGTTAAATGATTTTAGTGAAATCATTGAAAAATGTCAAACCCCCATCATCGATTTAGGCTGTGGTCATGGCAATACAACCTACTATTTGATAAATAATGGTAAGAAGGTAATAGCGTGTGATTATTCAAAAAATTCTCTTTAAACACCAAACATAATGTCAAAGGCATATATGCTACAAAATGTTTTAATATGTTAGACGGGTTCCCATTTGAAAGTAATTATACAGATTTAATTATCGCTGATTTATCGCTTCACTACTTTAAAGAAGCAGATACATTTAAAATTCTAAATGAAATTAAGCGAGTATTAAAACCAAATGGCCATCTTATTTTTAGAGTCAACGCTATAGAAGATAAAAACCTTGGTTCAACTAAAGATACAGAAGAAATAGAACCCCACTTATATTTATATAATAATGAAATGTTAAAAAGATTTTTTGATGAAGAGGATATTTATTACTTTTTTAAAAACTTCAAAATTGTATCATTAAAACAAGATTCTATAATGAAATATAACAATATTAAAAATCAAACATTGCAAAAAAATATGTATAAAGTTTGTGTAAAAAATACTGTTTAGTAAAATAAATAATTGAAAATATTATATAGTACAGTAGAATGTCCTAGTTTTAAGAAATTAGATAACCACATATTTGCTTGGCACCTCTTAAATAATATATTTCGCAAAATATTATACTTGTTGTCTAATAAACCCCAAAATTTTTAAAACAACCTCATTTATATTGTTATCATTTGTATCAATTTTTTGGCCTTTAAAATCGGTTTTAAAAGTTTCTACACATCTATTGACTTGTTCATAAGCCCATTTAGTACTATTTCCTCTTTTATCTAATCTTTTTAATAAATTATCTTTTGAAGCAATTAATATGAAGTCTTTTACTTCTATATTTTCACTTTGTAATTTACCAACAATTTCATCATAATATTGTGAATTTGTTATTGTCATTGGTACAATAATCGTCTTAAACTTAGTATGTAGAAATTTTATTATTTCAAAATTAAAACTTCTCCATAATTCATAGTCCTGAAAATCATCTTTCTTTATTGGTAAAGTATTTGATAAAAAAACGCCTACTTCTTCTGGATCATAAATTATCGATTGATTGATTTTATCCTTTAATTTATTTGCAACCGTTGTTTTTCCTACTCCAAAGCTTCCATTAATCCAAATAATCATTATAATCCCTTCTTTCAAATTAGAATTTACTTAATAAAACATTTTACTATTTCAAGAATTAATAAAACTAAAATAATTATTAAAAAAATTATACTCACTTTACTTATAGTGATTTTTTTAGTTAAAGTTTTTTCTAAATTATCTAATGTACCTATATATTTTAAACCAGGCAATCTTTTATTACTTAAATCTTCCTTCGTATATAAACCGAATGCTAAAGGATTATCATATTCGCTAAATTCAAAGTTTTTTAAACGACTTAAACTATAAAACATAGTTAAGTCTCCAGAACTTCCGCCCATATTCATAATTGATAAAAGGATAAGCAAGTTATTAGATGTAATAATACCTATTATATATGTAATAACACCTATTAAAATAAATGGTGCTAAAAGAGAAACTAATATATTAGCTTTAGTAATATTTTGCTTACAGGAACAACAAAAGATTCCTTGTTCTAAATGAGCTCCATAAGTTATATTTTTAAAATTAGCACCACATACAACATAGGCAATACTATGAATTATTTCGTGAAGCATAAAATAAGGAATAATAAAAATAAGTAATAGAAGAAAATTAATATTACTTGTATTATAATTAGGCTGTATCACTCTCGTTACTATTAATAATACTACAACGATAATAATACAAAGAATATTTATATTTTTCATTTTCATTTCAAATAAGTTATATTTTTTCATTCATTCTACCACCTTACTATTTAATTATACCAAAAAAGATAAACTTTTAATAGTTTACCCTCATAAATTATAACTTTAAATTAATTATCTAAAACTTGCAATAGTACATTTACCACTTTCATTATTAAATGTGGCACTTAAAACACGCTTATTTTTATCTACCCAAATATAACCAACTGATTTAGTTGTCTTACTATCTAAAATACCTTCTATACCATTAAGTTTATCAACTAATTCTTCATAAGTAAAAGAACCATTATTAAGCATTGTTTGTAATTCCGATGATGTTGGTAATTTTATATTTTCATTTTTTATTTTATCTTTATCAATCGTAGCTTGTAAGATTGGACTTTCTCCAGCATATTTTAAAGTAATCCAGTTTTTAGAATCTAATTTCCAAGTACGTTCTTCACTATAATCACTTTTCGTACCTTCAAAACCTATAATGTCATTTATTTCCTCAACAGAATTTGATGTTTCAATTTGTTTTATACATTCAGTTACCACACAATTACCTTTTGGAGTTTCTTCTTCCTTCTTTTCTTCTACTACTTCCTCACTAGCACAACCCGTAGTTAAACCAAGTGCACATAAACTAATCATTGTCCATATTAAATTTCTTTTTAAATTCATAAAATCTTTCCCCTCTCTATATATTAATTATTATACTAAAAATATATATAATTTTCAATAATGATATTACTCTAAGTAACATTAAAAAGGTGCCTAAACACCTTTTAATTAATTATTTACTTTAATATCGCCACAATCATTTTCTAATTTTAAAGTAATATCAGCTTTATGATTATTATTATTTATTTTAACACTACCTAAATCCGTTTTAGCATCAATATAAATATCATTTGTTGAACCTATTTTAATATCTCCTAAATTATTAACAATAGATGAATCTTCTTCTAAATTAAGAGAGTCAATTTTGATGTCCCCACAGTCATCACTTATATCAAGGCTGCTTGTAACACTTTCTAAATTAATATCACCAAAATTATTTTCTATTTTAGCATTCTTAACTGTTCCAATTTTGACATCTCCAGCTGATTCTTTAACATCTATCCAATTAGCCTCATCTATTTTAATATCACCATAAGAATTGTTAACAGTAACTTTATTACCTGAGGCGATATAAACATCACCACAATCTTCATTAACTTCGATGTTAGCGTCTTTAAATTTAGCTATATCAATATTACCAAAATCATTATTAATTAAAATATCTTTATCATAATTAGTTGGTAAATAAACGTCTATTTTATTTTTTGTTACATTAAAGCAAAAACCAAAACATTTTTGTTCCTCAAATAAAATATAAAGTTCCTGTGTTTCATCAGTTATATCTAAACGTTTTTCTTCACCATAAATAACTACTCTGATATTTTCATCATTTGAGGTTAAAATATTGATGTCACTAGTACTAGCATTGATATTTATTTTGGTAAATTTATTTTCATAAGTTTTATCCATGATTAATTCAGTACTTATCTTATTAGAAAAATTAAACATTGGAAAACGCATTTTTCCATTCATTAGGAAAATCATTAAAACAATAAGAGCAATGGCAAGTAGCGATAAAATACTAATTAAAGTAATGATTAAACCTTTATTTTTCATACTTTTCACCCTTTAACATAAATATTAACTTTAAAATTTCTTCAAATAACCCACATACTATCCAAATAATCCAAGTAATATGCCATGCCATCGTCATAAAACTAATTAAAAGATAAATAATTAGAAAAATTACACCTACAATACTATTAATTAGTTTTAATAATTTGTTTTCTGTAGAAACTTTTTCTTTTTGATTTTTATAAATCATACAAGAATAGATAATTAGGTAAGTTGCTACCCCACATATTATAAGAAAAATGGCTGATGCTACAATAGGATTCATCATCATCACAGGTATACTTATCATAATCCAAGCAATAGCAACAAAGTATAATAAAATACCCTTCCCTATACCCTTTGCTCTTCTTTGCTTATTATAAAGATAATTATCTTGCTCCTCCTGTTCACAAATGCCTACTTGCTTATTATTAGATTTGCCTATAATAAGTTCATCAGCTGATATTTCAAATAATTCACAAAGCGGACCAATTTTATCTAAATCTGGGGTACTTTGATCTGTTTCCCATTTAGAAATAGTTTGTCTTGAAACATTTAAACAATTTGCTACTTCTTCTTGAGATAAATTTTTTTGCTTACGCAAATTTAAAAGTTTTTCTCCAATTGTCATATATTCACTCCTCACAAGAAAATTATATTATTTAGCTCAGTTGATTTCTACCAATTAAGCTTGGAAATTTGTCAACTAACATTAACATTGTATCATATAACAAAAAAATTACATATAAATAAAAAATCTTTAAAAAATTTTTTCTTAAAGATTCTATTTTTTTATAATTAAATCTTCTATGATTACTTTCTTTATTGAAAAAAACACCAAATGTAATTTCCAGATTCAATAAAATCAATATTTCGTCAAGCAAAACTTTGTTATTTGAATACTTCTTCACCAAAATAATTTAAGCTATTACTTTTTATAAATTCTATGCTTTCAAACTTATTTCTATTCGATAGTTAACTCAATTACTTTATTTAAGACATCACCATACTTGCCGATAGCAGTTTCTCCTTTGTTTACTAAAAATTTTTCAAATGGTATCTTTTGGTTTCTTACAATATTATTATCATTTTCTTTAGTTATAATTAAAGATTCTACCTCTCCCGATTCTTTCTTTAATAATTCTAATGTTTGCTTTGCATTTACTTTAACTAAACCACTTACTTCACTATCATCAAAATTAAATTCACTATACTCTCCATTAAAAATACAAACATATACATTTGAAAAAGCACGATCTTTAAAAATACTTCCATCTTTTTTTTCTTTGTCCATAATAAATTTATAGATATTTACAAATTCTGCTTTATTATAATCTACTTTAACCCCAATTTCTTCTTCCACTTCTCTTCCAAATCCTTCTTTAATGGTTTCTCCAGCTTTAACATGCCCTGACGCAGTTGTATATAATTTTTGTTCTTCTTTTCTTATTTGAAAGTAAATATTCCCATCCTTATCATATAACCAACAATGTACTGTATTATGCCATAAAGCATCTCTATGAACTATATTCCTATCTTCTTTTCCTAAATATTCGCCATTTTCATCATAGATATCCAAATATTCCATAATAAACCTCCCTATCTTATTTTAACATCAAATTGACAATTATTTTACTAAATTATAAAGTTGTACTAGATTGGTGCATTATAAAATCATAGATTTCACCCTAACAATTTTCGACATTCTCATATTTAAATAGTTTTTGATATTTTTCACATCTTTCTAATAATTCCTGATGAGAACCAATATCAACTATTTCACCCTTATCAATAACAACAATCTGGTCACAATTTATAACCGTAGATAACCTATGAGCAATAATTAAAACTGTTTTATTTTTTCCAAGCCCATAAATAGCAGTTTGAATTTTATCTTGTGTTATATTATCCAAAGCACTAGTAGCCTCATCAAATAATAGAACATTGCTACCTTTAATTAGGCTTCGAGCAATGGCTAATCTTTGCTTTTCACCACCAGATAAAATAACGCCTCCCTCGCCAACTTCCGTATCAAAGCCCTTTTCAAATTCCATAATTCGCTCATAAATATTAGCTTTACGACAAGCATCAATAATTTCTTCCATTGTAACATTTGGATTAGCGATTCTTAAATTATCTATAATAGAAAAATTAAATATATAAGGATTTTGCGGTATAAGCGCTAAATGACTCCTTAATGAATTATAATTTATTTCTTTAATATCTATATCATCAATATAAATATTGCCTTGTTCTAAAGGATAAAGTTTAGTTATCAAATTAAAAATAGTGCTTTTCCCACTGCCACTAGATCCAACAAAACCTATTTTTTCGCCTGGCATAATCATAAAATTGATATTTTGTAGTACGGCATTATCAGAATAGGCAAAATTTACATTGCGAAATTCTATTTTACCTTCTAGTTTATCTAAAGATATACCATCTTCATCCTCTTTTTCAAAAAAATCTCCTAATACCTCAAATACTCTTGTAGCACTTAAATTATAACGTTTAATCAGTTCAATAAAGCGATTGTAAAAATTAAGTAAATTTTCGACTCTACCTCGATACATCTGTAAAACTAAAAAATTAGCAACCGAAAGATAATTATTTGATACTAAAATAATTCCTAGCAAAATAAACGTTACATCAAAAAAGTCACGAATATTGTCAGTAAAAAGTCTAAATTTTAAGCTAGTTCTTTCCATAGAAATCTTTTCCTTATTAACAACATCGATTTCTTTTTTTATTTGATTTAAAATACCATTCTTACCATTTAATAATTTTACATCCCTAATACCACGAATAAATTCAGCTGCAAGCCCTGTACTTTTTTCTCTAATTTTTCGATACTTCTTTCCCTGTTCATAGTACATATTTCGCCTTTTTCGATCAATAATTCCTAAAATTAAAGATGTAATAAGAAAGTAAATAAACATATAAGGACTAATCATCAAAATAGCTACCAAAATACCGACATTAGAGATTAAATCAACAAAATAATTAACAAGATCAGAAAAGATATTAATAATATCATTTGTATCATTTTTTATACGATCAATAAAAGTTCCACTACTATTTTTATCAATTTCACTAGTTGAAATTTTAAGCGTTTCTGAAAACATTTCTAATTGTGCTTCAGTTACTGCTTTAATCATATACATTTCAGTAATTTTATGTAAAAAAAATGAAACAATATTACGACAAACCTCTACTATAAATATAAATAAAGCAACACCTAACAATTCTTCTAATAAACCATTAGTAAGTTTTAAAAGTAAATTAGCTGATAACATAGGAACAACAATACTAATAAGAGATAATATAATTGATAAGATAGACATTATAATTAAACTTTTTTTCTTATTTTTAATAAATTGCCAAGACATTTTTAAATTGTTTTTTGTTTCTTTAAACTCCTCTTTTAATTTAGACATAAATACCACCACATACTAATAGAATATCAAAAATAAGCAGCTTTTGCAAACAATAACTAATGAGCTATAACTTTAAAATATTATTATAAAAGGCAAAAAAATCTAGAATTATCTAGATTTTAACTTTTATCTATCTTTTTTACATATAAATCTATCAAAAACAGCCAAGATAGAAGGTAAAACAAATAAGATTAATATTAATGAACAAATAGTTCCTTCTGATAAAGTTTTACATATTTTAGCAGCAATCGCCGATGCAAAATTACCAACAATTAAAGTAACAATAATCAAAATAGAAGCACTTGTTAAAATGGTATGAATTGATTTATTATAAGCATTTTTAATTGATTCAATTACACTTAATTTTTGTCTTGATTCTTTATAATAAGAAGTATAGACAATCGCATAATCAATAGTTGCTCCCATTAAAATACTTTGAACAATTAATAACGCAATAAAGTATACATTACCACCAAATATAGATAATATCCACATCGTTAAGAAAACCGCACATTGAATTATTAAAACTAAAATAAGTGGTACAATAATCGATTTAAATGTAAATGCCACAACCACAAATATCGCAAGCATTGTTAAAATGGTAATAAAATCAAGTTCACTACCAAATGACCCACTCATATCATAAGCCATTGGTGAATCACCAATTACATAAATTTCTTTATCCTCACTATCTAAATTATCTTTAATACTTTTGACAAATTCAAAAGTTTCTTCTCCTTCTAATTTATAAGTTGTATTAATAATCATTCGAGAATATTCATCACTAACTAATAATTTTTTAGCGTCATTAACGGTTTTCTGTGATTCTTTTATATTCTCTTTCATATCTTCATCAATAAACCTTACAAAACGACTATCAGTTAAAATATTTTTATTTAAATACTTAACAAACTCTTCAACAGTTAATTCCCATTCACTATTATAATTATTAATACTTCCATTATATATATAAATAAGTTCAACCAAATCTTTATCTAAATCATCTGTTAAATTTGATAACATTTGATAAAGATCACTAGCTGTATAAGAAGTATTATTCATTGTACCAGTCATAATATTTCTAATCGTTCTTAACTTATTAAGAGAATTATCATCAAAATTATTAGAGTATGTTGGATTAGTAATAACATTTTCTAATAAAAAGTTAACAAAGTCATTCATTGATATTGTAATTTCTTTATTTAGATAAGCTACTTCATATAAAGAATATAATAAATCAATACTATTTTTATCTAACGAAATAAAATTAGCTAAATCATAAGAAGAATAATATATATCATTATTAACACTATACATAATGGAACTTACTAAATATAGTTTATTAAGCATTTCATTATTTAATTTAGACGCAATTAATTCATTATCTTTATTATTTAAAATTAAATTAACAAAATTATTAGGACTTAGTTTAAAATCATAATTATTTACATAACTAATTAGAGCATACAGTTTGTTGACATTTGGTGTGTCAAGTGATAATAAAGCTGCCATTTCGGATATTGTATATTTTTGTTTTTCATCTCTTACGGAATCATCAATAACTAACTTCAAAATAGTTAATTTATCCTTTACATCATCGCTTAAATAATCACTTAAATTTGTTAAAGTAAAATTAATGAATTCTTGTGGTGACATTAAATAATCATCTGGTAAATTTAAACTACCATAAACAGTATTTACTAAAGTAGCATCAATAGACTTAAAGAAATTATTTAAATAAGCCTTATTCATTTTCATTGTATTATAATTATTTTCATTATTAGAAATAGAAATTAAGTTAGTTAAACTACTAACATCAATACTATCTAAATAATGCGTATTTTGACTTAAATAATATGTTCCATTAATTAATTCTGATAAACTTAATTTGTTATCAAATTCTTCCTTTGTATAATTTAGTAATAATAATTGCTTAACACTTTCAATATCAAGGCCAAATATCTTAGAAAGCTCATTCGCACCCATATAACTATTAATTATATCTTTATTTAAAAATGGTGTCATTTGTCCTATTAAGTCTTTTGAATTTTGATCTATTACACTAGCATATTTTTCATTTACTAAAACATAGTTATTTAAAAAGTTAACAAAATCAGTTAAGCGCAAATTAAGATTTATATCATGAGCGTTATATAAAATATAAAGACTTTTAATAATTTCTTCATTAAGACTTAAAATATCAGCTATTTCTCCACTACCTCTTAACTTATAAACTAAATCCATATCCGTAAAGTTATGTAACTTATTGATATTATTTTTCATATTATCATCTAACTCTAAACTTAATTGATCATTGGTGTATATATTTTCCTCAATAAATTTTAAGAAATCACTAGAGGTCATATTAGTTTGTATATCACGATTATAATAATTATAGTAAAGAATTTTTAAAAGATAATCTTCTATATCAGTTGAACTTCCTAAATCATCTAATTTTTTAGGTAGCGCTTGATAAGTTAATTTTTCATTTATAGTATTACCATAACATAAAACTTGAGTAATTTCATCTCCATCTAAATTACGGCAATATTTACTTATGGTATCTTCATAATCATTATTATAAATAATAGCCATTTGGTTATTTTCCTTAAAATGCTTAGCTATTTCATCAGTTTCAGAATCGGTATAAAGAATTCCTAAACCACCCTTTAAAAAATAACTGATTATAAATAATGCAACAAAGATAATAAGAATTGGAAAACGTAATTTATAACTTAAATTTCCTAACCAATCTAATTTTATATTTAAAGCTTTTTTACGTGTTTTTAAAATTAGTTTATCAAATAATAGTATTAAAGCAGGAAGACATAAGAAAATACTTAGTAGACTAAATAATACACCTTTAGCAAGAACAAAGCCCAAATCCTTACCAATGGTAAAACTCATAAATACTAACGCCAAAAGTCCAACAATAGTTGTAATAGAGCTACTTGATATTGAGCCAAACGCATTTAAAAGAGCTTTTTTCATTGCTTCTTTATTATCTTTACTTTTTTCACGTTCTTGTGTATAACGATTCATTAACATTATTGAATAATCCATTGATAATGCCATTTGTAATATAGCTGAAATGGAATCTGTAATATGAGAAACACTAGGAAAAATAATATTCGTTCCCTTATTCATAAATACAGCAAGCCCTATTACAAATAAAAATAGGAATGGTTCAATATAAGAATCACACATAATTATTAAAATAATCATCGCAAAACTTATAGCTACGACAACTATCCAGGTATGTAAGACTGGTTTATTATCGCTTTCAATTGAACCACTAAGATAAAATTCATAATCTTTAAATGTCTCATTAACATCTTCATAAACATCTTTAGCTATACTTGAGCTACTTACATCAGCAACATTAACAATAAATAAAGTAAATTCTTCGTGATTATAATCATCAGTATCATTATAATCCACACTATCAACACCATCGATAGTTTCCAATTTTTCTTTTATGTCATTTTTTTCATCATCAGCTAAATCTTTAAACATAATATTTAATGAACTAGATTTAATTTCATCGAAATTAGCCTCCATTATATCCATACCAATTCTAGTTTCACTAGTATCAGGTAGGTATTCGGCTATATCGTGATTAATATTAACTTTCGTACCTAAATATAGTGATACAAAAGACAATATAATAAAAGTAATCAAAATAAAATATCTTTTGTTAACAATAAAATCTGTAATCTTTTTCATACTATTCATTCCCTTCATAACAAAACAGTATTATAGATGGTTTTATTTGTAAATAATAGGACAATTTGTCATTATTTGTCAAAATTTGAACACAATACAAATTATTGTATATTTTTACACTGTTTAGATTTGAACAATATCAAAATAATGCTATAATATTGCTAGAGGTGCAAACTTATGAAAGTTAAAAATTTGAACTCATCAAGTAGAAAGACAAATAAAGTTATTAAAGAAACTTTTGCTCTCTTAATGCAAGAAAAGAAAGAATTAAATAATATTACTGTAACAGAACTTGTCAAAAGAGCTGAAATAACACGCTCAGCCTTTTATACCCATTTTGATAGTATTTATGATATTGCTCAAGAGATTCAAAATGAAACTTTAACTTTGCTTATGACAAATATTGACGCTATTCAAACAATGGATGATTTTGATTATTACCTAGATATTATATTCAATTATCTTAAGGAAAATGAAAAGATATATTCTATGATGCTATCAAGTAACGATCCTATGTTATTTTCCAATAAATTAAGTAAGGCCATAAATAAGCATATAAGTGAATTATTAAAAAGTACTAATAATGATAATCTCATTTTAAAGATAACTTTTTATACTGATGGTTGTATGAATTTAATTATTAAGCATTTTAGAAAAGAAATTGATAATTCTTTAGATGAGTTGAATTCTTTTATGAAAGAGTTATTTAGAAATTTATTTATTAAATAGAAAGAGATGAAAAAAAAGATGAATATAATATTTGAAAAATTAAAAGAAGAAGACTTAGAAACAATCGCTACACTATATGATTTAGAAAGACCTATAAATACTAATAGAGAAAAAATGTGTCAAACATTTAATAAAATTAAAAATAATCCTGACTATTATATAATTGTGGCTAAGTTAAATAAAGAAGTTGTTGGAATTGCTAATATCTTTATTCATCAAGATATTTTTGAAGAAAACAATCCTTTTATGACAATTTGGAGTGTAAGAATTAAAAAAGAATACCGAAAACAAGGAATTGGTCGTAAATTATTTCAATATATTGAAAAAATAGCTAATGAAATTAATTGTGAATTTATTTGTCTAATAACTGAAAAAAATAATAAAGGCGCTAATGCTTTTTATCAAAAATTAGGATATAAGTGTGAAAATGGTTATATCAAAATGTTGAATTAAAAATATTATTACCATATAGTATTTTTTTAAAGAAAAAAACGCATTTCTGCGTTTACCCTTTTTATTCATTTTTTAGTTTTTATTTTTTTACATTAGATTTTGCTTGTTCAAAATAATCCTGTTTGATTGAATCTTCAACCTTATTCATTAAATACGTTTCTGTGATTAAATACTCCATCTTATTTATTAATTGTAGTTCTTTTTCAGAACACTGTTCTTTATCTACACCTAATAAAGACAAATAAGGTTCATAAATACCTACTGAACCTTCAAAGCTATAATAAATAGGTTCCCCATCTAAATTTACACTATTACAACATAATTTTTTTATTTATTTTGAAGATTCAACATTAATTTTTTAGTTATTGGTGCTAACTGTGTATTGCCTTGTTTTAATTTCTTCTCTAATCCTTCTAATAAATTTAATAAGGCTAGATCTAAATCTTTATAAGATAATTTCTTTATATAAAGAAGTTGATCATTTAAATTTTCTCTAGCTGTTTTATCAGCAATAAAAATTATTTTTTCCATAGTTGTCATTTCATCATTACCAATTGTATGATATTTAATAGCCTTACAAATATCTTCAGGACAATTATACATTTCTTTAGCCAAATAATAACCAAGTTCAGCATGTAATATTGGCTTATTTTTTTCACTATTCCATTCTTCTGATAAATTATATTCTTTGATTAATTTATTATTTTCTTCTTCACTAAGATTTTTAGCTATATCGTGAATAAGCCCAGCAAAATAACATTTATCTTCATCAATATGATAAATTTCTGCTAACTTTTTGGCCTCATCAGCTACCAAAAGTGAATGTTTATAACGTGTATCTTTAAGCATTTTCTTTAAATCATTTTTTACATCTTCTATATTTATAGTAAAATTATCCATCTACAATCTCACAACCTTTAACTAATTATTATTCGCCAATCGATTCCGATTATATCTTTTATTTTTAAATTATTTTTTTCTAAATATTCTTTTACTTTTAAGTAACCATATACATATCCAGTTCTAACTGGCATATTACTGTTTTGTAAATTTGCATACATATAAAAATAATTACTTATTAATTCATTAGTATTGGTTTTATTTTTTATATCTTGCCTAATAACATCCATATTATTTTTAACCCAATCTACTGTCTTAGCGTTAACTATGCAATAGTCCGATTCCAACATATTGGGAACTACTTCTTCTGAATAATTACTTGCAATTCCTTCAGTTACTAATCTTTCTCCAAGTGAATCTTCGAAGATATTTTTATCTAATAATCTTTTTCTAATAAAATGTGTAAATTCGTGAGCTAATAATATATCCAATATATTAGGTTCACCATTTGTTGCTTCTAAAAGTAATACTGTTATATCTTCACCCTCAAAATATGTACTATATATAGTTGTCGTATCAAGACCTATTATAATAAACAATTTAGCATTAGGTTCTATATTAAAATAATCACTAAAAAAATCAAATTTTTTATATATTAACTGTTCAATATTTTTATCTTTAAAATAATTAATAGTTTTTAAAACTTTATCAATATATATTTTATCTTTTAATTTTTCATTAATTAATTTCTTATCTATCTTTTTAGGTATAAAGTAAATATCGTCAAGCATTTTATTGGAAAAATTATCCATTAATAAATCAACAATATTTTTAGTATTATCTATAAATAACCTATGACTAATATTTTTAACTAACATATAAACATTCACCTACTATCTTATTTAAAATTAGCTAATATTCCATAAACCATAGAAATATTAGTTGGCACAATATACTTAGCTCCAATTTTTTTAGCAACAACCAAAACAAATGCGCACATAGCTCTAGCTGCATACCACCACTTTGGATTTTCAACATTCTTCTTTATATTATCTAATGATATATTTTCATAAAACCTTTTAGTTTCTTTTATTCGTGTATCGATATCCATCATAATTGGTGCACAAATATCATCATATAAAGTATTATTTTCATACATTATACCAGCATTTCTAGCAAAAAATTCGTGGTCTCCACCAGCAAGAATTAGCGTATCAGCTTGTTCATTAGGAATACTTAATTTTTTTTCAATATAGCCCATTACCTCTTCTAATGATGTTTGCGCAATATCATTATCTAAATCTGGAAATTTATCCATTATATCCATTACACCTATAGGTGTATTTTTACTATCAATAATTTCTTTATCATATATAGATATTTCTGTTGATCCCCCACCACCTATAAAAACACATACTTTATCTTTAACAAATCTCGTTGCACCTAACACCGTAAGGATATTTTCTTGGTTAGAGGATACAATATTAAAATCTAAACCTATTTTATTTTTAAAATCAGTTAAAAACGTTTCTCTAGCACTATCACTTAATTCTCTAAATATACTAGTCCCACAAACAAATATATCTTGATAATTATTTTTTAATTCATTAATTTTATTTATAAGTATATTAATATCTTCATTCAAAATATTTTTATTCTCTTTATAATGCCGCTTAAAAAATATTGTTACTTCTTCTAAACGTTTTACATCCTTGCCATCATAGATATCTATTTTCGTATTGATAGATCCAACTTCAACTACTATTTTTTTCATTTTAAATCTCCTCTTTATATTAAAATTCTAATGATTTTGTTAAAACTTTTTTAAACCTATCAAAATCATTTTCATAAACCCTTTTATTAACCTCAATCATAATAGATACAATTCCTGTATTTTTTATCCCATAATATTTATTTGGAACTAAAGAACCTTTATATGGATAATTAATTTGGACAGAATAACCATTATCTTCAAAATAATTTCTAAAATAATGTGTTAGTTCTTCCGAATAATAATTTTCTTCTATACCAATACATATATCAGGAACTGATTCATAATTAAATAATCGATAAACTAACTTAGATGAATAAGAATGTAGATCAATAATAATACATTTTTGATATTTTTCTAAAATATTTGTAACGGTTTCATCTAGTAATTTATGGTGTGCATCATATATGTCGGTAATTATTTTTCTTTGTTCAGCATTAGGATTAAACATTAATTTTCCAGTGCTAGTTTTGGTATAGATATATCCCATTCCATATTTATTCATAGTCTCGTTTTCATCTTTAAATCTTTCTACGTCACAATATAACCTAGAGTAAGGAAAAATAATAGCTTGACTTTTATCATCGATAAATTCATCAACTCTATAATCACACATAAATAAATTTTCTGTTTCTAACTCTTGCGATGACAATAATGCTTCCTTTTTATAATTTTCTGGAATATAAAGACTAGAATGTGGAATATGAATCAATATATAACTCTTCATTATAATTCCCCTAATTTTTTAAATTTTATATCTAAATATCGACAATTTTATCGTTAATTTTAAAAATATAATTTTTACCTAAATATTTAGCACACTTTTTAGGAATAGTAATTGCTTTATCCCAAGACATTAGTATATTTAAATCTAATGAACCTTCAACAGTGTATTTTACGATTAAATTATTGGCATTTATTTCAACATCTACCTTTTTTATTTTTCGAAATTCATCATTTATCTCGTCTTGAATACTTGAATTTTGAACCCTATGATAAGTAACATCTAACTTATCAGCTAAAACTAAAGCAAGATCAATATTATTTCTAATATCATTACCTTTGGAGTGATCAAAAATAGCGTGTTCAATAATCTTTTCTTCTTCATCGGTTATATTAGTTCCAACTATAAAATCTCTAAACATTTTACTGCTTTTTATCGCATGGTCTTCCTTATTTGGTCCACTCTCACTCAAACCAATATCGTGTAATAAGGCCGATACTAAACCTAATTCAATTGTTCTTTCATCGGCATTTAGCTGTGTTAGAATACTTTGGACATAATTAGCAACTCTTATATAATGCCCTAAGCCGTGATCGGTTATAAATCCAATTTTTTCTATTTTATCTACTGCCTCTAAATATTTAGGATTATTTAAAATAAATTGATACATATTCTATTTTTCACCCTTTTCTTCCACTATCTCATCAATCAAATTAATATTATCTTGGGCTTTTTTATGTGAACTTGAATAATTATTAGTTTGTAAATCTATATAATACGTATTATTTTTCATAAGTTCTTGATGCGTTCCTTGACCAACAATTTTTCCTTTATTAAGAACAACAATTTTATCAGCAATTTTCATAACATCTTTTTTATGAGTAATAATGATAATTGTATGGTCTTGTTTCAAATCATCAAAAATTTCTTTTATTTTTTCAACTAACAATGTATCTAATGAACTTGTTACCTCATCAAAAATTAGTATTTCAGCTTTTGATAATAAAGTTCTAGCGATAGCTAATAACTGTCTTTGACCACCAGAAAAATTAGTAGCATTTTCTGTTAATATCGTATTATAACCCTTAGGCAAACTCATAATATAGTCGTGAATGCCAACCCTTTTACAAGCCTCGATTTGATTTTCAATATTTGAATCAATTAAACTTAAATTCTTCTTAATACTCATCGTAAAAATAAAAGGAGATTGATTTACACCAACAACATTTTTTGAATAGACATTTTTCGAATATTCATAAATACTTTCACCATCAATTAAAACCTGTCCACTATCTATTTTATATTTACGCAAAAGTAAATTAATAATAGTTGTCTTTCCACTACCACTATGTCCAACTAAAGCAGTTATTTTATTTGGTTCGGCTTTAAAATTAATGTTCTCAATATTACCTCTATTTTTTGATTTATAAGAAAAATCGACATTATTAAATTCTACTAACCCATTAATATAATCATTCTCATTTATACCAAATTCAATTTGTTCACTACTTGAATAATCTAAAATTTTATTAATTCTTATAATAGAAATTGACCATTCCCTAATTTGTCTAGAATATCCCATTAAATCTTTCGTATTACCCATTATATTTTCAAAATAAGTAATTAATAAGACTAATGTATTTACTTTGTATTCTCCTTTTAAAACCAAATAAACTAAAATAGCGTATAAACTAACCTTGCCAATATGAATAACAAATGGTAGTAAACTTAAACGAATATTATAATATTTTCGCTTTCCCATATATTGATCTTGCCATTTAGTTGCAATAACATTAAAATTATGTTTCATCTTGTCATAAATATTAAATAATTTAATTTCACCTAAGCCATTTAATATTTGCCCAAGATTATCAGTTAGTTTATCTCTATACTTTTGTTGACCCATCAAATATTTTGTACTGTTAACATTACAATAATCAAAAATTTTTAAATAAGTGAATTCAAATAATACAACAAGTAAACCAATAAAAATATTTGTTTTTAAAAAAATAAATATCATTATAATGACCTTAACAAAAACAACAATAATTTCGCACACATTATCAATCATTTCGGCTAAATGGCCAACATCAGCATTAACAGTATTTAAAATAGTACCTTTAGATATTTTGTCAGTAAAATCGGCATCATAGGTAAATATTTTATCAATCATTTGCTCACGTAATTTTCGGTAACTATATTTAAAATTATGCGAATATGATAAATAATTCAAATACCAAAAAAGATTATAAGCTATATAAGTTAGTAATAGCCATAAAATATTAAAATAAGTAGAACTAGCATTCATATCTGTTACATAATAAACAATATTTGAAGTAAAAACTGGTATTAATAAACTTGATAAATGCCCTAAAATTGAACCTAAGAATAATAGGGGTACCCATAATTTACTTCCCCTTACTAACTTAAAAAAATCATGTATTATTTTTATATTATCTTTAAACATCTAAATAACTCCTATCATAAAACTAAATACTATTGTTAAAACAATTTTAACATAAATTAATATAAAAAAACAATTTTTAAATATTTATTTTATATTTAATAATATTAAAAAATATCTAACAAGAAATTAGATATTTAAAATTATACAAATATAAATTAAGATTATCGAAAATATTTATATCTTTCTTTTATTGGAACAAGTCTCTTTATACTTTCAATTTCTTGTTCTAATTTTTGCTCATTTTCACTTTGATAATAATTCAAAAATGTAGATTCTTTCTCATATATACCTGTTTTTTCATTATAATTATATCTTGGTAGCCTATGTACTTCCCAATTCATTAATAAATAATTATAATATCGCTCATTTATATTTAAATATGAACTAGTAATTACTCTAGGATTAGCTAAAAAATTAAACTCATAATCTTCATACGGATTTTTTATTTTAGAACCGTCTGGTTTAAATCTCTCTATGGAATCATAACCTAAATATTGAACGCAAATATCTTTGAAATAAGAAAGTAATTCCCTAATTAAATATTCGCGATATACTTGTTCAATTTCCATATAATGATATTCACTATATAATTGTTTTAACCGATTTTGAACAACTTTGGGATTCTCAATTGTTATTTTTCTTTGTATAGATTCAAAAAATTTGCCATTCTTATAAGCATTCCTAAAAAACAATAATAATTTATACTCAAACTTTTTATAATCATCTACAAAATAATCATAATTATATACAAATTCATCAGTGCTATATTTTTTAGCAGCATTATATAAATCTTCAATATGTGTGATTCGATCATTCAATGTTTCTAAAAATTGCTCTATTGTTTCATAATTAAAATCATAATCTATTCCATAACCTCTTTTAACCAATTCATCAATTCCTAAATACTGATTATTTATGATTATATTATTATCTATTTTCCATTTTTTCAATTCTTCTATTGATGTATCTTTAATTATATAGCTAATCCACGATAAAAAAGCCCATGATACAGGATTAGCCCAATCACCATGGCCTTCTCCACACAATAAAATATTGTAATCTATAAGTTTTCCATCTGGAGCAAAATAACCTATATATGTTTCTCTTTGGCGTTGTTCTCTTTTAAAAATTTGTTCTTCTTTAAACTCTATTGTCATTTTATCAGCCTCTTTATTTAAATTTTACATTAATATAAATTAAATTATAAATAACTAATCTCAACAATTTATTATAAATTCTGCATTTTTTTGCATACTTTTACGTAATTTTTTATTTAACGCATCTTTTTGATTTTCGGAAAGTGGTACATTTAACTTTCTAAAATTACTATAAGTGCCCTTGGCCAATAATAATTAAGTTCTCCATTATTAATATGTCAAAAATACTTATCTAAACTATAATTTCCCATATTTAATTTTAACTCCTTTTATAATTTATATTTTTTACAATATCCGAACAATTCTCGATTTTTTTCATCAATTTTAGCATATCGGTCATCTGTAAAAACAATTCCTCTATCCCTAAATGGTTTATACAACTCGCTAATATCTCCATTTTCAAAATTCCAAACAAATTTACCACAATATATACTTCTTTCATTATCATATATAGCATAACCATCTTCATCAACAGCAGTATAAAGCATTACATTACCATCACGACTTTTTTTCATTATAACATCGTTACGATTAGCGCACTTTCTTAAATAGCTAACAACGAAAAAACCACTCCTAGATATCCCTTTACTTTTGCAATATACTTTTAAATCTTTTAGTGTATCAAAATAATGACCCTTAATATAATAAAGATCCATTTCTGATTTTGGTATCTTTGTTAAAGGATTCTTATTAACAGGTTTCCCATACCATATCTCTTCTAAAGTGGCACTAGTTCGTTCTACTAAATCATCATCTTCAAATGCATCTAGCATTGCGCTAACTGCATCTAGATTCTTTTCGTCTTCCATTACTGAAACACCTCCATATATTTAGTATAACATTATTTTAAATTGATTTACAAATTAAATTAAACACTTTTTAACTTTAGTCTTTTTAAACGTAGAGCATTAAAAATAACAAATAAACTACTTAATATCATTGATATACAAGCAATCATTGGATTAATTTCAAATCCTAAATTCACAAATAACCCCATAGCAAGTGGTAGCATACATATATTATAAAAGAAAGCCCAAAATAAATTTTGTTTAATATTTATAAGTGTCCTTTTACCTATATATAGAAAATCAACAATTTTAAGTAAATTATCATTCATTAAAATAACATCGGCTGAAGATGACGCAATATCAGTAGCACCGGTTAGTGATACGCCAATATCAGCTAACGTAAGACTCGGAGCATCATTGATACCGTCCCCAACCATCATAACCCTTTTATCTTTTTCTTTAAGACTCTTTATTACATCCGCCTTTTCCTTTGGTACAACATCAGAAATAATATTTTCAATTCCTAATTCTTTACCAATTTTTAAAGCCGTATCATTATTATCGCCTGTTAACATAATTACATCTATATTTAGCCTTTTTAAACTATCAATTGTATCTTTTGACGTTTTTTTTATAGTATCTTTAACACCTATTAAGCCAATAATATTTTTATTCTTTACAATATAAACAATACTATTACCATCATTAGCTAATTTTTTCTCATCGTTAATATATTTATTATTAATATTAAATTCTTTTAGAATTTTGGCATTACCAACATAATAATCTGTTTTTTTTATAATTCCTTTTATCCCTAAACCCACTAATGTTTCCGCTTTTATATTTTTATCAAATTCAATATTATGTTCCTCAATATAATTTATAATTCCTCTAGCAATCGGATGTGTTGACGAATATTCCAAACTACCTAATAGAGAAAGTAATTCACTATCGGAATTCTTAGAATAATTAAATATTTTAGCAATAGTTAAATTTCCATTTGTTAATGTTCCTGTTTTATCAAAAACAATTGTATCTATTTTACTAGATAGTTCTAGTGTTTCACTTTTTTTTACTAACACGCCATTTTTAGCACATACACCTTCACTCACCACAATCGCAAGTGGTGTAGCAAGTCCTAAAGCACAAGGGCAAGCTACAACCAAAACAGTAACAAAACGTGTTAAACTCATAGGAAATGAAGCACCAAAAAGTAATGAAAATATAAGCGTTATAATAGCAAGTATTATAATAATAGGGACAAAATAATTACTTATTCGGTCTGCCAGTAATGATATCGGAGCCTTTGTATTAGTTGCTTCAACAACTAACTTAACAACTTCAGAAATAGTTGAATCCTTACCAATTCTCTCGGCCTTATAAAATATTAAATTATCATAATTTATTGAACCAGCAATTACGGAATCATTTATTCCTTTTTTGACAGGTTTACTTTCCCCTGTAATAAAAGCCTCATCTAAATGCGCTTCTCCATCTATTATTTTGCCATCAACGGCAATCTTATCACCAGCAAATGCACATAAAATATCACCTTTTTTAACCTCATCAATAGTAATTTCTCTATACCCATCTTCTGTCTTTATTTTAGCCATCTTTGGTGTAATAGTAACCAATTTTTTAATTGCGTCTTTGGTTTTATCTTTACTATTTTTATCAATAAATCTACCTAACTTTATAAAATAAATAACAAAGGCAGTCGATTCAAAATATAGATTGTGGGTATATTCTGTATACCCCAATAAAACCTGAAACACACTAAATAGACTATATAAAAAACTACTAAGAACACCAATACCAACTAATGTATCCATATTTGGCATTTTATGAATTAAATTCTTAATTCCACTTTTAATAATATCAAACCCGTAAATTAAGAATGGAATTGTTAATATCACTAAACAGATACTATAATTAATAGGATAATTTTCCATATTTAAAATCGTTATAATTGGCAAGTGAAACATATGTGACATTGAAATATACATAAGTAAAATAGCTAAAAATCCATAAATCAAAAATGGTAACTTACTAGATTTGGCATCAAATTCATCTAGTTTTGCTATTCCTAATGACTTAAAGCCAGCCTGTTTAATAAATCTTTCTAAATCTGTAATTTTTATATTATCATCATACTCAATACTGGCTGTTGCCATAACAAGATTTACAGTTGCTTTTTTAATACCAATTTGTCTATTTAAATACTTTTCTAACCCATTTGAACAAGCACTACAACTCATTCCTTCAATACTTAATAATATTTTTTGCATAATTATTCCTCGATATTTACTACTTTAATTGGTTTAAATCCTGCTTTTTTTATTCTTTTCTCTATCGCTTTTATTTTAATATTATCTTTACAAGTAATTTCAACTTGTTTAGTTTCTAATGATACTAAAACTTCAATTATATCATTATAGTTTTTCAATTCATTTTCAATTGTTCTCTTACATCCATCACAATGCATTCCATCAACATTAAATATTACTTTCATTTATTTCCTCCTTTATATAGTTCTATATTAAACATAATTCATCTTATATTAGATTAAAAAAGTATAATTCATTAATTGGAATTATAGATAGATAATTTATAATACCTATCTCTAATTAGTATAACAAATTCCTATAACACTTACAAGAAATTAAAGTACATAAAAAATTTATAAAACTTTATTCCTTTTAAACAGATTGAAATTTATATATCAAAAATGTGTTTGTATCGTACCAGTTTTTTTAGTGACTCATAAAATATAGTGAAAAGGAGGAAAAACATGAATAACTGTCCAAATGAAAACAATAACTGTATATATCAAGAAGCATTAAAAAAAATAAAACACGATCAAAAGTTTAAACCAGATTGTTGTTCTACTATTGGACCTACGGGACCAACTGGACCTACGGGACCTTCAGGTGGAGTTACTGGTCCTACTGGTGCTACTGGGCCTACCGGTGCCACTGGTCCTCAAGGCTTAGTTGGAGCAACCGGACCTACTGGTGCTACGGGTCCTCAAGGTCTAATTGGAGCTACTGGGCCTACTGGTGCCACTGGGCCCCAAGGTTTAGTTGGAGCTACTGGGCCTACTGGTGCCACTGGTCCTCAAGGTTTAGTTGGAGCTACTGGGCCTACCGGTGCCACTGGACCTCAAGGTTTAGCTGGAGCTACTGGACCTACCGGTGCCACTGGTCCTCAAGGTTTAGCTGGAGCAACCGGGCCTACTGGTGCCACTGGGCCTCAAGGTTTAGTTGGAGCAACCGGGCCTACTGGTGCTACTGGGCCTCAAGGTTTAGCTGGAGCTACTGGGCCTAC